>NZ_JBBHZM010000041.1:0-26597 GCF_049843615.1 Fictibacillus sp. Mic-4 | reverse complement strand
TCATTTTTTTACAAAAAGCAACCTTGGCGCGTTGCGCGAACTTTCCCTGCGGGAAGTAGCGGATGATGTAGATGAACGTATTGAAAAAGCAAAAAAGAAAAGTGGACAATTGACTGGTCCTACAGGGATCAATGAAAAAATCATGGTATGTGTGCAGCACGGGGGCAATGCGGAAAAGTTGATACGACGCGGATGGAGAATGGCCAGCAGGCTCAAAACAGAGCTCATCATTTTGCATGTCGCAAAGGAAGCTTCTATGAACCGGTCAGCGGAAGATTGGAGAAAAATTCAAGATTGGAAGAAACTCGCTGCTCAATTTAATGCCCGTTTTATTGTGGAACAAATGAATAAGCGCCAGATTGCAAAGGCGATTACGGATGTTGCAGCCGAACATAGCGTGACTCAGATTATTTTAGGCCAATCCGCCAGAAGCCGGTGGGAAGAAATAAGAAAAGGTTCCATCGTTAATACGATTATGAGGTATACTTCGGGAATCGACATACATATTGTTTCTGATCAGAAGCGGTAATTATCAGGCTGTTGATGTAAGCTGCCATAATCGGCAGCTTTGTTGTGCGCGGATTTCCAGCGATTTTGTCGAACGAAAATCATGGAAAAAGTTTGTCTATATAGGATAAAATTAACAGAACGCTAGTCCAAAAATAGGAAGATAAGGGAGAGAGAAAATGAAGAAAACGGGGATCGCATCGATAATCGGAGCAGGGGTGTTGGTTTCATCATTAACCTTAAGCACAACAGCCCACGCACAGGTCAACCGTCATGAAGCAGTAAAGGCTCAGTTGAAGAACGAAGTCCAAAGCAAGCTGATTCATCATTCTTTTAAAATGAACCATTTCAATAAACCTTCCGGGCTGAACGTCTTTCATTCACCGAATGTACAAAAAGGTTATAAAGCATTCAGCAAGAAAAGTTCCAGTAGCGACGATGACTACGCATTTGAGTCCGAGTCGAATGATGATTTTTCAATGGCCAACACCTTGCCGCGGGATAAAACGGTAATCGGACAGTTCCTTCCATATGACGATGTCGACTTCTATAAAATAAAGGTATCAAAAGGTACATTGGTCCTTGGTGGGGCGACGAATTCGGATGCAATCGATTTAATGTACGCGGTGACTGAAAAGGACTTTAAAGATAGCGGAAATTTGGAGTTAGTAGGCTGGGAATATGACGAGGGAGCGTTATATGAAGCGTGGGAAGTGAAAAAAGCAGGCACATATTACGTTGCCGCTTTTGATAATGACATGCTCGATAACAATACAGAAGATGATCTCTATGCGCTTTTCGCTTCATATGTCGATACCGCCGCCCCGTCCAAACCGATCGTTAATAAAGTCGACAATAATGATAAAGTCGTGACGGGCAAGGCAGAAGCTTACTCAACGGTGACGGTTAAAGCCGGAAAGAAAACGCTCGGAAATGCAAAGGCATCTTCCAAAGGGACATTTTCCGTTAAAATTAGCACGCAAAAAGCAGGGACGAAATTATCGGTTACCGCAAAAGACAAGGCAGGAAATGTAAGTTCAGCAACTACGGTAATAGTTAAAGACGTCATTGCCCCGGTCAAACCGACGATTTACAGAATCGATGACAACGATAAAGTCGTAAAAGGGAAAGCGGAAGCCAATGCCTCTATTACAGTCAGAGCGAAAGGAAAAACGATCGGCACGGGTAAAGTTAACAGCAAAGGATACTACAGTGTCAAAATCAAGACCCAAAAAGCCGGCACAAACGTTTACGTCTACGCGAAAGATAAAGCCGGTAACAAAAGCAAAGCAGCGATTCGAAAAGTCGTAAAACATTAAGTGTTAGAGTCATAAAGCCCTTTTTGATCATAAAATATTGACGAGCGTTATTTTTTCATGTATATATAAATATAGAAAAGCGAATCGTAGTAATCGATAGATGTTATTTTTAACTTCTTTACGAATAACTGCTTTAGCATGTTGTCAATACATTAAAATTGATGAAGATGAAAAAGCGGTAAGTAAAATAAAGAAGGAAAGAATAAGATAAATCGGTATATTTCTCAGCTAGTGGACTAGTATGGGGAGTATACCGTTTTTTGTTTTTTTAGGGGGCTATTATGAATAAGACAAAAGGATATATCGAAGCAGAAATAAGTAAAGCGATCACCCAATGGGAGAAAGATTTTCTTGGACGTGGTTCAGTGTCCGTTAAGACGGACATTTTACGCGATATGGTGATCGTCGTTTTACGTGGCATTCTGACTCCTGCTGAATATGCAGTTTGTGAAACGAAAGAAGGCATATTATCTGTTAAAAGATTGAGATCGGATCTCGTTGAGTCAGGTGAAGAAACTTTAAAACAAATTATTCTCACTTTCACCGGGGAATACGTAAAAAGTTTTTACACAGATATAAGCACTCGTACAGGAGAACGGGTGATGGTATTTAAATTGCAAAATGATTTAGAGAAAAAGTTGAAAAATTAAAGGTAAAGGGAGATCTTCAAAAAACGGTTAAGGTTAGTTGAAGATAAACCGGCAGCTTTAGAATGGCGGCTCAGGTCCGTCTACATTCTAAAAATTGTCGGTTTTTTATTGCCCGAATAACAAGTGAAGCAGGAGAGGAACGAAACAAAAATGAAGGAAATATCCTTTGTTTTTACGATCACGTTTAAATCTTTAGATGGCACACTCAAGTTTTATCGATAGGGGGGAATTAGATGCTGAATTTCTTATCATTAACGACAATGTTTTTTGTATCACTTGCAGTCGCCGCTCTTAGCGCAGTATTGCTGTTACATCCGCGGGTTCCCTTAACTTTTGTTCGTATACACACCGGCATCATCACACTCCCTGCATTGACCGCTCTTGTATCTCTTATAACGAATCATACGAATGGGATTTTCGGTCCGTGGCATTTCGATGCACTCGGCTGGTTGATGGCCTTTTTCATTCTGACGATCGGCTTGATTGTACAGCGTTATTCGGTACGTTACTTACTTGGTGAACGATCTTATCGTAAATATTTTGCCCTTTTGACACTCACGACAGGTGCTGCCTCAATGACCTGGCTATGTAATGATTTTCGTTTGCTATTAGCCTGTTGGGCGGCCACATTACTCGGAATGACATTGCTCATTGGATTAAACAGAGAGTGGCAAGTAGCCAGAAAAGCGGCTTCGTTTTCCGGCCGCCAGTTCCTGCTTAGCTGGCTGTTTTCGTTCGTAGCAATCATCTGGCTAGCGCAAGTTTCGGGACACTGGCAGTTCTCACTTGCGATATCCGATGACGGTTTAAGGCAACTTGACTCCTGGGAGCGGACAGGGATCAATCTGTTGCTCGTACTGGCAGTGGTGATACCAGCCGCACAATGGCCATTCCATCGCTGGCTGTTAGATTCAGCGGTTGCTCCGACACCTGTTTCCGCAGTCATGCATGCAGGATTCGTGAATGTCGGCGGAATTATGCTGACCCGATTCGCACCGCTTTTGTCTGGTGATTTCGCTCAGATTTTTCTACTTGTCCTGGCTGGCATATCAGTCTTACTCGGAACCGGAATTATGCTGGTTCAAGTCGATTACAAACGTCAGTTAGTCGCCTCTACGATTGCGCAGATGGGGTTTATGCTCGTTCAATGTGCATTAGGCGCCTATGAGGCAGCCATTATTCATCTCATATTACATGGGCTTTTTAAAGCAGGTCTGTTCATGCAGGCTGGTTCTGCGGTACGTCACTACGAGAGAATCTCCCGGACACCAGATCGATTATCATTTTTCTGGAAAGTCGTAGGGGGTGTATTAGGTCTCTTAGTAGGAGTTGTTTATTGGCTAACAGCTCCTGGTGAGGGTTATCAACTTATAAGTTCCCTCATTTTAGGATGGTCACTATCGTTTGCCTGGACACAGATGATCGCATATGGCCAGGGCACGATCGAACGCATGGCGGGATTTTCTGTAGTAGCAGGAATGGCATTGGTGTTTGGCTTCATTCATTACGTCTTATCTGGAGTGTTGCATCAAGCGGTATATCAACATACACAGCCATCTATGCTGGTAGCGATCTTCGCTCTGTTCATCCTAGTATCCGGCAGCACGATAGGAGCATGGTTGGGACGTCATGCTTCATCGGGTTCTTTCGCTGTGCTCTATCTTTGGCTTGTGCGCCTGGGTGATCCTCATCCTGTTACAGTTGAAAGTCATCCAAACTATCTTGTGAAATACATTTCACGAGGAGGAAATTACAAATGAATGCAACATCGACCTTGGTAAAAAAAGTAAACAAAGACTTGACTTCTGATTTATCTAAATTTGATCTGAACGCTTTAGTGGAGGCCGCAAGTCGGGTCATTGCACCGCTTTGGCCGATTACTACATTTGCGGCAAGACATCCCTGGGTAGGGCTTGAAGGACGTTCATTTGAAGAGGTGGCACGCTGGCTTAAAGATACTCATGATGTGGATATCTATCCGAGCGCTACGATGATCAAGGCCGCATATAACCGGGGCGAAATCGATGAAGATTTTTTAGAAATGGAGCTTCAACGCTGGCTTGATGTACAATCGTTCCATTTACCACAGGAGGAAGTCAAACGATTTTGCCGGGCTGCACTTCAGTTAGACGAGTTGCCTGCCAACCTATTGGAAGCAACTGAGGTAAAGAACATCGCACAGGAGCTAAGTGGAATTGAACCTGACAATGCAACGAAACCTATTGTAAAACCTTTAAGCGTGCGTCTAGAGCAGCAACGGGGCGAAATAGTGGCTCAAACGCTAAATCATCACGTAATTAAGTGGTGTAAGTTGTACTTAGATGATTCTCAGGCAGCATGGTCACTACCGAATCGTGAAGAAGGTTTCTACCGTGCGTGGCGCCGGCTTGTTCCCCACGATCCTGCGCTTAGTCCCTCCCAACGCAAAAGACTAAAAGATTGGCCGCAAGAGGCAAGTGAAGGATTAAAACAAGCATTAGCGGCGCTTGCTATTAATGAGTCAGAAATAGTCGACTATCTTGAAGCGCATTTACTTTCCTTGCCAGGGTGGGCGGGAATGATGCTCTGGCGCTCCCGCCAATCTGATCAAGAAAAGTTACTTCTAACGGAATATTTGGCTGTCCGGGTCTCTATGGAGTGGGCTTTCATTCAACCTTATTTGCATGAAGTTCTTAAGGAAGCAGCTGAAGAAAGGGAGTCTCTTGTTCCGTTAATAGCGGCCTGGGTCCATTGGGGGAACATGCCCATTGAAAACTGGACGAAGATGTCTAAGAGTGAACAAAAAGAATATGTAACTCTCGCAGGCCGCTTTGATGATATGGTTCGTAGAAATCTCTGGCTAAAAGCCTGGGAACAAACATACGCGGATCAACTAAGTGGAAAAATTTTATCAAAGAAACCTGGAACTAAAAATGGAAAACCACCATTAGCACAATTTGTATTTTGCATCGATGTTCGTTCAGAGCCTTTTCGTCGCCACCTGGAACACGCTGGTCCTTTTGAGACGTATGGGATGGCTGGTTTTTTCGGACTGCCTATTCAAACCAGTGAACTAGGAAGTGAACATACCCACTCCTCTTTGCCAGTCATACTTGAACCGAAACATAAGGTAAAAGAGTCTTCATGTGAATTCGGCCCATATCAACAGCGTCAAAATGTGGTGGATTCAATTCACTATACATTTAAAAAAATGAAACAAAATCCCGGTACCAATTTATTATTGCCGGAAGTAACAGGTCCCTGGTTTAGCCTGCAAATGTTGGCTCGAAGTCTAGTTCCACGTAGCGCCGGCCGCATTTTCCGCCAATTTCGTGAAAGGTGGTTGGATAAACCTTCTACAGAACTGTCTCTGGATTGCAGACACTCTTCTGAAACCGAATTACCTGTTGGTTTTTCCGAGGAAGAGAAAGTGCATTATGTGCGACAGGCACTCCAAATGATGGGGCTCACCAAGCAGTTTGCCCCATTAGTGGTCATCTGTGGACATGGAAGCCATAGCACGAATAATCCATATGCTTCTGCGTTAGATTGTGGCGCTTGCGGAGGGGCATCGGGCGAATTCAATGCGCGCGTTCTGGCCACTCTGGGCAACCTTCCGCAGGTCAGGGAGGCTCTTCGTGCAGATGGAATTTTGATTCCGGAGGACACTGTTTTTGTGGCCGCTGAGCATATTACCACGCTGGACGAATTACGCTGGGTGTATGTTCCTGAGCTTTCAGAGGCGGCTCAAAACGCACTTGATCGTATCGAAGCCGTACTGCCACAGGTTAGTCATCGTGCGAATGAAGAGCGATTAGCCGAATTGCCCAATTTGGGTTCCCGCCTCAAAGATCCGAAGAATGAGGCAGAGCGCTTTGCGGAAGATTGGAGTGAGGTACGTCCGGAATGGGGACTGGCGCGTAACGCTTCGTTTATTATTGGCCATCGAGAACTAACAAAGGCGTGCAATCTTGAGGGAAGGGCCTTTTTGCACAACTACGATTGGCAAGCAGATGAAAATGGTGAAATACTTGCTAATATTATCGCCGGCCCGGGCACAGTTGCCCAATGGATTAATCTACAATATTACGCATCTACTGTTGCACCTCATTATTATGGCAGTGGGAATAAAGCGACTCAAACGCCAACGGCTGGTCTCGGTGTCATGCAGGGGAACAGCAGTGACTTGTTAACCGGGCTTCCGTGGCAGTCGGTCATGAAGTCGGATCATGAAGCGTATCATGCTCCTCTGCGTTTATTAGTAGTGATCCAGGCGCCGCGGAAACATGTAGAGCGATTGCTCGATCGTGATCCCGCATTCTTTAAAAAAGTTAAAAATGGCTGGATTCATCTCGCAACGATAGATCCGGACGGGTACTGGGAGAGCTGGACTTCAATTCATCGTTAGTCCCGGGTTCTCAAGGGAAAATTTCAAAAATTAACGGGGTGAAGTTGATGAAATTAGATAAAAACAAAAAAGTGTTATTTTTAATTGGAATGAATCAAAATTTGGAACAACGATTACAACAGGCGACCAATTTCGATCCAAATAATGTATTGATTCTTTCCAGTTATGGACCCGAGATTTCACACCCTTACAGCGATGTCATGCGAGATATTATCATCGCGGTTTATCAGGAAAAAGTTGAGGAAATTTTTGTTGTTGGCACAACAGAGAATGTAGAGGACCGAGTGGATAAACAGAAGTTACTAAACAAAATATACGATAATGAACGAGTAAAAGAGAACATCCAGACGATTGAGTCCCTTTTTCAAAATTACATGCCGGAATTCCCGACTGGTAGTGTGAGCGATTGGTTAGCGGGAAGCGAGACGGTAGCTGAAGGCATACAAAAAAGTGTCAACATCATTCGCCAACATCCGTTGATCCCCTCCCATGTCAAGGTGCACGGTTTATTTATGAATAGCGAGAAAGAACAAGTAGTAGAAGTTTGATGTTTCATCAGCAGAAGTCGAATGATTGATATCACTCGAAAATTGATTGATATGATTAAAAAATTGATTGATATCTGCTTCGAAAAGATGGATATCATTTAAAAATTGAATGATATTTGTTCAAGGCATTTAATCGGGCGCAATTCTTAATTAAGAAGGCGCCCTTTTTTTCATTGTTGAATAAAAAGCAGGATGTTTTTATGAAAATGCAGAATTTTATAAAGAGGTAAGTTTATGTATTCAAGGAGGAGCGGATCGAACGAAGAGATTTTGTTTTGAAAAATAGTAGCTTCACAAGCGTTCACATGAGTAACAGAGATCGAATAAGAAGAGGGGGAAATCGTCTATGAATCAATCGGCGCATTCTATCGAAAAAAGAACAGTGAATAAAACGATGAAACGCATTCTTCCGTTTATTTTTATTCTGTATATTGTTGCTTACTTGGATCGGGTGAATCTGGGCTATGCCGCATTGCAAATGAATGCGGACCTCGCTTTATCGTCCGAGGTCTTTGGCCTTCTTTCTGGCATTTTCTTTATCGGCTATTTCCTTTTTGAAGTCCCAAGCAATATGTTGTTGCATAGAGTGGGGGCGCGCCTATGGATTGCCCGCATTATGATTTCATGGGGATTGATCGTTATAGTAACTGGCTTTGTGCAGACGGCTACCCAGTTATACATCCTCCGGTTTCTATTAGGGGTTGCTGAAGCCGGTTTTTTCCCTGGCATTATTTTGTATTTGACGTATTGGTTCAGGGCTCGTGAAATAGGGCGGGCAACCGCTGCCTTATTGCTAGCGTTGCCGATTGGCGGATTAATTGGCGCCCCTGTGTCAACATGGATTCTTGACCATATTTCCTGGAGCGGTATGGCAGGATGGAGATGGATGTTTATTCTTGAAGGAATCCCGGCGGTAATTTTGGGCGTTGTCGTTATTTTTTACCTGGCCAATCGGCCGGCACATGCGAAATGGCTGTCGAAAGAAGAAAAAGACTGGCTCGAAGGCGAATTGAACGCGGAGCGAAAAGCAAGTGAACAAATCAATAAAGCCTCAAAACTAGAGATGTTGAAGGATGTGAAAGTCTGGAAGTTGTCGCTTATCTATTTTACGTCTTATACAGGCACTTATGGCTTGTCGTTCTGGCTGCCTTCCATTATTAAATCCTTATCGGAACAGGCAACGACCAATTTAGAAATCGGCTGGCTAGCGATGATTCCTTCCATCATTGGCGTCCCGTCTCTATTGTTTGTCGGCTGGAACTCAGATCGGACGAATTCATACAAACAACATTTAATGGTTTGCTTTTTGATTGCGATGACTGGGTTTATCGGTTGCGGCTTTTCTGAAGGCGTTTTTATGATGGTGCTCATGTTAACGATCGCCTCTGCCGGATTATATGGATGCAATGGATGTTTCTTTGCCTACATGACCTTTTTCTTTACGGAATCTACGGCGCCTGTTGGTATTGCGCTCGTCAATTCCTTAGCGGCATTAGGCGGATTTGTAGGACCGATGATATTTGGAACTGTTTCATTTACTCAAGGGATGTTTATCTTATCCGGGCTGCTCGCCATCGGCCTGATCATCCAATTCACCTTAAAATTGGCGAGTAATCGGAGTAAGGACATTATCAATAACGTTCCACCCAATGTAAATCAATCATAGCCAGGAATAAAAAAATCCTCAAATTCGGCCGGGAATTTGAGGATTTCATGTCTCAAGCCTATTCTTCGAGCTCCCAGGCCGGGTTCCAGACGACTTCCCACAAATGGCCGTCCGGGTCCTGGAAATGTCCGGAATAACCGCCCCAAAACGTGTCGTGCGCCGGATCTGTTATCGTAGCGCCGGCTTTTTCAGCCTGTTCCATCACTTGATCGACTTCTTCCTTGCTTCCTACATTATGGCCGAGCGTGAATTCAGCCGGGCTGGATGCCGCAAGCACAACCTTTGCCTCATGGGCAAGGTCTTTGCGGTTCCAAATGGCGAGCTTTAAGCCTGGCTGCAAGTCGAAAAAGGCAACGGCGCCATGCTCGAATTCTTGTCCTACGATCCCTTCTGTCGGAAATCCAAGCCCATCCCGATAAAACTTCAATGCCTTTTCAAGATCATTAACGCCCAATGTAATGACTGAAATTCTTGGCTTCATTTATTATCCCTCCAATTGAGTTGGATCGTTCGTAATCATTTTCGATAGAAGCCGGAATATTCCTCTAAAAAGTTGCTTCGAAACTCTTCGCGGAAAGGCACTATGAAAAAAGGAACCGCTGGCACCGCTAGCGAAATAATAGGCAAGGAAAAAAGGAGGCTTACTATGAAAAAAACCGTTCCCGTACAAAATCAAATGAATGGCGTCTTTGTTCATGTAACCAATTTGAAAGTTTCGGCAAAATGGTATTCCGATTTGTTGGGGCTGGACATCGATGTCGATCACGTCAAATCCCCCGTCTATAACGTGCCGTTAGTAGGAACAACTTCCCTAACATTAGATGACCACACCTTTGATCCTGAATTTCAACATGTGACTAGCCCGGGCCCGATTTTCAATCTTTATACTCCAACTATTGAAGAAGCCTATCACTATATTGAAGAAAAAGGTATTGAGATCGTAAGAGACATCGAGCGGGTAGGTGATACAGCCTGGTTTAATATAAAAGACCCGGATGGCAACGTCGTGATGATTTGCAATTGCTAAGCCAATTAAGCCGAATGAAGGAAAACGATGAAGGTTCTTATTTGGGGAGGCACGCATTTTTTTTTTAGGAAAGACGCTGGTAGAGGAAGTGCTAGTAAGGGCATGAAGTGACATTGTATAACCACGGCACGAATAAAGGGGCATCTCCAGAAGTGGAGCAGCTCGTTGGCGACAGAAATGGCGATGTATCACCACTTAAAAACCGGAAATGGGATGCCGTCATCGATACGCGCGGATTTGCTCCTTATCACATAAAAAATCACAGCCTTACTCAGTTTATGTCCAACAGAACGTGTCACAAGGACAAAAATAAGAGTTGGAGTCCAAATGATGTCCAATAGAACGTGTCTCAAGGACAAAAATGAGGGTTGTAGTCCAAATGATGTCCGATAGAAGGTGTCTCAAGGACAAAAATAAGGGCTGGAGTCCAAATGATGTCCAATAGAACGTGTCTCAAGGACAAAAATGAGGGCTGAAGTCCAAATGATGTCCGATAGAACGTGCCTCAAGGACAAAACCGAGGTCTGGAAGAAGGCTTCATCACGCAATCGAAAGTGTGGAAACGGCGCTATGGCGGAGATTTGATCAGCCTGTATCCGTACATCATTCCGGCCGACTATTATTTTGATAGACGAATAAACAAAATGGAGCAGTATTATGAAGACGCAAAGGAGCTGGCCGGACGTTTTAATTCATGCCACGGCGTTTCAACTGTGCCGCCAGTTCCGGTTTCAAACATGTTTCACATCCATTTTAGCCTTCCGAAAGAAGAAATGGAGATGGTTCTGATCGAAGTCCAGCAACAAACGGGAATCGGCATCACCGGCTATTTAATCGAAGTCGACGAAAAAACATGCTACTTCGAAGCTAGCATGGGTGACCTGTACAAGAATGTCCCGAAAGAAGCCATCACGAACGCATTCAGCCGGCTTGATGAAGTGATGAAACAAAGATTCTACACACCAAAAGGATCGTAGGAGTAAAGTCGGCAAAGCAAGCCGGAGTCTGCAAAAATTACTCTGGCTTGCCTCATTTTTTGTTGCAAAACTTTTTTATTGTCTAAACTCCGTATCTTATTGCCTCATCCTCGCTATTAATTGTCCGAACCAGGAGATATATTATCCAAACTATGCGACTTATTAGCGGAATCCGAACTTGTATTGTCCAAAGGCAAAATTTTAACTGGATGCATGGTTACTTTTTGCGCTTAATAGATGATGTTATACTAATTATAAATAATGGTTATATAGGTTACGGAGGGATGAGATTGAAGAGAAGGGTAGATTTACGCGTTGACTTTGCCTTTAAAGCGGTTTTTGGCACTCACGGAAACGAATCAATCCTTGCCGCTTTTCTAAATGCAGCCTTGAATTTGCCCGATGATAAACAAATTACGACGGTTACGATCCTCGACCCGCAGTTTAATAAAGAAAACGACGAGGATAAAAAGTCTGTTCTGGATGTTCATGCCCAATTAGAAGATGGAAGTCGTATCAATATTGAAATTCAGCTGAAAAACAAACATGATATGGAAAAACGAACCTTGTATTATTGGTCAAGGATGTACGCGAGCCAAATGAAAGAAGGAATGGACTACGAAGACTTATGTAAAACGATAACGATTAATATTCTCGATTTTGTTTATCTTGATTCAACCTCACAGTACCACTCCGTATTCCGACTTTATGAACGAAACGAAAAATTTCTATTGACAGATATGCTGGAAATACATTTCATGGAGCTAACGAAACTGTATAAAAAGTGGCGCAAAAGAGAGGTAGATCCGAAGGAAGATCGATTAGTTCGATGGCTGTTGCTGTTAGGATCTTCTGATAACGAGGAACTTACGAAAATATTGGAGGAGATCGCCATGCAAGAAGACCAGATGTTAAACAAAGCGTTTAAAGAATGGGATCGGGTAAGCCAGGATCCGGAAATGCTGCTCGCATATGAAGCCCGTCATAAAGCATTGTTAGACGAACAATCGGCCTTGAAGAGAGCGGAAAGGAAAGGCAAGGAGAAGGGTAGAGCAGAAGGCAAGGAGGAAGGAAAAATTGAAGTAGCCAAAAAAATGCTCGAAGACGGAATATCCCATGAAAAAGTAGCAGAATATACCGGGCTTTCTCTTAAGGAAATCAACAAGTTAGCGAAATCAAACTAGGTTCGATTTTAAAGGAGTCATCTTCATGCAGAACAAAGCGTTTAAAGAATGGGATTGGGTAAGCCAGGATCCGGAAATGCTGCTCGCATATGAAGCCCGTCATAAAGCATTGTTAGACGAACAATCGGCCTTGAAGAGAGCGGAAAGGAAAGGCAAGGAGGAAGGAAAAATTGAAGTAGCCAAAAAAATGCTCGAAGACGGAATATCCCATGAAAAAATAGCAGAATATACCGGGCTTTCTCTTAAGGAAATCAACAAGTTAGCGAAGTCAAACTAGATCCGATCTAAAGGAGTAATCTGTATGCGAAAGAACTGAGGAATACAAGCACTTTAAATAGTAAAAGTCAAGTTTAGTTCTTCGCTGAATTTGCTAAACTGACAAAAATGTACGTCAAACAAATAATTTTGTAAGGAATAAAAGCCGGAGTGTGCAAAAATCACTCCGGTATTTATTTTTTGTTAGAAACTTTTATTTTATTGTCCAAACGTAACGACATATTGTCCGAATCAGGAAACATCTTGTCCAAACTAAGAGTTTATTGTCGGAAATCAACATTTTATTGTCTGATCGCCCTGGTCTGGATCGAACCTATGAAAATAGCTCCGCATTCAGGAAATTCTTTGCTCAAACAAATGCATAATCCTCCTGGGTGAAATGGTTTTCGAAGCGGCCAAACAGGTTCCAGTCACTTTTAGCGCGCATGCTTATTCAACCAGGAAAGTGGCTACAATGGGAATGTAAAGCGAGCGAATTTCTGGGGGATAGACGATGTCTGACTTTATTGAAACGACTCTCCGCTCCATCGGGGCATTTTTTATTTTGATCATAACCGCGCGCATATTAGGGAAACAAACGCTGGCGCAAATGACCTATTTTAATTTTATAGCTGCGATCACGATGGGAGCGCTGGCAGCGAATATCGCGTTCAATACGACCTTAAAAGCGCATCATCTGATCCTTGCATATGTCATTTTTGTTTGCGTCACCTATTTAATCGCACTTATTTCATTAAAAAGCCGAAAAGCCCGCAAGTTTTTTGCAGGTGATCCGACCGTTGTCATTCAAAACGGTAAAATATTGGAACATAATATGAAAAAGATGCGCTATACGCTGGATTATTTGAATCAAGAATTGCGGGAAAAAAATGTGTTCAATATTGAGGAAGTCTTATTTGCTATTCTTGAAATCAACGGGCAATTGACCATTTTGAAAAAACCGCAGTACCGCAATGTAACGAGGCAAGACTTATGGGTAGCGACAACCCCTGAGCGCCAGTTGCCCATTGAATTGATCATGGATGGAAACGTAATCGAGAAAAATTTGAAGGAAAATCAAATTACGGATTGGTGGCTCGAGAATCAATTGAAGAACCGGAATTTACGAGTAGACGACGTGGCATACGCCGTTCTCGGAGCCAATGGAAATCTCTATATCGACACCTATGACGATCACTTGAAGTCTCCAATCGACCAGGAATAGCACGGCGATTTGGGGGGCATCGGTTAAGTGCACGGGCATATGAATTCGTGAAAGACATCGCTAAAATAGGCAGTGTCTGGGCAAACTTGTATTTCAACCGGGAGCATCTTCGTCTTATTAACCATTTAACCGCTATATTGTTCATAAAGCGTACAAGGCCTGAAGTTCGTAATTTACATGCAAAGTCAATGGCTGAGATCAAGTGACAGTCGAATCATATCCCGGCAATGGATCCCGTTTTCGATGATCGGCTCTGGATAGTGCCTGGTGAAAAAATCAAGATCGACGCCGATGATTCGAAAGCCGCATTTTTGATAGAGGGCGAGTTGTCCGATGCTTGAATTTCCGGTTCCGATTTCCATTGTTTTATAGCCTTGCGCCCGGGCTCTTTGAATAGCGTCCATCACCAGCTGTTTTCCTATGCCTTTCCCCTGATGGGCTTCAGCGACAGCAATGTTGACCAACTCCACGGTTTCGGGCCTTGTAGGAAGCAGAACATAGCACCCGACTAGTTTTCCTCCGCTTTCTGCAACAAAGCATTCTCCCCGTTTCAAATACCCTTCAACGATGGTTCGGGAAGGATCGGCCAAAAGCAATAAATCCATCGGCGCTTTTTCATCTATACCTAGTTTTCTAATGTTCATGGTTCCTCCTTCATTCAGTAAAAATATACTTCCATTGTATCATTCCTGATCCACTATGCGCCCGGCAATCAGAGCTGAATGTAATTTCCGTCCTGGTTCGCGGAATGATTCTATAAAACCGGGCGCAGGTAGAACCAAATTTTTTGGCGGAATTATTGCTCCAATCGGCGGAATCATTCCACAATCCGGCGGAAATCGTTCTCAGTTTGACGGAATTCTCGTTAAAATCGGCGGAATTCATTCTCGAACTGGCGGAATTGAGCAAAATCACAGTGTAAAACCCGCAAGTGTACACCCTAAATAAATATTTCATATAGCGAAATATTAAATATATAACATTGTTGAACGGAAGAAGGGGTGTTGAAAGGGATGAAACGGTGCGTGATTGATAACTGTGAAAAACCGGCAGTCGGGCGCGGCATGTGCCACATGCATTACAAACGGTGGCAGCGGCATGGCGACCCTTTTGCGACGAGCGTCCGAAAAGTGTGCACGATCGAAGGCTGCGCCGGCAAGCACTTTTGCAAAGGATTTTGCCAGAATCATTATCGAAAGTGGAAAAGGAAACTTTCATCATAAAGAAGAGGGCCAAAGAAGCTCTCTTTTTTTGTCATGCCAAAATTTCGTTGCTATAAAAATAGCATTGGATAAAATGTTAAAAAATGGTGATGATAAAATGGAGAAATTTAAAAGAGAAGGACTAATCAATGAAACGGTTAATATCATGTTTACTCATTTTGTCGATATCACTCATCCCGCTCGCCGGCTGCTGGGATCGTAAGGAACTGAATGAATTGGCGCTGACGATGGGACTTGGAATCGACAAAGTGGGGAATAAGTATGTCGTGACCGCCCAGGTTGTCAACCCGGGAGAAGTATCCTCGCAAAAAGGAGGGGCGGGCAGCCGTGCTCCTGTCATTACCTTCGAGTCAAAGGACCAAACCGTTTACGAAGCGATCCGGAAAATGACGAAAGAATCCCCGAGGAAAATTTACGCCTCACATCTCCGCATTCTCGTCATCGGCGAGTCAGTCGCCAGGGAAGGAATCGGCAGAGCGTTGGACTTGCTTTCAAGAAACCAGGAACTGCGGACGGACTTTTACGTCTTGATCGCCAAAGGGACAACGGCGAAAAAGGTGTTGAACGTGACGAGCAGCCTTGAGAAGATCCCTTCGAACAACATGTTTTATGCGCTTAAAACATCAGAGAAAGCATGGTCCGCCACGAGGACGGTGACATTGGATGAGCTTATCAACGAATTAGTCACCCCGGGCAAAGAACCGGTTGTGACGGGAGTGGTGATCAAAGGGGACAAGGAAAAAGGAAAAAAGTTGGAGAACATCATGAAGACGAATCCGGATGCGGCCCTCTTCATCACCCATTTGGGGGTCTTTAAAAAGGATAAACTGATCGGCTGGCTCAATCAAGTCCAAAGCAAAGCGTATGATGTTATTACGAATAAAGAAAAAACGTCGGCAGTCGGTGTGCCATGTCCTAAAGGAGGCTGGTCCGTCTATGAACTTCTTCGTTCCAACACGAAAACGAAAGTGAAGATGAAGAAAGGAAAGCCGGAGATCCATCTTAACATTACAGCAGAAGGCAATGTAGGCGAAGTCGAATGCCAGATGGATTTAATGAAAACGAGCACGATCAGGCAATGGGAGAAGAATTTCAATCAACAAACAGAGACCATCTTTACAAAAGCCATCAAAGAAGTGCAAAAAAAATACAAAGCGGACATTTTCGGATTTGGCGAGACGATTCACAGAGAGAATCCAAAAGCGTGGAAAACACTTCGGAAAAATTGGAACGATCGGTTTGCGGACTTGCCCGTCCATATCAAAGTTGATGCAAAAGTCCGGCGCGTTGGCACAATCGGCAACTCATTCCTTGAAAAAGTGAAATAGCAGAAGGTATCGCTATTTCCGGCCTTCAAAACCGCAAATCAAACAAGAAACAGCCAGAGAATGAATCTCTGGTTGTTTCAAAATATATTAGCTTAGCGACTGTCTCATTTTTTCCGTAATTTGCTTCCGTTCTTGATCAGAGACGAGCAAATACCAGATGTTATTGATCATTTTGCCCTGGCCTTTCACTTCAAACGATTCAACATGGTGGCGGACACCTGCGTAGTTTTTCTGGATATCTTTCATTTCATTAAACGTCAAATTCGTCTTCACTTGATTACCAAGCACGTCTAAAATATCGTCGATTTTTGTGAATGAAGAAAGATGGGCACCTTTATCGACAATAGCGCTGATGACCTGGCGCTGGCGTTCTTGTCGGCCAAAGTCACCGCGATCATCTAGATGTCGCATTCGCACATAACCGAGTGTCTGGGAGCCATTAAGTGAAATTTCCCCTTTTTTATAAATATACCCCTTTTTATAAACTCCTTCATCTTCCCAACTAATTGGATTGTACACAGTTATACCGCCAAGTGAATCAACAATCTGGCTTAATGCTTCCATGTTGACTTTAATGTAATAATCAATTGGGGCATTCAAGAACTTTTCGGCGGTGTCTACCGCCATCTGTGGTCCTCCAAATGCGTAGGCATGATTGATTTTATCGAAAGTCCCTTTGCCGACAATCTCCGTACGTGTGTCACGTGGAATATTAAACATGAGCATCGAATTTTTCTTAGGGTTGAGCGTCATAACAATCATCGTATCCGAGCGTCCACGGTCCCCTTTTCGCTCATCGACACCGAGAAGGAGAATTGAAATTGGTTTCTTCTTTTTTCCGGTTAATTCGGGTTTCGGATGATCTGTATCTTTTTTTAAGGGCTCATGCATTTTATTTGCTGTATTTTTAGCATAACTGTAAAGATAGTATGCAAATCCACCCGCACTTGCAACGCAGAGCGCTGTAATGCAACTAACAATTATAATGAATTTTTTTATCATTTTTTTCATCCTTTAAAAACTATTATTCTCTTTCCTTGAGTATAACCGAGTTGTAAAAGTTTGCAAGAGTCCTACAAAAAAACAACTTGAATTTTTATAAAAAATGAAATAATAGCTTGTTTCGAGTGTTCAATAAAAAGAGTAGAAAGATGGAATATAGAATAGAAAATTAGTTTGAAAGATACTTTTTCTACAGCAAGGCTCTTTTTAATAATTTTACAAGCAATTATTGCAACTTACGCAAGTGAAGCCATTTCTTACTTTGTCCTCGCACCAAGCTATCAATCATCGTCAGAAGAGATAAAAACAACACATGAAAAAATGAATACATTGGCTGTCAGCCAGAATGTAGGGAGTGAAGTATAGTGAGCAAAAATTTGAAAAAGAAAAAAGAGAATACAAGAGTCAAGTCAACTCTAACTAGTCATAAGGACGCACAGTCTTACGTTGCTGAACAATACCGAACCATTCGCTAAAATATTCAATTTACTTTTCCTAATGGGGAGCTTCAAACAGTGATATCTACAGGCAATCAGAAGGAAAATCAGCAGCTATTGCTAATCTTGCTGTTGTTCTCGCTTAAAAAGGAAAAAGCATCCTTTTAGTGAACGCGGATTTGCGAAAAACGACCACATATTATACGTTTCAAGTCAACCAAAAATTATGGATTGAAAAACCTTCTTACCAGTCCGATTTCGTTGGGAAAAGCGATTCAGCAAACTTTTATTCCCGAGTTGGACGTGTTGTCGAACGGTCCGATTCTCCCAAATCTTTCCGAACTATTAAATTCGAAAACGATGCTTTTGGTGATGGAAGAAGCAAAGGGGGAATATGATCATTTATTGTACGATACACCACCAGTTCTTGCGGTTTCAGATGCCCAAATTTATTCCATCACTGTGATGGAATAAGATTTTTATTGTGAAAAACGGGAAAACAGAAAAGGGGCCAGCGAGTAAGGCAAAGGAAATACTCCTAACAACGGGTGTGAAATGGTCGGATTAATTTTAAATGAAAAGAAGATAAAGGAAGCTCTTTATTACTATTTGGTGACAAAGTAAAAGATAAACCGACAAAAATTTCCCCTTTACTTTTTTAAAAGTCATGATATTCTTAATAAAGAACGATTTTTGAAGAGTTTAAGTCATCTTTAAAAGATTTTTTCAGCGAATTGTTCTTTTTAAAGAATGTAAGGTGGGGAATAAAGTCGAATAATTGATCTACATTGTCATATTTTAAACGATGTTGATGATGGGGCTCAGACAATAAACGATAGCTTACTGATGGCGAAAGTATCCGCTTAAGAAGGGATTAGAAAAATTGTGGCAACGCCACATCACCAAAATGAAAAATAGGAAAATACGAAACAAGAAATCATCCAAAAGGTTCAATCTCTTAACAAAAGGATAGTGAAAGAAAATATTCCACTGACTATTCTTCCCGGACAAGAAGCTAGAATAAATGCAAGAATTCTTGATGCTTTTGACTCCCATGAATTGCTCACATTAAATAACACAGGTAAGTATTTGTTTATAGAGTTTCCAGATTGTTATATCCCGAAAAACGAAAATGCATTGTTTTATGAATTGATGCTGAAGAATGTAACACCGATCATTGTGCATCTGAAAGGAACTTTCATCTAATGGAACAACCGAAATTATTATTTCAATTTGTAAAAGAAGGTGCTTTCACCCAATTAACCTTTTCTAGTATTATCGGGAATTTTTGAAAAAAAGTGAAGTCTTTCTCAATCAAAATTTTACAAAGTCACTTATCCTATTTAATTGCATCTGATTCTTATAATATTTCGACCCGTTCATTTCATTTGTGGGGGTATGAATATATTGAAAAAGAATTTGGAATACAAAAAAAACACTATTTTTAAGAGAATGCAGAACTGGTAATCCTAGGGCAACACATTGCCCCACTTGAACCACAACAAATCAGAAGTGGGTTATTTAGATTATTTTAACTTTTCTATCGTAAAAAGGTGGGGGATCGGGATGAAAAAAGTAAGAAAAGCTATTATTCCGGCCGCAGGTTTAGGAACGAGGTTTTTCGGCAACGAAAGCAATGCTGAAAGAAATGCTGCCAATTGTTGACAAGCCTACGATTCAATACATGGTAGAAGAGGCCACATCATTATTGTTACAGGAAAAGGGAAACGGGCGATTGACGCTTTTGAGCTGGAACAAAACTTGTTCGAAAAAGGAAAAGTGGTGCTGCTGGAAAGAGTAAAAAAATCTTCCCAATTGGTAGACATCTATTATATCCGTCAAGAGCCAAAAGGGACCAGGCATGCCGTCTGGTGTTCCCGGAAATTCATTGGAGACGAGCCGTTTGCTGTACTGCTTGGGATGATATCGTCCAGTCAGAGAAACCGTGCTTAAAGCAGCTCATTGAACGATACGAAGAGACGGGGGCATCTATCATTGGGGTTCAAACGGTTTCACCTGAATAAACTAGCCGTTATGGAATTATTGATCCTGTCTCTAATAACGGAAGGCTATACGGAGTGGACAACTTAGTGGAAAAGCCGGCTCCCGGAGAAGCCCCATCTAACCTTGCGATTGTGGGCCGTTACATATTGACACCGGAAATCTTCCATTACCTAGATCGGCAAGAAAAGGGGGCCGGTGGCGAAATCCAATTAACTGACGTCATTAAAAAACTCAACATATGCCAACGTGTATTTGCATATGACTTTGAAGGAATCCGATATGATGTTGGGGAAAAACTTGGCTTTATTATGACGACATTGGAGTTTGCGTTGAAAGATAAGAGCATACAAACAAATTTACTAAAAGAAATTGAACACTTGTTAGAACAACACTCAATTGGTAACCATTTGTGAAGATTGAGAAAATCGGCTATAAAGTGTCGGTCCGGATTGCGGGCAATTAACTCTGGAGTTTGCTGATCGGCTGATTGCCAGAGTGAATGGCGTTGAAAACGAATTAACGATTGAAGTGGTGGATAAGGAAGAGTTGGAACAGAACGGGCTTTTGACGACGTTTATCGGTGAAAAAGTGGATTTGTCGTATACCGAGCAATAAAAAACAATTGTGCAAAATCAAGAGCTGTTTGAGAAGTATGCTTCTGATGTAAAATTTGTCTTTACCCCACTGCACGGTACAGCAATCATCCTGTTCGTAACGGATTAAACGCGGTTGGATTTACGAATGTTACTGTTGTTCCTCAACAAGAACAGCCCGATCCGAATTTTTCAACAGTCAAATCACCAAACCCGGAAGAGCATGCCGTTTTTCAATGGGCCATTCGTAATGGGAATCGTTATTATGACGGATATCAAGTCTATATGGGGGTAGTTTCTTTGCGGTATATCAAAGTATTTATTTTAATGGGATTTTTTATATTTTCTAGCACGTTAAATGTAAACGCGCATCCAGGTAATACAGACTCAAATGGGGGACATACGTGCAGGACCAATTGTGAAAAATGGGGCTTAGAGTACGGAGAATATCATTATCATAATGGAAGGGGATCAGAATCATCTTCTAATTCAACAGATCAAGGCAGTACAAACTCTGGCAGATCTTCTGAATCTGAATTAAGTGCACAGATATCTGAACTAAAAACCGAAAATTCTAAACTAAAAAATTCCTTAAAACGTGAACAAGATGAAAATGAAAAGTTGGATTCCAAGATTTTATCATTAGAAAATGAGAATGATAAACTAAAAGAAGATAAAGAAGAAGTCAGTGACCGCAAAAAGGAATTGAATAAGAAAGAGGAAGAGCTAAATCAATTAAAAGAAGAAATAGCAGCGGAGAACAAAAAGTTAGAAAGTGTTAAAAAAATGAAAAACGAAGTAAAGACATGCAGTGCGGAAGTAAAACAAAAAGAAAAAGAGAAGAATGTAGCTTACGGTGTAGCGGCTATAATATTCTTAGGAATTGGGATTTTTTATTTCACCCGCAGGAAAAAGAAAAAAAGTAAAGTTTAAGAATTTAATACAAGATATTCAAAACAATTGATAAAATTTAGTGGATGCTACCAATCTATTAAGGTTGGTAGCACATTCTGTTTTGTTTAAATATTATTTGAAGTTGTTTGCCGTCGAAAGAGTAAGACTTATTGTCCGAACTAGAGAACTTATGTCGTATAAGTATCCGCTAGTACTTGTAGGGTCCTTTATCTTGGAAAAACGATGCTTTTAAATTACGAGTGTAAATGTTTATTGGATAAGGGTATTTCTTTCCAGTAGCTCGTTAGACTTTACTGTACAAATAAAGGTGCGGATTCAGTATAATATTCTGGGGTTATATCATTGATCATTTGCTGCCAATAATGAATCAATACTTCTTCAAAGTTAAGAACATGCTTCTTAAGAAAATTGATTTGATCATGGATAGTCATTTGGTGGTAACCTATAGTATTTTTTAGCATAGATTTTATTTTTGCAATTTGAGAATGAGTAATTCTTAAATTGTGCTTTTCTGGAAGTATGGCTCTTTTATATAGATAATCCTTAATATTATCATGAACGTTTAATGCAAAGACTTCATTTAATAATGCTCCAGAATTATTTTTAATCCCGTCAGGAACGTAAATCAATGGAATTTCACGATGAATCTCAAAACGATTTAATTCTTTTATTTTAATATCAAGTTTTTTTGAGATTTCACTTTTATTTTCACCTAAGGATTTAAGTTGTTGAAGTAACTCATATTTTGTTATCCATGATGACCGACCTAATGAAAAAAGTTCTCTCAAAATACTATAAATGAGATCTGTTTTACTTTGGGAAGGGTTTAAAATGCATGGGTAAAACTCATCGATATTGATCGTACTAAGAGCATCAAAAAAATGATAACCCTCCGCTAAATAAAAGGACTTTTCAATAGGATCTTGTTGGACTGTTAGATAGGGAAAGTAAATCCCTTTGTTTTGAATATAATTGATTCGTTTATTTAAAGTATTATCGGATAATGCCGTGCTGAATAACAGGGTTATGTCTTTTAGGTGAAGAAAAATTATTTTTTTCATAGTTCAGGATCCCCCTTTAATAGAAAATATGATTTGGGGAAAATATCCTATTCCATAAAAAGGGTGGGGAAGCATGAAATGAAAAATTCTAAAAAGACGGTACTTGCCCTTTTAAAAAACTATATTTATTAATTATTGTAATGATGTAAGGGGGAAACATAATGAATTGGCAAGAAAAATATGAACGTTGGCAGCAATTCGCCGAATTAAATCGCGAAGTCAAAGAGCAATTAAACGCTCTTTCGCATGATGAGAAGCAATTGGAAGATTGTTTTTATAAAACGTTAGAGTTCGGTACAGGCGGGATGCGCGGGGAGATTGGCCCTGGAACAAACCGGTTGAATGTCTATACGATTCGCAAGGCGTCTGAAGGACTGGCGCGTTACATTGAAGAACATGGGGAGGAGGCGAAAGTTCGCGGTGTCGCGATTGCCTATGATTCCCGCCATAAGTCGCCGGAGTTTGCGTTAGAGGCGGCATTGACGCTCGGGAAACATGGCATTCAAACGTATGTCTTTGAATCGTTGCGCCCGACGCCTGAATTGTCGTTTGCCGTTCGCTACCTTCACTGTTTTGCCGGGATTGTCATTACGGCAAGCCATAATCCGCCGGAATATAACGGCTACAAAGTATACGGTCCGGATGGCGGTCAATTGACGCCGGAGTTTGCCGATCGGTTGATCACCAGAGTGAATGATGTTGAAAATGAGTTGACGATTGAAGTGGCGGATAAGGAAGAGCTGGTAAAGAACGGGCTTTTAACATTTATCGGTGAAAAAGTGGATCGCGCGTATATCGAGCAATTAAAGACGATTGTGCAAAATCAAGAACTGTTAGAAAAGCATGCCGCTGATGTGAAAATCGTCTTTACCCCTCTGCACGGGACAGCCAATCATCCTGTCCGCAACGGATTAAAAGCGGCAGGATTTACGAATGTGACTATCGTGGCCGAGCAGGAGAAGCCGGATCCGAATTTTTCTACGGTGAAGTCGCCAAACCCGGAAGAGCATGCTGCGTTTGAATGGGCCATTCGATATGGAAAGGAAATCGACGCTGATATTTTAATTGGAACAGACCCTGATGCCGACCGCGTGGGAGTGGCAACAAAGAACCTTGAAGGAGAGTATGTTGTTCTGACAGGAAACCAGACCGGGGCATTGATGCTCGATTACATCTTGTCGCAAAAAAAGAAAAAAGGAACTCTTCCGGCAAACGGCGTTGTCTTGAAAACGATCGTAACGTCGGAAATTGGCCGTAAGATCGCCGAACACTATGGCTTGGTGACGGTTGACACATTGACGGGCTTTAAATTTATCGGAGAGAAAATCGGGCAGTATGAACAAACGGGTGAGCATACCTTCCTGTTTGGCTATGAAGAAAGCTACGGCTATTTGATCGGCGATTTCGTCCGTGACAAAGACGCCGTCCAATCTTGTTTGCTTGCGGCAGAAGTGGCAGCCTATTATAAATCACGCGGAATGACATTGTACGAAGGCTTGCATGAAGTCTTTGAAAAGTACGGCTTTTACAAGGAAGACCTTGTTTCCTTAACGTTAAAAGGAATGCAAGGAGCCGAGGAAATCAACCACATCATGTCCTCCTTCCGCGAAAATCCGCCTTTGGCCATCGCCGGGAAAAAAGTCGCTACTATCGAGGACTATAAAGTCAGCAAACGAACGAATGTGGCTCAAGGAACAACCGAACCCATCGACCTCCCAACATCCAACGTCCTAAAATACATCTTAGACGACGAATCCTGGTTCTGCCTCCGCCCCTCCGGCACCGAACCAAAAATCAAGTTTTACTTCGGGGTGAAGGAAGAAAGCATGGAGAAAAGTGAGCAGGCTGTTGATTTGTTGAAAAAAGATGTTTTAAAGATAGTTGAGTCTGTGAGAGCGAAAACCTATTAATCCTGAAAGTTCCTTCCGATTCCAAATGGTGTCGGAAGGAATGGCTAACTTTTTTCTTTCGATTCAAAGATACAAGTTTTTAATATTACCCGGGAGTAAAGCTGCTTGAAAAAGACCCTGGCTTCTTCACTATGCAATGGCTTTGTTTGTCCAACTTTCAATGTCTTATTCAAATAACGAAGGGTGATGATAATTTGGTACACTTTTATATGTTTTTAATTCTTTGTGTTTTTTTAGTTATCTTACCAGGTCCCGATACGGCTATTGTTACAAAAAATACGATAACAGTAGGTAAAAGCGGTGGGTTTAAAACAGCTTTAGGTACTTGTTGCGCCCTTTGTATACATACTGCTGCTGCTGTTTTAGGACTCTCAGCAATCATTGTAAAATCTGCATTATTGTTTGCTGTCTTTAAATACGTTGGTGCTGTTTACTTAATTTATATGGGGGTTAAAACTTTATGGTCTTTGAAGAAAAAGGATGATACAGCAGCTAGTGTTGAGATGAACATAAAAAGCCAGTTTAAAAATGCATCCTGTTTTAAACAAGGGTTTCTTACTGATCTCTTAAATCCAAAAGTTGCTGTCTTTTTCTTAACCTTTTTGCCTCAATTCGTTGTTTCTGGTAGCCATACCTTTTTTCCGTTTCTAATATTGGGGGTTACTTATATTGTTTTGACTGCCCTATGGTTTTTGTTTTATGTCTATATAATTAATTATATTAGTGCTTTTATGAAAAGACCTAAAACTAAAATGATTATCGAAGGAATTACAGGTACTGTACTAATAGGCTTTGGTCTAAAACTAGCCCTTGAAAAAGTTAAATAACGAAGACCCTTAATGACACTGTGTCAATGTTAATTTTTACACGTGGAAACCTGCTCTAAAGGCAAGTATTATTTTGTAATTATATTACAACATCCGAGAGCGTTTTTATATTCTTTGTTATATTTTATTAAAGTAGTTGTAATTAAATTGTGATGTCGCCTTCTGATTTTATCTTTATAATCAAAGTATTGTGAGGGGGAGACATCATGTTTAAAAAAGCAGCCGGTTGGATCGCATTGTTCTTCGTTTGCCTGTTGATGAAAGGAAATCTTGCAATGGCTGCAACGTACACCGTTCAACAAGGGGATACCCTCAAGAAAATTTCCGATCATTATGGAACACCTATCGATCAGCTGGTAAACGCGAATCAATTGCAATCGACCATCCTTAACCGGGGACAACAATTAAAAATTCCCGATACGTACAACGTGAAGGCCGGGGACACTTTCCGCAAAATTTCGGAAAAACTCGGCGTTTCTAAATCTGAACTCATCCAGGCGAACCCGCAAGTCAAAGATCCTCATTGGATCAATCCAGGGCAAAAGCTAAATGTGCCATCCAAGAATATTGCCGGGATGGTTTATATGGGGGATTCCAGCAAGAAAAGAATCGCTCTTACCTTTGACGATGGTCCGGACGACCGCTATACGCCGCAAATATTAGATATTTTGAAGAAAAAACATGTGAAAGCGACCTTCTTTGTGATCGGGAAGCAGGCCAAAGATTATCCGAACGTGCTGGAGCGAATTTACAAAGAAGGCCATGCCATCGGCAACCATACGTGGGATCACCCGCATTTGCCTGATCTCACCAACCAACAGTTTACGAAGGAAGTAGCGTCCACAAGCGAACAAATTGAGAAAGTGATAGGCTTTAAAACGAATTTGTTTCGGCCGCCATTTGGCGAAATCAAGGACGGACAGCTCGCATGGCTGAAATCCCATGGCTACCATTCGATCAATTGGACGATCGATACGGTTGATTGGAACGGCGCGCCTGCCAAAAAAATTGTTTCGACAGTGACCAGAAGCGCAACCCCTGGGGCCATCGTTCTGCAGCATAGCTACCATGCAGAAGGGGATTTTGAAACGGTGAAGGCATTGCCTCAAATCATTGACCAATTGCGCGCGAAAGGATATACATTTGTTACCGTTCCAACGCTCTTGGGACAAGACGTTCAGAAAGTTTATAACGCTGGTAAAAAAAAGAGCCCTGATTCCCATTCCCCCAATGCTCTCCTCATCGGAGTCCCCGGGGCACTCGTTATTCTCCTAGCAGCTAGAGCGTTATGGTGGCTAAGGAGAAAGAAAACGAGTAGAACGAGAGAATTGGATTGAGTGCCAAAAACATGAGGGAAAATTAAAAATAGAATGAGCCGGACGATCGGTGATTGAATCAATAGTCCCACAATAAAAAAGCCTGAAATTGGCCGTAAATAGCCAGCTTCAGGCTTTTTTGAATTCAGAGTACAATCTAAAATAAAATAGTAAATATGGTATCATATCATTTTAATGGAGGTGATCGTTTGAGTGAACTATCCGCCACTTAAAAC
>NZ_JBBHZM010000040.1:0-27819 GCF_049843615.1 Fictibacillus sp. Mic-4 | reverse complement strand
GCTTTTTTTATACTTTCGATACAAATTAGAAATAATTGGACAATAAAAGATTGATTTCCGCCAATAAATAGGTTCCATCGGACAATAAATGGCATCAATCAGACAATAAAATTAGAGTATTCTACACTTTTTGTCCAAAATGGCGTACTTATTGTCTAAAAGTCATAAGTTACTGTCCAAATTTGAGCACTTATTGTCCGAGACAAGATATTTTTAATGAATGGCAACGATTCGTGATATTTTTTTCTAATTTCATTGATTTAACGAGTGTCCTTTCCGGAAAGGGCTATAGTTAAAATAAATGCGGTTGGCATAATCACTTCATGCCAACCACATTTTTCTTCTTTTATTGCTTAGATGCAAGCAAGCCTTGTTCCAATCGCTCTTTCTGGCGAAGATGGTGCATAAAGTGCATGTAAACGAGCTGATACCATTCCGCAGCGTTTAAGTAACCGAATCTTGGGTGTTCGATTTTCCGCCAGGTCTTCCGCTCTGCATGTTTTTTTACGCTGCAACTCGAGGACAATCGCCAGCAAGCGGTCCGTCCGGTTCATCAGCTGCTCCCCTCCCTATTGAAAAAATACTAAAAGAATAACTACCGTTCCTCCATAAATCATTGCAATCGTTCTTATCCACTGATCCTCCCATAAAACCTTTTCCGGTTGATCTCCCTTATTCTCGATATGGATTAAATATAAATAGCGAAATATTCCTATAATAACGACCGGAATCGTCCACATAAAGTAAAGCCCTTTTTGAAACGAAAACAACGAATAGGTCATTACAACTGATGACGCTACTATCGTATTCAGCTGATCAAGCAATTCTTTATTATAATATTCGAGGACTTTCCTCGTTTTTCCTTTTCGGTTGATCTGGTCATTTACTTCAGACCTCCGCTTGCTGATCGCTAAAAAAAGCGCAACGAGCATCGTGCACAATAAAAACCATGGCGTGAGTATTACATCGCTCGCTATTCCCCCGCCAACTGCCCGGAAAACGTACCCCGAAGCAATAAGCAGAACATCAAGTAATGGGACATGTTTCCAATAAAAGGAGTAAACGACATTGAGCATAAAATACAACATTAAGATTCCGGCAAATTGAAAATTGATAAAAATGGCGCTGGCGAAAGAAACTATCCACAAAACAATGCCAAAAATGACCGCGGCTTTCAAACTTAATTTTCCAGCAGCAATCGGCCTGTTTCTTTTAACCGGATGATTTCGGTCGACCTCGACATCAGCAATATCATTCATAATGTAAACAACACTTGAAAGAAAGGAAAAACAACAGAAAGCTAAAACACTTTTTAGTAACATCCCTGTACTCACATGCGGCAGCGAAAAGAACCAGGCGGCAAAGACTAGGGCATTTTTTGTCCAATGTTTCGGCCGCATTTCGATCCATAACCATTTCATCATAAATTCACTTCCATCAGTTTAACGATCATAGTTAATAATGTAATTATTAGTAGCGTATTATCGTTATTCAGTAAAGGTGACATAGGTTCAAGCGGATTTCCATTTGCATCCTATTCCATAAAAGCGTTTGCATTATCACAATTCCGTATTATAATACTTGTATACAAGTATACCTTTAGATTAAAAGGAAGTGGTAATTTGGCCGATTCAAAGGAGTGGTTATACCCGACAAAGTGGCTGTCGAAAGCTTCCACTGGCGAGCGTGTCGCTTGCGAGCTTAGAATGCGTATCATTTCAGGAATCATTAAACGCGGGGCCGTTTTATCAGAAAATAAATTAGCAGCCGATTTTGAAGTAAGCCGGTCACCGATTCGAGAAGCGTTAAAACTACTTGCATCAGAAAATATGATTCGCTTAGAACGAATGGGTGCGGTTGTTATCGGTTTAACCGAGAAGGAAATCGAAGAAATTTATGATGTGCGCCTGCTGATTGAGACATTCGTATTTGAACGGCTCGTCAAAACGGATACACAAGAAGTAGTAAGAGAGCTTAGTAAAATACTTGAAATGATGAAGATTGCCATCAAGTACAATGATGCCGATGAATTTTCCTACCAGGACGTTTTATTTCATGAAACGATCATCCGTTCCATTGATCATTCCTACATCATGATGATCTGGAATAACGCAAAGCCCGTTATGGAAGCGCTAATACTTTTATCAATGCGCATGCGTTTTAAGGAAAAGTACGATGATTTTACCCGCATCATCAACAATCATGAACTGTATATTGAAGCCATTTCTACTAAAGATAGAAATATTATGATTCAATCATTGCATCAAAACTTTGATGATGTTCAAGGCAAAGTAGAAGACCTATGGATGTCGCAGCAGATGTTATCAAAAGGAGAAGTTAGAGAAAATGACTAGTTATATGTTAGGGGTAGACATTGGAACGACGAGCACAAAAGCTGTTTTATTTAGCGAAAAAGGCGAAGTCATTCAAAAAGAGAATATTGGCTATCCCCTATACAAACCGGATATTTCTACAGCCGAACAAGATCCAGATGAGATTTTTCAAGCTGTTTTGCAAGCCATTTCAAAGATCATGAAATACTCCCATCGCTCCCCGAAAAACTTATCGCTCATTTCATTTAGCAGTGCGATGCATAGCGTCATTGCAATGGATAATAATGACGAGCCGCTGACGAAATGCATCACATGGGCGGATAATCGAAGCGAAGCGTGGGCACGAAAAATCAAAGAAGAACTCAACGGGCATGACGTTTATAAACGGACAGGAACCCCCATTCACCCGATGTCGCCTTTAAGTAAAATTGCCTGGTTAGTTAACGATCATCCCGAAATTGCCATGAAAACGAAAAAATATATTGGAATTAAAGAATATATTTTCAAAAAGCTCTTTGGCCATTACGTGATCGATTACTCGCTTGCCTCTAGCATGGGCATGATGAATCTAAAAAAACTCGATTGGGACGATGAAGCATTAAACATTGCAGGCATTACGAGGGATCAATTATCTCGGCTCGTGCCGACGACCGAAATTTTCACGAACTGTAATCCGGAAATCGCAAGACAGATTGGGATTGATCCAGAAACACCCGTTGTGATCGGGGCAAGTGACGGGGTGCTCTCAAATCTCGGGGTGGGTGCCATCGGAAAAGGCGAAATCGCTGTCACAATCGGGACAAGCGGTGCCATTCGAACGATTATTGATAAACCACAAACCGATGAAAAAGGACGATTGTTTTGTTATGCGTTAACTGAAAACCATTGGGTCATTGGCGGCCCCGTCAATAATGGCGGGATGGTTCTTCAATGGATCAGGGATGAATTCGCTTCTTCAGAAGTAGAAACAGCGAAAAGACTCGGCATCGATCCATATGAAGTGTTAACGAAAATTGCCGAACGCATAAGGCCGGGTGCCGATGGACTGCTTTTCCACCCCTACCTCGCCGGTGAACGTGCGCCATTATGGAATCCTGACGTACGCGGTTCATTTTTCGGATTAACGATGGCTCATAAGAAAGAACATATGATTCGGGCAGCTCTAGAAGGGGTTATTTACAATTTATACACTGTCTTTTTGGCATTGATGGAATGCATGAACGGACCAGTAAGCCGAATTCAGGCAACCGGGGGCTTTGCCAAGTCCGCTGTCTGGCGCCAAATGATGTCTGATATATTCGATCTGGAAGTCGTTGTCCCAGAAAGCTACGAAAGTTCGTGCCTTGGTGCCTGCATATTAGGTTTATACGCCATGGGAAAAACAGCATCATTCGATATCGTTTCGGAAATGGTTGGAAGCACTTACAAACACACGCCAAATGGAGATGCAGTAGTTGAATACCGAAAACTGTTACCGATTTTTATTCAACTATCGAGAGTATTAGAAGAAAATTACACACAAATAGCAACCTATCAAAGAGATTTAACCAACTAATTACGATTTTTGGGAGGGGCATATTATGCCATTACTTATTGTCGCTTGTGGCATTATCGCACTACTTATTTTAATCATGGGCTTAAAAGTAAACACCTTTGTTTCTTTGCTCATCGTATCGTTTGGCGTAGCGCTTTTACTTGGAATGCCACTTGATGGAGTTGTAAAATCCATTGAAGCCGGTATAGGCGGAACACTCGGGCATTTGGCATTAATCTTTGGTTTAGGCGCCATGTTAGGAAAGCTGCTTGCAGATGCGGGCGGCGCTCAGCGCATTTCGATGACCCTTATTAACAAATTTGGCGAAAAGAAGATTCAGTGGGCCATCGTCATCGCTTCATTTATTATCGGGGTCGCCTTGTTTTTTGAAGTCGGATTGGTATTATTAATCCCAATTATATATACTATTTCTAGACAATTAAAAGTTTCTATTTTACATCTTGGCATTCCAATGGTGGCCGCTTTATCGGTAACTCACGGCTTCTTGCCGCCACATCCCGGCCCGACAGCCATCGCGGGAGAATATGGCGCCAATATCGGGCAAGTCTTGCTTTACGGTTTGATTTGCGCCATCCCAACGGTTATCATCGCAGGGCCAGTATTTAATAAAATTGCGAAAAAAATAGTTCCCCATTCATTTAATAAAACTGGGAGCATTGCATCTTTAGGAGAACAAAAAACATTTAAAATAGAAGAAACGCCTGGCTTTGGCATTAGTGTTTTTACAGCAGTGCTTCCCGTTATTTTAATGGCCATCGCTACGATTATTTCTTTAATTCAAGAAACGGCGGGATTAGAAAACAATACGTTTTTCAAAGTGATTGAATTTATTGGCAATGCCTCAACCGCGATGTTAATCTCATTAATCGTGGCGTTCTTTACAATGGGAATTTCAAGAAAGATTCCGGTCAAAGACGTAATGGATTCTTGTACCGTTGCCATATCTCAGATCGGCATGATGCTATTGATCATCGGGGGCGGCGGCGCTTTTAAACAAGTGCTGATTGATGGCGGTGTCGGTAAATATGTCGCCGAGTTATTTAAAGGAACTTCGTTGTCACCGATTTTGCTTGCATGGATCATCGCGGCCATTTTACGAATCGCTTTAGGATCGGCGACCGTCTCGGCTTTAACGACAGTCGGGCTGGTTGCTCCTATGTTAGGCCATACCGATGTGAACCTTGCTTTAGTCGTGCTTGCAACCGGGGCAGGCAGTTTAATCGCTTCGCATGTAAATGATGCCGGTTTCTGGATGTTTAAAGAATATTTTGGCTTAAGCATGAAAGAAACATTTGCCACCTGGACGTTGCTTGAAACGATTATTTCGGTAGCAGGATTAGCATTTATTCTATTACTAAGTTTAGTCGTATAAGGAGAATGAGATTTTATGGAGCATACAATTGGCGTCATTGGTTTAGGAGTAATGGGCAGCAATATCGCATTAAATATGGCGAGAAAAGGCGAAAAAGTAGCTGTCTATAATTACACGAGAGATTTAACGGATCGTCTGATTGAGAAAGTAGAGGGTGAACCAATCTTTCCGTACTACAATATTGAAAGCTTTGTTCAGTCTTTACAAAAACCTCGAAAGGTCTTTCTCATGGTCACAGCCGGTGAAGCTGTCGATTCGGTCATCCGCTCTTTAGTCCCTTATCTTGATAAAGGCGACATCATTATGGACGGCGGCAACTCTCATTACGAAGATACCGCTCGCAGATATGACGACCTGAAAACAGAAGGAATTCATTATATAGGCATCGGCATTTCAGGCGGTGAAGTTGGAGCGTTAACAGGCCCGTCGATTATGCCAGGAGGCGATAAAGAGGCCTATGAAAAAGTCGCACCGATTCTAACGAAAATAGCCGCTCAAGTTGATAATGATCCTTGTTGCGTCTATATTGGCCCAAAAGGCGCTGGCCACTTCGTGAAAATGGTGCATAATGGCATTGAATATGCGGATATGCAACTCATTGCAGAAGCTTATACATTTTTAAGAGAAAGACTGAATTTGCCCGTCAATGAAATCGCCGACATTTTTGAAGCATGGAATGAAGGCGAGTTGAAAAGCTATTTAATTGAAATCACTGCAAAGATCTTAAGAAAGATTGATGAAAAGACGGGATTGCCGCTGATCGACGTCATTCTTGATAAAGCAGGCCAAAAAGGGACCGGGAAATGGACATCCCTGCAAGCGGTTGATAACGGAATTCCACTCTCGATTATTACAGAGTCGTTATTTGCCCGTTATTTATCATCTTTGAAAAATGAACGGGTCGTTGCAGAAGGCATTTTAGAAGGACCGGAACATGAGGGCAAAGCATTAGATAAAGAACATTGGATTGAATCGATGCGCCAGGCGTTATATTTAGGAAAGGTTTGTGCCTATGCCCAGGGGTTTGCACAATACAAAATGGCTTCAGATTTGTATGACTGGAATTTGCCTTTAAAAAATATTGCGCTGATTTTCCGCGGCGGCTGCATCATCCGTGCAGAATTTTTAAATGTCATTAGCGAAGCTTACCAAAATCAAGCAGACCTTGCCAATTTGTTAATTGCGCCTTATTTTGCCGAAAAAATCAAAGCGTATCAATCAAGCTTACGAAATGTTTTATCGGAAGGCCTTCTTTCTGGCATCCCGTTCCCGGCCTTAAGCGCGTCGCTCACTTATTACGACAGTTACCGCAGGGGTTCTTCAAACGCCAACCTGATCCAGGCTCAGCGCGATTACTTCGGCGCCCATACGTATGAGCGTACTGACATGGAAGGCGTCTTCCATACAGAGTGGGAATAATTAAAAAAAGCTGTTTAAGAAATGTTTTCTTAAACAGCTTTTTTGATCGCCATTTACGCTCTTTTCACCGTTGCTTTTTCTGTGCGATGCAAGGTCTCGTTCTTTTTCTTCGCTTCAGCCGCCCATTGATCGAGTGACAAATAAATGACGCCCGCGATTAAACAGCCGATTCCGAGAATCGAGAACAAAATTTGGCCGAGATGCCGATCGAGCAAAAAGCCTGCGAAAATCGGGCCGGCTGCACTCCCGACAATCCATTGGAGGCTTGCCGCTCCCATATACGTTCCCCGGAGGTGTTCCGGCGCAATGTTTGCCACAAATGTCATCTGTACCGGTGACAATAGCATTTCCCCGACCGTATAAATTCCGTAAATAACGATCAAGAAGACGAGGATGCTCCAGAAAGAGAAATGAAGCTTCGCAAACCAGAGCGGCAGCCAGCCTACCGCAAGCAGCCCAAAGCCAAAAAGAATCGCGCCATATAGCATTACTCTTCCAAGCGGTCTTGTACTTGCCCATTTTGAGATGGCAAATTGAAATAGAACCACTAATGCCCCGTTGAATGCCATTAAATAAGGATACGGGTTTTCTGCATCGGAAAGCGCCGGCAATTGTTGTTTAAAATGAAGCGGCAGCATTCCTTCTGTTTGTGAGAAGCCCATCGAAATAACGATCCCCGTAATAATATACAAAAATAATATTTTATCTTTGACGAGAACTGTAAACATTGACGGCAGCTTTTCTTTAGCCGAAACGGAATCCTTTTGCTCTTTCGCCTTTACGTTCTTTGGCAGCGTTTCCGCAAGCAATAATGCTAAACAGATCGAGTAAATAAATACCGAAGCGGCCGCAATAATAAAGATTACCGATTTTGAGACGAATACAACAGATGCCCCGAGCAGCGGACCGACCGCCGCGCCAATGTTATGGCCCATTCTGAGCAATCCAAACGCTTCCGTTCTCCCTTCTTCATCTGTCACATCGGCAACCATCGCGGAAGCCGCTGGATGAAACAGGGAATTAAACAATCCAAAAAAGCTCGACATAATCAGGAATGGGTAGAACCCATCGAAAAAGACAAAGCCTATCATAACGAGACCGTTCCCGACCATGGAAAGGATCATAATCGGCTTCCTTCCGTACTGGTCAGCAAGTTTCCCGCCGATTAACGATCCAAGTACACCGGCGACCGGCCCCATTGCCATTACAACACCGACTTGCCAGAAGTGAGCGACTTTATCGCTCATGTATAAAGCGAAAAACGGCATTAGCATCATCATTGCAATTCCATTGATCGATTCTCCAATAAACCGGATCCAAATATTGCGGTCCATTTTTCGATACGATTGTAACGTCATCTTCATTTCTTTCCCTCATTTCTTCATTCATATCTGTTAACATGAAAATTTTTCCTTTTTCAAGCACAAAAAAGCCGTGAGCAAGTTCTACCTGCCCACGGCTTTCAATCCGACCTAAAGAATGGGTAAGGAAAACTTACGGTTGTTCCATCGTTGTATAGTTAAAAAAGGGCACACTGATCCCGTTAGACAAAACTGCATACGTGATGGAACGAACTTCCACAAACCAATTAACTACACAACGTAAAAAACCGTTAAGCATATCCTTACACACCTCCATTCCTAAAATTTCATAATTAACATAATCATACAATATGATCAAACGTAAAGCAATAGTACTTGTGAAAAAATTCCTTCAATAAGCAAAATTTAAAAAGTCATATCGCGCTGCTAATTTCTGATGAGGACTTCTGAATCTTTGATACTCTCATTTTATATATCGTTATCAAGAATAAAACTAAACCGGAAGCAAGTAAAATCCATACAGGGTTTAAGTAATCAAATAGAAATCCATAAAAAATCATACTGATAGGAGCAATGACGTTTGCCACGGTTTCGACCAGGCCTAAAACCCGGCCCCGATATTGTTCGGGAGTTGTTTTTTGTACCAGAACATATAAAGGTGTGTTTAAAAATACAATTGTTAAGCCAAAAGCCAATAATAAGCCTAAATAGTATACAAAATTGAAAGAACTACTAGCAGGCAATAAGAGCGGGATAGCCATCATTCCTAATAAAAAGGAAAGAATGATTAAACTAATCCTCATAGTAATAAGCGGTTTCCTGGTTTCTTCCCTGGTTGATAAAAATATAGACATTAAAAGCATCCCTATAGCCAATGAAGCTTCAATTAAACCAAATTGATAAGATGTTAATTTGAGACGCTGAACTACGATGTATGGTAACCCGACTTGCATTGAGACACCAAAAAAATTCACCCATAAACCTACCGGAAGTATTACTTTATATAGAATGTAATTGCTTTGTACATAGGTGAAGCCCTCTTTTATTTCCACCCAAATATTACGTGTTTGTTCGGAGTTTAAATTGTCCCCTAAATCAGGCTTTTCGAATTTTAGGAATGAATCAAGAGCTGCTGAAAATAAATAGGCTACCGCATTAATCGCAATAAATGTTTGTATAGATAATACGCCGTAGAGAAGGCCTCCTATGATTGGGGCACCAATTGTTGCTAGTGAAATAGCGGATTGATTTAAGGATGTAGCTTTTTGTATTTGACCTTCATTAACCAAATTAGGTATTGAAGACGAAAATGTGATACTAGAAAATGTACTACATACTGATAAAATTGCAGTTGTCCCGTAAATAAGAGGAAGGGAAATTTCTAGTGAACTACCCGCCACTTAAAACCTAACGGTTCTTGAAGTGGGGGCTTCTCGACTTATCGCTGCTTTTGGTAGCCAACGAAAACTGACCGAGCGATCCCTCTCGTCCCAAGAGTTCTTTTTCTATACCAACGCTAATAAGCGTATTCCTTCATGTTTGATATTGATCGAAGCGTTCCAGTCTCTTTCCGCTACAAAACCGCAGTCACACCGGAATATTCGTTCTGAAAGAGAAAGAGACGTTTTTACTTGACCACAACATGAACACGTTTTGGATGATGGAAACCACCTGTCGATTTTGATCAGTTTTTTCCCTTGCTCCTCTAACTTGTAGTGGAGGAATGACGTGAACATCCCCCAGCTATTATCCGACACACTTTTGCCAAAGCGGAGAGCCTGGGACATCCCTTTCATATTGAGGTCTTCGATCACTATACAGTCAAAGTGGTTTGCTAACTTTCGTGATTCTTTATGCAGAAAGTCTTTTCGTTGGTTCCCTATTTTTTCGTGAAGCTTAGCGATTTTTATCCGTTGTTTGTGCCAACGATTTGAGCCTTTCTTTCTTCGCGATAAAATACGTTGTTCTCTTTTTAATTTTTCCAGGGCTTGACGATAGAATCGAGGGTAATTGGCTTTCTTACCTTCTTCACTTTCGACAAATAAGCCATTCATGGAAAAATCTAAGCCAACAACAGATTGTACTTCTTTTGGCTCCGGCCGATGTTCATATTCCGTAAGAATGGAAATATAGTATTTTCCTGTTTTTGTTCGGGAAATGGTGCACGATTTGATGAGATGATGGGGAGGAATTTCTCGATGTTGCTTTATCTTTACAGTGCCGAGTTTCGGTAATTGGATATAGCCATTCATAAGCTTAATATTTCCGTTTACCATGTTAGTGGTGTAGGATTGTCTCGCCTTCCGACTTTTGAACCTGGGAAATTTAGCACGACCGGAAAAGAAGTTTTTGTACGCCTTCTGTAAATTCAGTTGTGCATTCGCCAAAGCAAGACTGTCTACTTCCTTTAGCCAAGTAAACTCATTTTTATACTTGGCAGGGGTTGGGAACTTTTGTTTCTTTAGCGTTTCCTTATCATCCTTGAATTGCTCATAGGTTTCCTTTCGTTCAGCTAACATTTTGTTGTAGACGAAACGGACACAGCCGAAGGTTTTTGCAAGAAGCTCTTCTTGTTCTTTCTTTGGGTAAAGACGGAACTTATAGGCTTTGTTTGCCATATCGAATCACCTCCCCTTACCTCTGATTATAGAACAAATGTTTGCATCATGCAATACTTTAGTGTCGCGGGCCGAAATTCATCTCCCTCTTAACCTCCACTCACTAACGAATCGTTACGGTTTGAAGAGGGAGACTTCTTTCGGATATAAGGTTAAACTATACAACCGTCGCCAGCTCTACCATTCTTATGGCATTGCAGCCGGTTTTTGTCATGGCCGGCGCCTTTGTTTTTTTTAAAGAGAGAACAAGCACTCTGGCAAAAGCCGGGATGGGCATTGCTATGATCGGTTCCATTCTCGTTGGCTGGGGGGATATTGGTTTATCCGATCGCCATATGATCGGGGACATTCTCTCGATTTTAGGCACCATTGCGATTTCCATCCATATATTAACGGGCCAACGGCTGCTTCTTCGACTGCCGTCATATTTGTATAGTCTGCTTGTGTTTTTAGCAGCAGCGATTGTGTTTGCCATCTATAATTTAGCCATGGGGATTACGATGGTGAATTATCCTTTGCGGGAATGGGGGATTTTCGCCTTGCTTACCGTCGTTCCAACGGTGTTCGGCCACCTTCTGTTCAACTGGCTTCTGCAATATACGGGCGCTACAACGATATCGATGAGCATACTTGGCGAACCGATCGGGGCAAGCCTATTGGCGTTTCTTTTGTTGAATGAAAGAATGACAGTTTTTCAAATCATCGGCGGGCTTATTGTTATTTTTGGACTCTATTTATTTTTAAGAAAAAATAAGGAGAAAACGATAATTGAAGAAATAGAAAAAGGAAGCACTCGCACAGGTTAACCCGTTTAGTGCTTCCTTTTTAAACTTATACATATGCTTTAGAGACATAGGGCGATAAACTAGTATGCTTCACTTCTTCCAATATCGACTCGCCCTCAGCCCTATCTTCATCAAGCCAGTTCCATTTTTCGTATAGGCGAAGCCGGCCATCACGCAGCATTTGAAAAGTCGATGTACACGTTCCGCTCCGAAGCTGAAACCGCTGGTTAATGTGATGATAGCGAAATTGAAGCGAGCCATCTGTGTTAACGATCCCAACTAACGTACCGTGCAAAATATCTCCTCCGTTATAGGATGCATACACAACAGGGCCTTCTTGTCTGTAGAAAAAGACCGTTTCCGCAGATCGCCCACCATAGTTGGAGTTTTTTACCGACCTGAAAACTCGACGATTATAATCAATGGGGCAAGACTTGTGTCCATCATTCTTTTCCGCTTGACTCATTTGTTCGACGCTCATTCGTTTTCCTCCAATTTACCCTTTATTCCTCAATAACAATGCAAGATACGTTCCAACCTAAAATCAAGTCACTAAGGGCTGACAAAGGAAGCTCTGGAGTTATTCTTATTCGTTGCTACATAGTTATTCAAGAGCGCATAGAAATATCAGTGTTTCTCACGAATTTAGTTGCATATAAAATTTAGTTATTTCATTTGAAATTGCATACTCTTTTTTGATTTACCGTTTAGACAATAAATTTCTTCATTCGGACAATAAGTTCACAGGTTTGGAAAATAAACAGCGGGAATTGGAAAACAAATCGTATCATTCGGACAATAAAACATTAGGAACGGACAATAAGCATTTTTAAAAAGGGCAAAAACGCCTGGAAACTATGCTCCAGGCGTAATTTTTTTCACTTTTTGCTGAAAACGGCTCGGGTAGAAGACATATTCACTTGCTTCAAGCCTTGAAAAAGCAGAGAAAACTCATGCCTTCCTTTTGTTCTTATCCTTATCATCACCAGCGTCATTATACGCTCCTCGCTCGTCCTTTTCCTCATGAAATTCAACCTTACTTTGTCCAGTTATATAATCGAAAGGAGTGTAAACGTTCGAGATGTTCTTTTTCTTTATGACACGATTGTACAGGATAAGTACAATTGCCGCGGCCATTAAGAAAAATAACGCGATATAAAACCAATTTATGAATTGCATTTACATCCCCCAATCATAATTAATTTCGATGCCGATTGATCACATCGAGGCCTCCTGTCACCGGAATGACGCTGCCGGTAATCATATCAGAATCATCTTCGCATAAAAAGGCAATGACTCTGGCGATGTCTTCCCCGGTTCCCGAACGCCCAATTGGAGTTACATTCTCTTTCTTTTGTTTCGCTTCTTTAATGCTTGCTTCTTTCATCTGCCCGCGGATATCTCCAGGACATACCATGTTGACGGTTATTCCGTGCTCGGCTTCTTCCAGTGCAACCGTTCTTGTAAGCGAGACGAGCCCTGCCTTCGCTGCACTGAACGCTGAGCGATACATCCACCCCGGGGCATTGTCCGCATCCTGGAAACCGTAAGTAACCACTCTGCCGAATTTCTGTTTTCTCATAATCGGAATGGCCGATTTAAAGAAATGGAAAACGGAGCTTAAGTTCCCTTCGATCATCTCATACCATTCTTTGTCCTCATAGTCGATTAATTTTTTTCGCTCAAAGACAAAGGGGCCGGCGTTCGTTATGAGATAATCAATTCGCCCGAACCGTTCCATAGCTTTTTGAACGATCTTTATGACATCTTCTTTTTTCGTGACATCCCCTTGAACAAAGTGCAAACGTTCTTCATAAAGGCTCCATTCTTCTTTTACACGGCTGACGGCTTCAAGATCACTGCGATAATTCACGGTAACAGAGCAGCCTTTTTCCAGCAACCGTTTCGTGACCATCTTGCCGAGCCCTTTTGTACCAGCAGTTATAATGGCATGTCTCACGTTATCACCTCTAAATAGAGATTTATAGTTCATTACTAAAAGTAACGGCGTACTATCGCTGTAAAAGGGATAAAAACTCGCTTCTTAAGTCGGACCGGTCAGAGAATAGTCCACGTACAGATGACGTTGTTGTCATTGCATTTGATTTTTTAATCCCTCGGCCGCACATGCACATATGCTTTGCTTCGATAACGACCATCGTCCCTTTTGGTTCAAGGATTTCTTCGACGGCTTCCGCAATTTGCGTTGTAAGGCGTTCTTGCACCTGGAAACGTTTTGCATATCCTTCAACCATTCGGGCGATCTTGGATAACCCGGTAATTTTTTCGTTTGGAATATAACCGACATGCGCCACTCCATAAAAAGGAGCAAAGTGGTGCTCACAGAGAGAGTGGAACTCAATGTTTTTTACCAGCACTAATTCACGATGGTCGACTTCAAACGTTTTTTCCAAATGCGCTTTCGGATCTTCCCGATACCCTTCAGTATATTCTAAAAATGCCTTAAGTACCCGATAAGGGGTCTCCTGAAGCCCATCACGATAAGGGTCATCCCCGCACAATTCGATCAATTCCTTAACCGCGTCCATAAACTTGCTCGCCTGGCGAAGTTTTTCATCCGCTGCCGGATGGCCATTAAATAATTCATCTAGCTTTTTGTTTATCGATGTGTATTGTTCAATCATTTTTCCTGACCTCTCTTTTATTTAAAAGTCTCACTCTTTTAGACTTTTTTTATAATGAATATCAATTAAAATCTATTATTGATAGTTTACCATGTTTTAGACAGAAAAAAGACTGTAAAGCACTCATTCTTTTAACAGAATTGTATCGTTTTAAAATTATTTGACTGAATTTAGCGACTATTATATAGTGGATATATTCCAAAAAAAGGAGATGCGCCTATGTTGATTGCAGTTAGTCCACTATTGTTTCCTGCCTTGAAATAAGGGGATGGTCATTCAATGGATTAACCGCTCCCCTTGCAAAACTTTACAAAAGGGGCTTATAAAATGAATTTAAAAATAAAGGATCTATTTAAAGGCAATTTCGTTAAATTATCTGCAACGAGGCCTACGGATGTAGAAGAGATGGCCAAATGGCAAGAAGACGGTGATTACTTAAGAAGAATGGATACTGATTTTTCCATCCCTCAATCAGTGGATACATTGCGGGAACATGAACGGGCAAGAGTCCAGGGTTCTTCATCAATTGAATTCAAACTAAGGTCCCTTGAAGATGACCGCCTGATCGGCTTTGTCGCCCTCTTTGGCATTGAATGGAACAATCGAGCCGGTAAGCTCGCTATTGGGATAGGGGAGCCGAATAACAGGGGAAAAGGCTATGGGACAGATGCGTTAAGGCTCATCCTTCGTTATGCCTTTTACGAATTAAATCTCAACCGGGTCGGTCTTGATGTCATTTCTTACAACCATTCCGCGATCGAAGCGTACAAGAAAGTGGGGTTCAAAGAGGAAGGGCGAATGAGAAGCGCCGTTTTGCGTGATGGCCAACAATTTGATCGAATCATGATGAGCATTTTGCAGGATGAATGGGCAGAAATGGAGAAAAACTCCACATATTGGCGGTAAAAAAAGATTTAAAGACTTGTGTCAATCGGCACAAGTCCTTTTCTATTTCTCCTCCTAAAGCACTATTTACAAGGCTTCACTTACAAAATAAACTGAAAATTGTTTATTCACTATCTGTCCCCCTCTACATCGGGGAGACTAAAGGGGCGATTCAATGAAGAAGCGTATTGGAATAGTTGGAAGCGGTACAGCAGGCCTGATTTTGGCTTATGCATTAAAAGAACACTTTAATGTTACAATGATTCATCAGCGATCAGCGGATGAAATTCGAAACGGGCGGGTCATGTCCACCCAGGTTCATTTCGGCCCAACGAGAGAGCGTGAAAAACGCTTCCACATGCCAAAATGGGATGAAAAGAATCTTCTTAAGAGCATCCATATTACCATAGGCGAGCAAAAGCTTTTTACAGGAATGCTGAAAGAGCCCGCCTTATCTGTGGACCAGCGTTTGTATTACTCCGATTGCATGAATGATCTTATGAAAAATGGCGTCTCTTTCCGGCAAGAAAAGGTGTCTAAAGACCAGGCCGAAGCTTTAGTCCGCGATTTTGACCTTTTAATCGATTGTACGGGAAAATCAGGTCCGCTTTTCCCATTTCCAATTGATGAGGAGCTATCACCATTTAACGCTCCCCAGCGAAAGTGTATTGTCGGGTACTTTTTAGGAGTAGAGCCTTTAAACCCTCCTGGTGTCAACGTGACGGTTCTTCCGGGAAAAGGGGAAATGTTTGAAATACCTGCAAAAACTGAACACGGCCCTGTCGCCATTTTATTTATTATGGCCGTTCCAGACGGCGAGTTGGATGAATTTAAAGGCATAAAGAGTGCAGAAGCATTTACGGAGCAAATGAAACGTACAGTGAAAACGTTCTTCCCGGCGATTTATAATCGGATTATCGAAGATCAGTTCACTTTATGTGATAAAAACGGCTTTCTCCAAATTGCGATTACACCGACGATACGAAAACCTTACCTGACCGTTCACAACAAGCCAGTCATAGGATGCGGCGATAGCGTATTTTTAAATGACCCGATAACCGGTCAAGGGTGCAATCTATCATCCTATTGCGCAGAACAATTATACGAAACCATTATCGATTATAAACATTCAGCCTGGAACGAACAGCTGGGTGAAGATTATTGGAAACGAGCGAGGCCATTCGTAAAAGAAGTGACGGAATGGACAAACGCGATGACGAAGCCCCTCCCCGAACATGTAGTAGGACAACTACTTCAAGGAGCGAACGACCAGGAGCTTGCGGATAAAATAGCTGAATGGTTTGAAAGTCCGAATAAAGCACATGCAGCATTCTTTCCAACCGCAACGATCCTTTAATTGTAAAAGAAGGCTTTTGTCATCTTTTTTGACAAAAGCCAATCTTTTTGTGCCACTTCGCTGCTTGCGATGATATATTAAATTCCTGTTCAATTTTTTGAAGTTTAACCGGACAATCTCTTATGCTTGCGGCCATTACTTTTCTTTCCTCTAGTTCCGATTGTATAAATTTAACATAATTTTGATGTTTTATTAAAAATCACTGACTAACCGCAAACATTTGAATAAATGCCAAAGGACCATCCATAAGCGAATTGACTTATGGATGGTCCTTTCTTACAAACACATGCGTTAATCAAACGTTTGATTGAACGATTTTTTAGTATGCTTTCGCCCAATAGACTAAATGCTTTGCTTCTTTTTCGCAACAAACGCAGGTGTCGGCTACTTTTTCTTGTTCAAATGGAATACAACGTGAAGTGGCTGCTGTTTCATCCTTAATGTAGTTCTCGCAAGCTAAGTCTCCGCACCACATTGCTTTGATGAAGCCCGGATTGTCGGCTAAACGGCTTTTGAATTCGTCCATGTTTTTCGCCACGCTCGTTTTCTTTTCACGATGGCTTTTCGCCTTTTCAAATAACTTCGCCTGAATGTCTTCGAGAATGGCAGGGATCTTCGCTTCTAGCTCGCTCATTGCGACCGTCGTTTTTTCATTGGTATCCCGGCGAACGAGAACAACTTGTCCTTTCTCGATATCTTTTGGACCAATTTCTAACCGAAGCGGGATTCCTTTCATTTCGGATTCACTGAACTTCCAGCCTGGCGTTTTGTCACTCGCGTCAATTCCTACTCTTGCAAGCTTTTTAAGTTGATCTTTTAATTCATACGCTTTATCAAGAACCCCTTCTTTATGCTGGGCAATCGGAACGATCATCACCTGTGTCGGCGCAATTTTTGGCGGAAGGACAAGGCCGCGGTTGTCGCCATGAACCATAATTAAGGCACCGATTAATCTTGTCGTAATCCCCCATGACGTCTGGTGAACATACTGAAGCTTGCCGTTTTTGTCCGTATATTGAATGCCGAACGCTTCGGCAAAGCCTGTACCTAAATAATGGGACGTGCCGCTTTGCAACGCTTTTCCATCATGCATTAAGCTTTCGATTGTAAGCGTGAAATTCGCGCCGGCAAACTTTTCTTTCTCCGTCTTTTTCCCGCGTATAACAGGAATCGCTAAATACTCTTCACAGACCGTTGCATATACTTCAAGCATGCGCTCTGTTTCTTCGCTTGCATCTTCTTCCGTCGCATGACATGTATGGCCTTCTTGCCAGAGGAATTCAAGAGAGCGTAAAAACGGCCTTGTCGTTTTCTCCCAGCGAACAACGTTGCTCCATTGGTTATAAAGCTTAGGCAAATCACGATAGGAATGAATAATGTCAGCATAGTGCTCACAGAACAACACTTCAGACGTAGGACGGACACAAAGACGTTCAGCCAATTCCTCTGAGCCGCCATGGGTCACCCAGGCTACTTCCGGCGCAAAACCTTCAATATGATCCTTTTCTTTTTGCAATAAGCTCTCAGGGATAAAGAGCGGCATATAGACATTTTCATGACCCGTTTCTTTAATTTTTTGATCAAGTACATCACGAATATTTTCCCAGATCGCATACCCGTACGGGCGGATAATCATCGAGCCGCGGACGGAAGCATAATCAACAAGATCTGCTTTTTTCACGACATCGGTATACCACTGGGCAAAATCGTCTTCCATTGCCGTTATTTCTTCAACAAATTTCTTTTCTTTTGACATGGATCTCATCCTTTCTTTTTCTTGTAGCGGGAGATTAACTGTTTAAACGAACAATATTGCTGGCAACTTTGTCCACAGGCCAGAGGCAAGAATTCCCGTGTAGTCGAAATCGGCGAATTTCCGATTCCAGTTACCCGCATTTTTAGGAGCTAATTGTTTCTTAAAACAAAAAAGACCCCATCCCCAATAAGGGACCGAGGTCTGGTGGTACCACCCTTGTTTACAGCAATCGCCGTACACTCTTTTTTGATAACGGAGCAATTCCGCTAGTATCTTTTTCGATACCGAACTCCAAGGCAGGTTCAAATGCGGTCTCTGGAAATCTCTCAGCACCCAATTTCCTCTCTGAAAGAGACGGAGGCATTTTACTAATCCTCTTCAACGTTTTTCTTCATATATTGATTTAAGCATAATATATTCATTTGTTGGAAAAATGTCAAGATGTCTTTTTATAGTTTTCATTTTATCCACCTGTTTGAATCTTAAACATGCTTAAGATTCAAACAAATACCATTTTTTCTACATATTTAGTATAATAATAGAACAAGGTATGTTAAAAGGAGAAACCAATTATATGTCTATTCTTCTAGTTGACGATAATCCCGTCAATCTTTTTGTTATAGAAAAAATATTAAGAAACGCAGGTTATTCAAACTGTGTGCCGCTCAAGTCGGCGGTTGAACTTTTTGATTATCTTCAACTTGATTCCAGTGATCCGAACTACGTTCCTGTTGATCTCATCTTGCTTGATATTATGATGCCTGAAATCGACGGTATCGAAGCATGCCGGAGGATTCAACAGGTAGAGCGGCTGAAAGACGTTCCAGTCATTTTCATAACCGCTCTGGAAGATATGAATATACTGGCTGAAGCGCTTGATGTAGGCGGAATGGATTACATCACCAAGCCGATTAATAAAATAGAGCTGCTCGCCCGCATCCGGGTAGCACTCCGCTTAAAGTATGAAAAAGATTGGCACGATCAACAAGAAGAAAAACTCCGGACTGAATTGGATTTAGCCACACAAGTACAAAGAAGCTTGCTTAATCCCCCTTTAAAAGAAAAAAATATCCAAATACAGGTTTCTCATTTGCCGTCGTTTAAACTGGCCGGGGATATGTATTACTGGAATAAGATAGATGATCACCGTTATGCGGTTATATTGTTTGATATGATGGGGCACGGCCTTTCCTCTTCGCTCGTTTGCATGTTTATTTCTTCCGTTTTAAGAGAATCAATAAAGCGGCATGTCGATCCAGTGCCTGTCATTAAAGAATTGAATCGTTATATGACGCTTCTTTACAATCCAAAAAACTTTACGAATTACTATTTTACAGCCATTTACTTAGTCATTGATACGGAAAAGAAAACTGTTGAATATGTAAATGCCGGCCATCCGCCGGGTTATGTTTTCGTCGACGGAAAAACATTGCTATCACTTGAACGTGGCAGCTCCGCCGTCGGCTTCTTTGAGCAAATCGATGTTCATAAATCCGTCATTCATTATGAAAACGAAATCCAGCTGCTTCTCTTTACTGATGGCGTCATTGAAGCAAATGGAACTGAGGAAGAACAGATGCTGGATAGACTCCGGACCCTCGCAGCGCAAAAATGGGAAGCGATCGACTCCCCCATCCATCTAGTCCTCCCCGAAGATCAGCATGCGAATCAACCTGATGATATGTGCATCGTTATGATTAAAGCCCAGGTAACAAAATAGAGGGTAATAGCCTTTAAAAACTACTACCCTCTTCTTGTTTAAATCTTTCTATAGATCCGTTCTGCTCCGTTAAACTCTGAATAAGAGCCTGTACGTTCGGCAAAGCGGATCGACTCCTTGTCCCCTAATCCAAGAAAGCCGCCCGGACACAAACTTTCATAAAACAATTCATGGACTTGATTCTGCAAAACGGCTGTAAAATAGATTAATACATTCCGGCAAATGATGACATGAAATTCGTTAAACGATTGATCTGTCACAAGATTATGTTGAAAAAAGATGATATTGTCCTTGAGGGACGAGTTAAAATAGGCGTTTTTAAAATCCGTTGTATAGTATTCGGAAAACGCATGCGTCCCGCCGGCTTGCATATAATTTTTCGTGTACGTCTGCATTTTGCTTAATGGAAATATACCGCGCTTCGCTTTTTCCAAAACGTTTTCATTCATATCGGTTGCATATATTTTTGTCTTATGGACTAATCCCTCTTCTTCCATTAAAATCGCCATCGAAAATACTTCTTCGCCTGTTGCGCAGCCCGCGTGCCAGATGCGTATTTCTGGAAGATCCCGCAAATGCGGAACGACTTTTTTCCGAAACGAATAGAAAAAATGCGGGTCCCGAAACATTTCCGTTACATTGATCGAAAAATCATTCAATAACACATCAATATAGCCCGGCTCATGAACAGCCTTTTCTAGTAAACGGGTGACGGTCGGGATTTTATCCAGCCTCATCCGGTTCTGGATTCGACGCCAAATGGAAGAACGCATATATTGCCGGAAATCAAAGCCCGATAAACGATAGATCCCCTCTAGCAACAATTCAATTTCTATGCTTTTTGTAAGATTGTCTTCGACTTCATCTTCAATTCCCCAATATTTATCATCCATTTTACGTCAATACCACCTATCTTGTTAGCCATACACGCATCACAGAAAAAAGCTGCTCTAATTCTAATGGCTTACTAATATAATCTGACGCACCTGCTTCAAGACACTTTTCTCTGTCATTTCTCATTGCTTTTGCTGTTAAAGCGATAATAGGTAAATCTTCAAATGATGGATTCCCGCGAATTTTCCGCATCGTTTCATAACCGTCCATAACTGGCATCATAATATCCATTAAAATGATATCAAAGTCTTGTTTTTCTTTAATAATATTAAGACATTCGATTCCGTTATTCGCAATAACAATATTCATGCCTTCATTTTGAAGTGCCGTCTTTAAAGCAAAAATATTCCGGTTATCATCATCTACGATCAAAACATTTTTACCTTTAAAGACACTGCTTTCAGCTGGCAGAGCAAATGAAGTTTCATCATTAAAAATACTTGCCCCTACTTCTCTCATTTCCATTTCGGACAATTCCGCTGCCGCAACTTCGACCGCAGTTTCAACAGGTTCATCCCTGTGCGCCATGCCATTTGGAAGGCTCGGCAGATAAAGGATGAACGTACTTCCTTTTCCTTCTTCGCTTTGTAGAATAATTCGTCCCCCAAGCAAATGAACAAACTCACGACAAATCGATAAACCAAGACCTGTTCCGCCATATTTCCTAACCGTTGCACCATCCGCCTGCTGGAATGCTTCAAAAACCAATCCTTGCTTATCCTTTGGGATGCCGATCCCGGTGTCTTTTACCGCAATTTCCAGCCAGTATTCAGCACCTTTTGTCGTTAGCCACCTGTCAACGTGAGTTTCTTCCGCCTGGCGAATGGTCACAGAAACGGAACCGGATTCGGTAAATTTAAAGGCATTCGACAATAAGTTTTTCATAATTTGCTGGAACCTTTTTTCGTCGGTATGGAAAATATCCGGCACGTTCGAATCTTTCATAATGCTAAATTCCAGGCCTTTTTGCTTTGCGATATGGGAAAAATTGCGTTCGAGTTGCACTGGCAGCTCGCTCATGTTCATTTCGTTGAACATCATGTCGAGCTTTCCGGCTTCCACCTTCGATAAATCAAGAATATCATTAATTAATGAAAGAAGGTCTTTGCCAGATGAATGAATGACGCGGGCAAATTCCGCCTCTTCCTCTGTCAGACTGCCGCTCGTATTTTCCGCAAGCATTTCGGAAAGAATTAGAATGCTATTAAGCGGGGTGCGCAATTCATGCGACATGTTCGCCATAAATTCGGATTTGTACTTTGAGCTGAGTGTAAGCTGTCTCGCTTTTTCTTCGAGCTCTTCCTTTGCTTTCTCGAGCTCCCGTGATCGCTCTTCTGCTTCTTCTGTTCTTTCTTCCAGCTGTTCGTTGATCATGCGCAGTTCTTCGGATTGCATATTTAATTCTTCAGATTGCGTTTGCAACTCTTCCGACTGCGCTTGAAGCTCTTCTGTCATCGCCTGTGATTCTTTCAACAGCCTTTCGATTTCCATTCGTCCGATTACACTGTTCATGGCAAGACCGAATGAATCAAGCACTTCTCTCACTAGACTCTGTTCAAGGGCGGTAAATTCGTGAAGACTTGCCATTTCAATAACCGCTATTGTCTCTCCTTCCAAAAGGATCGGGGCTATTAATAGGTTTCTCGGCCTGATCTCACCTAAACCAGATGTAATTAACCGATACTCGCCGGGGATGTCATTTATCACGTGCATTTGCTGTTCCAACGCACATTGGCCGATCATCCCCTGGCCTAAAATGAAACTTTCTCTCCCGACATCGTTCAAAGAATCTGCATAAGCGGCTTTTTTTACATAACGTATCGTTTCTCCTTTTTCTTCCCGAAGATAAAGGGCCCCGAATGAAGCATTCGTCACCTTTGTAATTCCGGTAACGAATCTTTCCGTAAGTGCATCTAGTGAAGAAATGCCCTGATACATTGCGATCGTTTCAGCAATATTCGTCTGCAGCCAATTCCGCTGGGCAAGCACCTCCACTAATGCATTGGTTGCTTCCCCAAGATCTCTTATTTCATCCTTCGTTTTCACTTGAATGCGACCTTCAATGTTTCCTCTAGAAGTAGTCATCTGTTTAATCGTACGAACAACCTCATTAATTGTTTTCACAATCGAGCCGGAAACGACGACAGCAATGGCGATGGATATAATAGAAAGAAGGAGAAGCAAGCCAAATAAGCCAAATTTCAAAAGGAGATTTTGATGGTCTAATCGGTCTGCCCGGGCTTTTGTCAGTGCCTTTTCCTTGCTTCTGAACGTATCAAATTGTGACCGCATTTGATCCATGTCTCTTCGGCCAATATCCGTCTTAAAAAAACGATTCAGTTCTTCCGTATGATTCGCTTTTTTTAGTTGTATGGTAGGCTCGCCAGACGTATTGATCCAATGTTCAATCGTTGATTTAATTTCTTCTAATTTTTTTTGTTGGCCCGGGTTATCCGACAGCAAATCGTATAACTGGCTGTATTCATCTTTCCATTTGGATGCTGCCGTGTTATAAGGCACAAGGTAATCCTTATTGCCCGTAATAATAAACCCCCGTTGACCGGTTTCCATATCTAATAACCGTTTTTCAATTCGACTCGTCAAATCATAGACAGTAAGATCATGATGTATAATATAATTCCGCTCTCGCTGCAATGACGCCATCTGGTTGTTGACAGCAATAATCGAAATGACTAAACAAAGAACGACAATTAAATTACCAAAGACGATTTTCGAACGGATACTGAACCTTTTGTTCTTTAGCATTTTAGTACCCTACCTTCATTAAAAGCTTCTGCCATAATTATAACCGCATCTATCGGGTTTGGATAGAAGAAAATGGATTTCCAATCGGGTTAAAAAAGACGGTTTATGCCTGTCAGCACCCTTTTTACTACCAGAATCCATACCCCGATAAGAACAACAAAAAACTTGCGATATTGCCTGGAAGGTCTTTCGCAAGTTTTTTATTTCATACATTTATGATACTCATTTAAGAGATTGTCCAGGTTCTTGCTTATGGAAATAAGTTTGGGATCAGAAAGGGCCATAGTTTTCGCGCTTTCGTACATTTCTTGTCGTACTTTATCAATCTGCTCTGAAAGATTAGTCACTTCTTTGCTCACTTATTGATCTCCTTACTATTGATTTGATAGAAGATGTCGATGTCGCTCTTTTTGAAGTACGGCAACGGCAAATAATAAAAGGTAACGCTCACGAGGAGTGAGTCGTAGCCAGTCTTTGACTTTATACTTCATTTTTAACCGCCCGCCCCTTTCTAGCAAAAATAGACAATATCTATTATTTGTATTACCGCATTGTTTACCTATAAAACTTTTTTATTCCGAAAAGTTTTTTACAAATTCCATTAAAAAGTAACAGAAACCCCCAATCTTTTCTTCGTTCTTTTGTCGGCTTTTGTTAGTTGATGGGGACAAAATACGAAGGTTGGAAAAAGATGTAGAAAAGTTTTTATCTTTAAGGTCAAAGGTAGATTTCCCTTTCTACGGCAACATTTAATAAAAGTTTAAGAGCATACTATCGGCGGGGATGTAACTGTAGAAACTAAAGAAATAAGGATGACCATTATGAGCGAATAAAGAGAGTGCCTAAAAACATCACTTTTTAGGCACCCTCTCCGTTGCTATAATTAACTTTAACTATCCATTGATGACTTGTCCGCCGTTTATGTGAAGAACTTGTCCTGACATATAAGATGAATCTTCCGATGCTAAAAAAACGTAGGCAGGAGCCAGCTCTTTCGGTTGCCCCGGGCGTTTCATCGGAGTGTTTTGTCCCCAATTTTCCAGCTTGTCTTCTGGAAAAGTTGCCGGAATTAAAGGTGTCCATATCGGGCCTGGCGCAACTCCGTTTACTCGAATACCTTTTTCTAAAATCTCTTGATTTTGAGACAATGCCCGGGTAAAGGAAACAATTGCCCCTTTTGTCGATGAATAATCTAAAAGGATAGGGTTTCCTTGATAAGCGGTAATGGAAGTTGTATTAATGATTGCACTTCCCTCTCCTAAGTGCTTCATTGATGCCTTTGTCAAATAAAACATCGAATAAACATTTGTCCTAAAGGTCCGATCAAGTTGCTCTGCGGTAATCTCTCCAATTTTCTCACAGACATGTTGCTCTCCTGCATTATTTACAAGAATATCTAGGCGCCCAAAGTGATTCACTGTTTGTTTAACGACTTGTTGACAGAAATATTCATCACCTACATCTCCGGCAAAGGCTAAACATTTTTGATCTTGTTCTTCAACGAGACGTTTCGTTTTTTCCGCATCACCATGGGCCTCATAATAAACAATAGCAACATCTGCTCCTTCTTTAGCATAAGCCAGGGCTACCGACTGGCCGATGCCACTATCGCCGCCCGTTATAATAGCGACTTTCCCTTTTAATTTCCCGCTGCCTATATAATTGTCATTTTCTATCTCAGGATGAGGGTTCATTTCTGATTGAATATCAGGTATCAAGTAATTATATTGCGGTTTTTGTGTTTTCCATTCTTGACGATCGGCGTTTTCCATTTTATCTCTCCTTTTTATAAGCTACTATAATCCCCTTTCCCATTGAAATTTAATTTAAAACGGATAATTTACTATTTTAATAAATCATTTTATAGGGAGAATTACACCGAAGCTGTTATAGACCGTACTAAGCCCCGAAAAAGTTCCTGTAAATAGGTGAGTCGTAACTTTTAATTACGATAAGTGACAGCTATGTTGTTATCCCCCGTATTGACCATGAAATTCACCGCTCACTTCACGATCGGGAATTGTTGGAAGACAGTTTTCTTAGGAGTAGGATAGACTTCCCTTCCGGCAACCGAATTAATAATCGTTTGATTGCGCATTACGGAAAGACCAAGGTTAGTCGCGCTGGCTCCGTGGGAATGTTCTATGTTCGTTAATGTGTACAAATGGTGAGGGCGTTCTTGTTTAAATACAATCCGATAATCTTTTGTTACTTTAAACCTGTTTTCATCCTCCCACTCCATTTTATCGCGAAATCGATCAAGCCATTCCGGAATGAAAGGTTTATAGCCGGTAGCTAAAATAACTTTATCCGATTCATACGTAAAACTTTGATCTTCCCGAGATTCCCGACAAATCAACTTATACCCCTTGTTGCTTCTTTCGATTTTATTCACTTCCGTTAACGGTTGAATGGTCACCGCCAATTCCTTATCAATTGAACGGTGGTAAAGAAGATGATAGATTTTTTTAAGCGTTTCTGGATCCACTCCATTACGCAATTGATCCAGTTCATCAAGCGCATGCATTCGTTCATCAAACGATTGCCGATGGAAATATTCCACGTACTCTGGAGAAAAAATTTCCCTCCCAAGCTTCGCCGCTTCTTTTTGGAAAAATCCCGGTGAACGAGTGAACCACGTTAAATGATATTCGTGTTTTCTTTGATCAAAAAGCAAATCATAAAATACTTCTGAGGCACTTTGCCCGGATCCTACAACAGTTACAGATCTTGCTTTTTTCACATTTTCTTCCCGATAAAGATACTGGCTCGTATGGAGAATATCTTTTTGAGAATGCCCTTGCATTCCCTCTGGTATAAGTGGTACGCTACCCGTTCCTAAAACAAGGTGACGTGAAAAGTAATGCTCTTCCTTATCTGTTTCTTTATTTAAAACCATTACTTCATAATGAGGTTCATCTACTGTATCATGATCAATGATATCAACAACTTGATGCCCGAAATGGCAATGTTTCAAATTCGATGCACCCATTGGCAATAGTCGTTGTATTCTCTCCTCGGTATCTCAAACCGGTTAAAAAAGTAAAATTGGTAGAGGCGATGATGTTTATGTAAATAATTTAAAAAAGTATGTTGGCTTGTTGGATCGGCAAATGTCACTAAATCCGCTATAAAAGGTGATTGTAAATCAGTGCCTTCTAGCAACATACCAGGGTGCCATTCAAATTCTTTATTTTGTTCAAAAAATAAAGCGTTCATTTCTCGAACATTTTCAGTCAGTGCTGCCAGGCTAAGATTAAACGGCCCAATACCTATACCAATCAGGTCATAGATTTTATGATTAGTTGCCATTTCCCTCTTCCTTTCTTTCGTACATGGGATTTCTATTTGTTACCAAAACACCCGAATTAAAAGGTTATTATGCTCGTTTTGACAAATAAGGAGTGCCTAAGAAAAAAAATCTTTTCCAGGGCACTCCTCTTTATCCTATTAGCCAGGGCATTCATTCATCTTCGTCCCGTTCCCTGGACAAGACGAACAATAAGCACGATCAGAGCAATGACAAGAAGAAGGTGAATTAATCCTCCCCCAATATGAAAAGAGAAACCGAGCAACCAGAGAATAATTAAAAGTACTAAAATGGTCCAAAGCATCGTTATCTTCCTTTCGTAATTTTTTTATCAATTCATTCCGAAATGGATTTAATCTGAAATTACCCGAAAGATAAGTATTCGAAACTAATATTTTTTCAACCCGATGATTGGCTTTATTCTGGCGTTTTCTCCAAATAACTTATCGCCGTTTGGAGCAAAGCAGGAAAAAGTTCAGGGAAGAAATGCCCGAGTCCTGGTTCTACTACTAGTTTGCAAGGAATATGATTCGCTTCAAAAACTGGCATTAACTCAAGTACCTTCAAATAATAAGGATCTTTATCCCCTGTTATGATGCAACCTTTTAAGTTTGGATTATGATTTTCTTTTAGCAGATTTTCAAAAGATGAAATATCTTTAATCGCTGGAATTGCACGGAACAATAGAATTTTCGTTACGTATTACTTGTTTATTCAATATTTCACACACTTTAATTCCCCCGTTTTTATACCCGATTGTTTATTCTTTTATTTCTTCTAACAATTAAGTTAATATCCTTTTCTTTTATAGAATGCGCTGGTGAAATTTAAACCAATCTTCCTTCTATAAAAGAAAGCAGATAAGCTATATCAAGCTTATCTGCTTCTTGTTAATTGCGAATTACCTCTTCGATTTTTTTCTAGGCTGTCATGCGGAATAACGAGATTATGAAAGGCTTGCCAATACTAAATAGAATTCCCGACAGCTCAAACGGACAAAATTTTACCTTCGCCACTTATTTTTGTCCTTGAGACGCGGTCTATTAGACAAAATTTCGTCTCCGCCAGAGGTCACTGAAAAA
>NZ_JBBHZM010000039.1:0-29790 GCF_049843615.1 Fictibacillus sp. Mic-4 | reverse complement strand
ATCCTAAATAAAATTTGTTAGGATAAGAGCACATCAATTTTCTTGGTGAATATAAACTTTAGTCTTCAACAATCAGGCGCTTTAATGAAGTAACTAAAGCCTAATTTTTCACTTATAACACCGAGAAATTAGACTTTTTATATTTTGATTTCCTTAACGTTGTAAATCCGCATTTTCCTGACGCTACCCCTTTCCGAAGTTTTCCAATAGTTCGTAAGTATTATTTTGCTACAATAATTTTATGTTCGAAAAGTTAAATGGATGTTCCAATTTTTATGACCCGACAAAAGTCCTAGACTTATAAAAAGTGACCCATCTATTGGTAGTAGATGGGCCGTTTTATTGTTTTGAAAAAGGAATTTCTAAAATCTTGATCATCGCATTCGCGATTCGCCGGTGTCCGAGCTCGTTCGGGTGAATGGAATCATAGATCCACTTCTTTCGGTCTTCTGTTGTTAACACTTCACTGCTCGGAATGACGACAGTCGGCATATAGTCGGCAGCTGTTTCATAAGCGATTAAGTTCCAGTCACTTAAGAGCCGTTTGGTTGCTGGATAAAAAGATTCATCCGAATCAATTGCATTATACAACTCATTAGTAACAATAATTGCTTTTGGGTTTTCTTTCCGAATAAAATTAAAAATTTGATCCAAATGTTCAGCATAGTTTTCTTTAACAGTTTGATAATGTTGAATCGCTTCGACAGGTCCGTCCTTTAATGCCGTTTTCACAAGATCATTGCCGCCAATATTAATGGTTATTAAGTCAGCGTTTTGAATTTTCTCTTTTAATAATCTCCCTTGAATAAATTGGAGCAAATCCGCGCTCGTAAAACCGGAAACCCCTTGATTATCAACTAGAACTTTCTTGCCGGTCAAGTCGGCCAGTTGCCTGCTTGCAATAGCTGCAAATCCGCCATCGGTAGAACCCTTTCCTTTTGCGACGGAATCTCCAAGGATAAGGTGCCGGATTGTCGGTTTTTTAAGATTTTTTAGATGATCTATATAGGTGACGTTTGTCTTATTTTTTGTCGTAACAGGAGCGGCCGAGTGAGACTTTATCCAATAAATCTTCATTTGCGGATAAAAGAACCATGCAAAACCTGCGATGATAAGGCAGAGGAAACTAATAAGAAACCAATATCTTTTTTTCAACATCAATCCACCTTTCAGAATAATCATTGTAATACAATAATATTCCCGTTTCAACGATTGTTATGAGGAGATTGATGGATCGATTGGCAGGCAAGCCTGTTTATTCCTGATCCTTCCTTTCGTAAAGACACTTGTCCATGCCGTCATTCTTCATTCGACATATAGTAAAGAGAGGGTTTTCAAATTCCTTTGAAGGAGATGGTTTTTTTTGAAAGAATACTACTATCAGCTTTGCGTTCAACATATTGGTAAACCGGTTGAAATTAAGCTGCACGATGGGAATGTGCATACAGGCGTTATTAAAAGAGTAGATCCGGAGACGGTTTACTTGATGCCAATCCAGAGCGGAGAAGAGCGCATATTTCCATTTCTGGGCGGAACCCTTTTAGGTCTTGGATTAGGGTCAATTGCCGGATTTGGATTAGCTCCCGGATTTTATGGAGCTCCTTACTATGGATACGGATATGGCTATGGTTACGGCCTTCCTCCCTATGGCCCGGTCGTATGGTGAATTTCAGGATCCCGGAATCTCCGGGGTTCCTTTTTTATTTATGAAAAAGAGGGTTTATGCCACAACGTATGGAATAAATGAATGCTTGGAAAAGATAATAGTGGTTGCAAGGAGTGATGGAAGTGGAATTTCAAAAGCTTCATGACAAAACGCAGTTGGATGCCTATATGAAAATCATTTCAACGGCGTATCCCGGGTTTAAAACGCCACCTTCACAATTAAGGGGATGGCTGGATGAAATAAATGAATCAAATGATCAAGCATTATACGGCATCATGAAAGGTGATCGTTTGGCTGCAGGCGTCCGATTAATTGAGTTCGATTTAAACGTGGCCGGCACGATTGTGAAAGCCGGTGGAATTGGGCTTGTTGCAGTCGATATTTTGCAGCGCAAGCAAGGTGTTGCCAGAGAACTATTGCTTCAGTCGCTTTATTTTTTTAAGAAAAAAGGAATCTCAATCGTCACCCTTTATCCATTTGATACGGGATTTTATAAAAAGATGGGGTTCGGTCATGGGACACAAATCTCACAATATAAAATTAGACCGGGAAGCTTCCCGAGATATTGCGGGACCGAACATCTCGTTCTTCTTGAAGATACGGATGAAAATCGGAAAGAGGTAGCTTCTTGCTATAATCGAATGTTCAAAAAAACAAATGGGATGACCGGGCGGATTGACGCTAACATGACTAGCTTATTTAGAGAAGGCAACCACATTATCGCCTATAAAGAGGGAAAAAATATTAAAGGATATATGGCGTTTACATACAAAAGCGAAGCAACATTTGTGAATGATCTTCTCGTGAAGGAATTCATTTATGAATCACCGCAAGTTCTTAATGAAATGATGGCTTTCTTCCATTCTCAAAAAGATCAAATAAAACGAGTGATCATTCAGACAACAGATGAACATTTTCGATATGTCGTCCCTGATGCGAGCAATGAAGAGAGTAGCGCGTTTGAGTCCATTTACCTGGAATCGCACGTGACGGCAGGGGGGATGATGTATCGAATCATCGATATCGAACGGTTTTTTCAAACGATTCAGGAGAGAAACTTTAATAACATGAATGGCACACTGAAATTAACAGTAAAAGACCCGTTCCTTGCAGAAAATTCACAGAGCGTCATTATTACATTTTCTGACGGGAAGCCTATAGTAGATGCAAATGCCGAATATAAAGTAGAACTTCGAATCAATATAGATGATTTCTCTTCCTTGCTCATGGGGGCAATAGATGTTAAAGCATTGCTACGGTATGGACTTGCCACCATTTCTGATGAGCGCTTTTCCGATAGTTTGAACGACCTGTTTAAAGTGGAGCAAAAGCCAATATGTACAACAAGTTTTTAAAATCGTCTTTCAATTTTAGATGAATTAGTGTATGATAAGTTCAATTCAGTGGGAGGTATTCGAAATGAATAACATCATCACCCTCATGCAACTTCATCATCACACGTAACCCTTGGACCCGGGAAAAATTTTTCTCGCAGGTACAAGGGTTATTCCCGTTGTACCTGCGAGCTTAGCGCCCTGCAGGTATTTTTATACTTGCAGGGCTTTTTTAATTGGGCTCTTTCTACTCAAAATGGCGTGTTATTGTCTGAATTTCAAGATTTATTATTTAAACCGTCGGCGATATTGTCTAAAATGAGCCATTTATTGTCCGTAGTTCTACATTTATTTTCTAGAGGAGGATGTACGAATGGAAACCGTTTTAAAAAATGTAAAGGGAACAGCAGATTATTTGCCTCAAGAGCAGGCTCTGCGAAACCGCATCAAACGGGTGCTGGAAGATGTTTTTCAAATATATGGCGCAAGGCCATTGGAGACACCGATATTAAATTATTTTGATTTAATGGCGTCAAAATACGGAGGCGGGGCAGAAATTTTAAAAGAAGTGTACCAACTGACTGACCAGGGGGAGCGCCGACTGGCATTGCGATATGATTTAACCATTCCGTTTGCGAAGGTGATTGGAATGAATCCCGAAATGCGTTTTCCGCTCAAACGGTATGAGATGGGAAAAGTCTTTCGCGATGGTCCGGTGAAAAAAGGGCGATTCCGCGAGTTTGAACAGTGTGACGTTGATGTGGTCGGCATCCAATCAATGGCGGCCGAAGCAGACCTTATGATGATGGCGTTGGATGTCTTTAATGAACTTGACCTTGATGTAACCATTCAATTTAACAACCGTAAGCTTCTTTCTGGATGGCTAGAAAGCTTGAATGTGAATGAGGAGCAAACGAGCGATGTCATTTTAACCCTTGATAAGCTTGAAAAAATTGGAGCGGACGGAGTGAAGGAAGAATTAATGGAAAAGCAAATTGAGGCTGAAACGGTAAAAACGCTTGAAACATTTATAGAAGATGCTGCTGAACAAAATATAAATTCCTTTCGACGTATAGCATCCAATGAGTTAATGAAAGAAGGGCTGGCTGAAATTGAAGAATTAACAGCTTATTTAGAGGCACTCGGAATAGCAGAAAAAGCCGTCTTTAACCCGTTTTTGGCACGAGGATTGGACATTTACACAGGAACGGTTTACGAAATCTTTTTATCGGATGGAGCCATTACATCAAGTATAGGGAGCGGCGGAAGGTATGACGCGATTATCGGCAACTTCCTGCAAAACGGAAAAGTCTACCCGACAGTCGGCATTTCGTTTGGCCTGGATGTCATATACACCGCTTTAAAGGACAAAAAGAAAGATGCCCCTGTCGCGCTAATTGATGTGTATATCATTCCAATGGATACAACGACAGAATGTTTAAAGATCGCACGGCGGTTACGCCAAAAAGGGATAAAAACAGAAGTTGATTTAACAGGCAGACGATTAAAGAAGTCACTTGATTATGCCAATAAAGAAAACATCCCATTTGTCCTCCTATTCGGCGAAAATGAGCGAACAGAAAATAAAGTGATGGTAAAACAAATGAAAACTGGCATACAAGAAAAGGTGCCACTGGACCAACTTGAAAATTATTTTGTAAACCTAATATAAAATGAAGTTGACAATGTGTAAGTTCCTTTTATAATAAAAACTAATAGGGGGAATTTATACATGAAATTACGAGACATGATGTTTATCGCTTTATTTGCCGCATTGATGTGCGTGTTAGGTTTTATCCCGCCAATTCCATTGCCTTTTACGCCGGTGCCCATTACACTACAAACAATCGGGGTCATGCTATCCGGTGCAGTGCTCGGAGCCCGATTAGGTGCGTTGAGTCAGGTTTTATTTTTGCTTATCGTAGCAGTCGGGGCGCCTGTACTTGCGGGTGGACGTGGCGGTATTTCCGTCTTTGTTGGGCCGAGTGCCGGCTATTTATTCGGTTTCCCGATTGCGGCGCTGCTGATCGGATTAATGGCCCGCACGGGAAAGAATCTTGCAGTATGGAAATTGTTTATCATTAATTTTTTAGGTGGTGCGTTATTTTTATACTTATGCGGGGTCCCCGTAACGGCATTTGTGGCAGATATCGGGCTCAAAGCGGCTGCCATTAGCGCAATTACTTATCTTCCGGGGGATTTGGCGAAAGCGATTATTGCGGCCTACCTGTCTGCAAAAATAAGAAAATCATGGTCGATCGATCAAAAACGCCCTTCAAGCGCGGCTTAGGTTTGTCAAATGACAAACCTTTTCTTCTTTTCATTGATACTATGATATGCTGAAAGTGAGGTGACATCTTATGCTCATAAGCGATATGTATTTACATGCTAAACCCGATCATTACGCAGTAGTTACAGATAAAAAAAGGATTACATATGCGGAATGGAAAAAACTTGTGGCGAAAATAGAAGTGGCGCTCCGTTCTGTCCATGCTGATAAACAGGAGCGGAAGATCGCCATACTATTACATAATTCAGTTGAGTTTTTGCAGCTTTTTGTTGGAGCGGCTCAAGCGGGCTGGATAGCAGTTCCGTTCGATTATAAATGGAGTTCAGGTGAAATTCAAAGTAACCTTAAGCTGGCGAAACCCGATATTCTTATTGTTGATCACATGTTGCAAAAGAAACTAGAGAAAGTGCCGGAACCTACACAGGTTATAGTATTGGGCGGAAAGGCCGACGAATTCCAGAAGTGGCTCAACAACCGAGAAACGGAATCAAAATCATACGAAGACGTTCCGGATACTGCACCGTTCTATATGGGATTTACTTCGGGAACAACAGGAACGCCGAAAGCATTCATCCGCTCCCACCGCTCGTGGGTAAAAAGCTTTGATTGCAGCATGAAGGAATTCGGGATTTCGGACAAAGATCATGTTCTTGTCCCTGGCCCGCTTGTTCATTCCCATTTTTTATATGCCGCCATCAGTACGTTGTTTATCGGCGGAACGGTTTATTTACTGAAAAAGTTTTCTCCGGCAAGTGTTTTTTCCTTTTTATCAACGTATCCAATTACGACGATGTACATGGTCCCTACGATGTTCGAAGCGTTGTTGAGACATCGTCCGGATGGGATCGCGACCAATACGTTAACGAAGATCTTATCTTCAGGGGCGAAATGGGAAAAAGATTCCAAACGAAAAATGAAGATGATGTTTCCATCGTCGGACTTATACGAGTTTTATGGCGCTTCTGAACTCAGTTTTGTCACTTTTTCAGGTCCGGAAGATACGAGAAGGAAGCCTGATTCAGTCGGCCGGCCGTTTCATAATGTCACCCTTTCGATTCAAAATAATGGACGCGAAGTCGGAATTGGTGAAATTGGAAAGCTGTATGTGCAAAGTGAGCAGCTCTTTATGGGCTACTATGAAAATGAAGAGGAAACGAACAATGTCCTGCAACATGGCTGGGCAACCGTCGGCGATATGGCAAAGCGCGACGAAGATGGCTATATTTATTTAGTCGGCAGGGAAAAAAACATGATGATCTACGGTGGGTTAAACGTTTATCCAGAAGAGATCGAAAAGACGATATTGCGACTTCCCGAAATTGAGGAAGCAGTTGTCCTTGGGATCGACGATAACTATTGGGGAGAAATCATTACCGCAGTGATCGTCGTAAAAAAGGGCTATACGATCGATCAGCGAACAATTAAAGCGCATTGCCGGACGCAGCTTGCCAATTATAAAGTGCCAAGAAACATTGTTTTTGTTGATTCGATTCCTTATACGACGAGCGGAAAGGCCGCTAGAGCAAAATTGAAAGAAGATTTACTGAAAAAGGAATTGGTTTGATGGATCATGCTGTAATTATCGGGGCAAAACGAACCGTTATCGGAAAAAAAGGCGGCATTTTAAAAAACGTGCCTCCAGAGAATCTTGCCGCTACCGTTATGAAAGAACTGGTAAAGCAATATTCGATCTCTCCTGAAGTAGTTTCTGATGTGATTCTTGGCAATGTTGTCGGCCCTGGAGGGAATATGGCAAGGTTATCAGCTTTGACGGCCGGCTTCCCGTTCTCCGTTCCCGGAGTAACGATCGACCGGCAATGTGGGTCGGGTCTTGAGGCAATTAACATCGCCTGCCGGTTGGTGCGATCAGGTGCGGGAGACATTTATCTTGCCGGCGGTGTTGAAAGTTCAAGCCTTTCGCCATTTTCGAAGAGAGCCCGTTTTTCCCCAGATTCCATTGGAGATCCCGATATGGGGGCGGCTGCGGAAAACGTTGCCGAAAAATATAACGTATCAAGGGAAGAACAGGACGATTTTGCCCTCTTAAGCTACCAAAAGGCCATTGATTCGACCCAAAAAGGCCGGTTTATCAATGAGATTGTGCCAATGAACGGTATTCTCCATGACGAAGGGATCAATCTTCGCACCAATTATAAAAAACTGATCGGCCGGGCACGTCCTGTTTTTAAAGAAGGAGGAACGGTAACAGCAGCAAACTCGTGCGGCGTGAATGATGGAGCTGCGGTTGTTCTTGTTATGTCAGAAAAAAAGGCGGAGAGTCTTGGATTAACGCCAGCATTACGGTTTATCGATTCAGTCGTTGCCGGAGTCGACCCGAACTATCCCGGAGTCGGTCCGGTGCCAGCAGTTAAACAGCTGCTTACGCGAAATGGGCTTTCAGTTGATGACATTGATCTCGTAGAGCTCAACGAAGCATTCGCCGCTCAGGTGCTCGCTTCCATCAAGGAGTTAAACATCCCGATTGAAAAATTAAATAGGGGCGGAGGCGCGATTGCGTTCGGCCATCCGTATGGGGCTTCCGGTGCGATACTTGTTACCAGGCTTTGCTCCGAAATGAAACGAATGGGCGGAAAGTTCGGACTTGCAACGTTAGGAATCGGAGGCGGGATGGGACTGGCCACGTTATTTGAAAATATGCAGTAAGAGGTAGAGTTCGATACGATCTAAAAAATAAAAGAGCCCGGGATGTTCCCTGGCTCTTTGCAGCGTGGATATTTAGTCTTTAGGATTAATGATCGCAAGCACTTGATGGTCTTCCCACTTTCCGTTGATTTTAACATTTTTCAAGGCAATCCCTTCTTTATGGAACCCTGCTTTTTCCAATACCCTGATCGAAGCGATATTGTGGGGCATGACACCGGCCTCGATTCGATGCAGGTTTAACTCATTAAAGGCGTAATCTACGATCAGTTTGACAGCTTCTGTAGTATAGCCTTTGCTGTTTACCATGGATCATAGTGATTTCCTCAATAAAAGATAAATGTTTCTACAGTGAATGATAGTAACTGTTTTCTTTATTTTTCGTTTTTAGCAAAACAAAAGATAGCCCGGCGGAGAGGCAAATAAGACCGGCGCCGAACAAATAGACCATTCGGATCCCTGCGTACTCGGATATTGCCCCAACAATAATAATAGAAAGGCTCGATATCGTTGATAATAGGACATTGCGGCTGGCATAAACTTTGGGGAGCAATGTTGCATCGATATTCGTTTGAAATGCCGTTTGCTGGGCGACATCCCGAACCTGGTAAGCTGGCCCCATTAACACGCACAGTATAAGTGAAAGGCCAGGAAAGCTGCTCATCCCATAAAGAAAAGTAAAAGCGCTAAAAAAAACTGAGCCCGTTGCCATGCTGAGAATAAGATTTTTTTGAATCGTTTTCGCCATATACAATGTTATCAATCCGCCTGCAATCGTGCCAATATAATAGCTTGCATTAATGTAACCCCACCATTCGTCGCCTTTATGAAGCAAAAATATCATGAACATTGCACTGTTCTTTCATGTTTATTGTAAGATCAAGTTGATAGAATCAGGCTCTAATGCATTTTCACATGAACTCCTTCCAATTTTGGTTCTTAGGATAAGAGTGACTTGAGTTTTGATACATTAACTTCAAATGTTTTAAGACGAAAGGGTTTCCTATTTTTGAGTTTCGTGCTATGATAGAGGGCAATAATCGAATAATTCAAACGCAACACTGGGGGGGCCTTTTTTGGCTGAGACTGAACGTTTCGTTCTAGACCCTTTGAACCTGATCTGGATTATGCCAGCGTAGGGAAGTGGGAAGCAGCCTGTATGGTTTTATTACATGTATTTTCAACCACTCCTTTATGCTGGAGTGGTTTTTTTGCGTTTTGCTAGATTTCATAGTTTAAAAGGGGGAGATTCAAATCGATAGAGAGATTCACATCATATCAAATGGAATCGATGATCCGCTTGAATACGCGAAGACGGCGGCCGAGATTCACCCTTTCATTACGGCGTTACATATTCGTGAAAAATCTAAGAGTGCCAGTGAAATTTACTTGTGTCTAAAAGCGCTTAAAGATTGTAATGTCCCATTGTCGAAAGTGTATGTTAACGACCGTGCGGATATTGCATTAGCTGCCGGCGCAAAAGGGGTTCAACTCACCTATCAAAGTTTAGATGTCGCGCTTGTCAAATCTAGTTTCCCAGGTTTGAGAATTGGAAAATCCGTCCATTCAATTGAGGAAGCGCTGGAGGCAGAACGCCAGGGGGCCGATTATCTTATATACGGGCATATTTTCCCGACGGCTTCTAAACAAGGGCTGAACGCGAGAGGCTTACAGTCGCTGAACGAAATTACAAAAGCGGTGTCGATTCCGGTTGTTGCAATTGGCGGAATCACGCCGGAGAGAACAAAAGACGTCCTTGCTGCAGGGGCTTCTGGAATCGCCGTTATGTCAGGTATTTGGGCGGCAGCTTCCCCAATTGAGGCGGCGGAACAATTTTACACGAAGGTCAGGAAAGAAGGAGAATAGATGACAACCAGCTATGATGCAATTGTTATAGGCGGAGGAGTGATCGGCAGCTCCATTGCCTTCCATTTAGCGAAAAGCAAAAGAAGCGTATTGCTTGTTGAAAAAGACCGAATCGGTAGCCAGGCATCAAAAGCGGCGGCCGGAATGCTCGGTGCCCAGGCGGAAATCCATGAGGCGGGACCTTTTTATGAAATGGCGAACGAGAGCAGAACTTTATTCCCATCAATAGCCGAAGAATTAAAAGAATACAGCGGCATTGATATTGGACTTGTGAATAAAGGCCTGTATAAAACGGCGCAAACGGAAGAAGAAGAGGCAGAGCTGAAACGGTTAATCGCTTTTCACAATCATGAAGGGCAGCAGGCAGAGTGGCTAGAGGCTGAAGACCTGCTCAAACGTGAACCAAACCTTTCCATAAATGTGAGAGGGGCGATGTATCTGCCAAATGACGGTCATGTATTGCCGGCAGAATTAACGGCCGCTTTTGCCCGAGCGGCAGCTGCATTAGGGACGGAAATAAAAGAGTTTACGGAAGTGACCCGCTTTCTTCAAGAAAACGGCAGAATAGCCGGAATTGAAACGAATCACGGCGTTTATTATAGCGAGAACGTAGTTGCCACGTCAGGTGTCTGGACAGGAAAGTTACTGGAGCAAACAGGACTCAATGTTCCTCTATATCCGGTCAAAGGGGAATGTTTTTCAGTATGTTTTCCGATCGCCCCGATTACAGCAACAATTATTTCAAATGGCTGCTATATCGTTCCGAAACAGCGGAGCCGGTTAATTGTCGGGGCAACGATGCTTAACGGCCAGTATGATACAACCGTTTCATTCAAAGGGATTGCCGGACTTATGGATGCGGCAAAGGCAATTTTGCCTTCGATCGAAAGCGGAATCTGGGAAAAAGCGTGGGCCGGGCTTCGTCCGCAGACCCCCGATGGACTCCCGATTTTAGGTGAACATCCTGAGATAAAAGGGTTATATATTGCGGCCGGCCATTTCCGCAACGGTATCGTCCTCAGTCCGATCACAGGAAAATGGGTGGCGGAATTGATTGATGGCAAGCGGTCAAAAGAAACATTGCGGCTATTTCGAGTGGACCGTTTTTCAAAACAACCGGAATTGAGGTGATAACATGAAGTTGATGATTAACGGCGACCAGGTTGAGGTTCCCGATAATGTGCAAAGCGTTCATGATTTATTGGCACATTTTCAATTGGTGGATAAAGGGGCCATCGTCGAACTGAATCGGGAAATTCTCGAAAAGAGTTCGCATGCTGAAACTCGTTTAGCTGATGGAGATAAAGTTGAAATCGTTCATTTTGTAGGAGGAGGATAATCATGTTAAAAATAGGACCTTATGAATTTCAATCAAGATTGCTTCTCGGAACGGGAAAATTCCCGGATTTCGATGTTCAAAAAGAGGCGGTCGACGTATCAGGAACTGAAATTTTAACGTTTGCCGTAAGACGGATGAACATTTTCGAGCCGAACCAGCCAAACTTTCTAGAAAAATTGGAAGTGGAGAAATTTAAGATGCTTCCAAACACGGCGGGAGCTAGCACGGCCGAAGAGGCTGTCCGCATCGCGAAGCTCGCGAAAGCATCCGGGCTCTGTGATATGATTAAAGTCGAAGTGATCGGTGACGATAAAACGTTGCTTCCTGATCCGATCGAAACGTTAAAAGCATCGGAAATGCTGTTGGAAGAAGGATTTATCGTTCTTCCGTATACTTCCGATGATGTCGTTTTAGCAAAAAAATTACAGGAGCTTGGCGTGCATGCGATCATGCCGGGAGCTTCCCCGATTGGTTCTGGACAGGGAATCGTCAATCCGCTTAACTTAAGCCTCATCATCGAACAAGCGACGGTTCCGGTCATTGTTGATGCAGGAATTGGTTCACCTGCGGATTGCGCTATTGCCATGGAAATGGGTGCGGATGGCGTGTTATTGAACACCGCCGTATCCGGGGCACAAGATCCAGTCAAAATGGCCCGCGCGATGAAACTGGCGATTGAAGCCGGCCGGTTAGGATTTGAAGCGGGAAGAATTCCGAAAAAACGCTATGCAACAGCATCAAGCCCTCTGGAGGGAATGAGCGTATAATGAGCGATCGTTATTCCAGGCAAGAATTGTTTGCCGGAATTGGAAAGAGCGGGCAAGAAAAGCTTGCTTCAAAACATGTTCTGATTATCGGAGCCGGTGCACTCGGCACTGGAAATGCCGAAATTCTCACCCGGGCGGGAATCGGCAAATTGACGATTGTCGACCGCGATTATGTCGAATGGAGCAATCTCCAGCGGCAGCAATTGTTTAGCGAAGAAGATGCGGGAAACCGCCTCCCAAAGGCGATTGCCGCCAAAAAGCGTCTCCGCGCAATTAATTGCGATATTGATATTCGTGCTTTTATTATGGATGTCGGCATTCAAGAAATCGAAGAGCTTTCTGCCGGCGTCGATCTTATCATCGATGCCACCGACAACTTTGACGTCCGTCTTTTAATTAACGATCTTTCGCAAAAAAAGAAGATTCCATGGATCTATGGCGCGTGTGTCGGAAGCTATGGTTTAAGCTATACGATTTTTCCAGGAAAAACGCCTTGTTTAAGCTGCCTTTTAGAAACCGTTCCATTGGGGGGCGCAACGTGCGATACGGCGGGGATTATTGCCCCGGCTGTGCAAATGGTTGTCGCCCATCAAACGTCCGAAGCGTTAAAGCTGCTTGTTGAGGATATGGATGCGCTAAGAAATAAGCTCGTCTCTTTTGATTTATGGAAAAATCAATATGTCACAATGAATGTGGACCGGATGAAAAAGGACGATTGTCCGTCATGCGGAGTAAATCCGACGCACCCATTTTTGCAGCCGGAAAATCAGATGAAAACCGCTGTGCTTTGTGGGAGAAACACTGTGCAAATTCGTCCGCCGAAACGATCTGAAAGAAATCTTGATGAACTGGCGAGCAAATTGTCCAAATTAGGCGGCGCCCTGCAACAAAATCCGTATCTCGTCTCATATACGGTCGATGATACCCGCCGTCTCGTCATTTTTAAAGACGGAAGGGTGCTCGTGCACGGGACAAAAGACATTCATGAAGCGAAAAGCCTGTATCACCGTTATGTCGGATAATTCCGTGTTCAAAAAGGAGGACAAAAAGAGCCGAGAAGTTCAAGGAAGCGCAGACTGCGAGCACCGGAGCGTATGCCTTTAATACGTGAGGAGCGGAGAGGCAAGCTGACGCAGAAATTCGACAGCTATTTTTCCCGGACTTTTTGAACATCCTTAATTGAATAGAAATGCTAGGGGGGCCAATTACCGGCTGAGAATAAACGTATGTTTTAAACCCTTTGAACCTGATCTGGATCATGCCAGCGTAGGGAAGCGGATCATATCTACACATGTAATATAGATGTAGTGTATCGCCGCCTCTCTTTAGGGGCGGTTTTTTAAATTTCGTTCATTAACTGCCCGAAATGTCAGTTTTTTTTGTTAAAACTTACAATAATATCGCCTAAACTTGGCCAAAACTCGATAAGTTAGCTCCAAAACTAAATAATAAGCCTGTTTATTTTCTGTACAGGACAGTTTATTTTCCAAACTAGAGATTTTATTTTCTGAATTTCAATTTTTATTTTCCAAACATCGGATTTTATTTTCCAAACTAGCAATTTTATTTTCCAAAGTCAGATCAACGTGCAATCATGCAAATTTACGATAGCAAAAAAGGAGGGAGAAAACATTGCTGACAGAAACATTCAATAAAAAAATCGAACAATTAGTAGAAGAAAGGCAGGATGAATTGCTGCAATTACTCGGTGAGCTCATCCGTTTTCCAACGGTAAGCCCTCCGGCCCGCAATTCGTCGGAAGCTCAGCAGTTTATTGAACAGCAGTTACAGCAATTGGGCTTTACAACAGACAAATGGGACGTATTCCCGAATGACCCGAATGTCGTTGGTGTAAAGAAAGGCACGGATCCAGAGCGATTCAACAGTTTGATCATCAACGGCCATATCGATGTCGCCGAAGTAGGAGACGATTCAGAGTGGACGGCGTCCCCGTTTGAAATAAAAGTAGAGAATGGATATGTCTTTGGCCGCGGCACATCAGACATGAAAGGCGGGATCGCCGGGGCATTATTTGCTATTCAATTATTACATGAACTTGGCGTGGAATTGAAAGGAGATTTGCAATTTCAATCCGTCATCGGTGAGGAAGTAGGAGAGGCCGGCACGAAGTCATGCTTAGATAGAGGGTATACCGGTGATTTTGCCCTCGTTGTCGATACGAGCGATCTACGGATTCAAGGGCAGGGCGGCGTTATTACCGGTTGGATTACGGTGAAAAGCAAAGAAACGTTTCATGACGGGCTGCGTTCGAAAATGATTCATGCCGGCGGCGGATTGAGAGGCGCAAGCGCTATTGAGAAGATGATGAAGATCATTAGCGGTCTTCAAGAATTGGAACGCCACTGGGCTGTAACAAAAAGCTACCCTGGTTTTCCGGCAGGGACAAATACGATCAATCCTGCTGTGATCGAAGGTGGACGTCATGCCGCTTTTATCGCCGATGAATGCCGGTTATGGATTACCGTCCACTTTTATCCGAATGAAACGTTTGAACAGGTCGCAAAGGAAATCGAAGAACACATCAATCGTGTTGCGATGGCCGATCCATGGCTGAAAGAAAATCCGCCACAGTTTCGCTGGGGCGGAAAATCAATGATCGAAGACCGCGGTGAAATTTTTCCTTCGTTAGAAATTGATCCCGGGCATCTGGCAATTGTCCAGTTAAAAAATCATCACGGACTCGTCACGAAGAGGGAAGCGGAAGTCACCATGTCCACATCGGTTACCGATGGCGGATGGTTTGGCTGGGCAGGCATTCCCGCGGCGATTTACGGTCCGGGAGAGTTAAAAGAGGCTCACTCGGTGAATGAAAAAGTGAAGATTAAGCAACTGTTGGACTATACGAAAACGATTGCTTGCTTTATCGCCGAGTGGTGCAACACGGAAAGGGGAGAACAAAAATGACGAAAACGAAGCAGCAGCTATTTACCGACCGGCTATTTGAAAACGTTAAGCCGATTTGGACGAAAATTCACGCCCATCCGTTTGTCCGGGGAATTGGAAGCGGTACCCTCGATAAAGAGACCTTTGCCTATTACATGAAACAAGATTATGTGTTTTTGATCGATTATGCGAAATTGTTCGCGATTGGTTCGATGAAAGCGGAGGACCTTGAAACGATGGGGAAATTTGCCGGGCTTCTCCACGAAACGCTTCATACGGAAATGGATTTGCACCGGCAATACGCGGCTGAATTTGGCATCAGCCATGTTGACCTGGAACAAACCGAAGCGACGCCGGTGAACCTTGCTTACACCCGGTATATGCTCAATGTGGCACATAATGGGGGGCTTGCCGAGTTGATTTCATGCCTTCTTCCATGTATGTGGAGCTATTGGGAAATCGGAAAAGATTTAAAACAGCAAAACGGCAACACGTTATCAGCAAATCCGTATGCAAGCTGGATTGAGATGTACGCTTCCGCTGAATTTGGCGCACTCAGCGAGTGGCTCATTGAACTTCTGAACAACCTGACAAACGGAAAAACGGAACGGGAGCTCTCCATACTAGAAAAACATTTTATAACGACGTCACGCTATGAATATCTCTTTTGGAATATGGTATATGGCAAGCACGAATGGCCGATTTGACTATGGCACTGGTGATGAAGAATGTTTCGTACTCGGTGAGACCCGAAAAACGGCATAAAAAGAAAATCATTTCGAATGTAAACATCACACTCCAAAAAGGAGAGTTCGTATCGTTAATCGGGAAAAGCGGAACAGGAAAAAGCACAATATTAAAGTTATGTGCCGGGCTCCTGAAACCCGATGAAGGGGAAATTCGCGTCTACGGCAAAGCGACTGAACCGGGAAGTGTCGGGTATATGCCTCAAAAAGATTTGCTTTTGCCGTGGCGAACGGTTCTTGAAAACATCATGCTCGCTTCTGAATTTCAAAAAGGCGCAAAAGTAACGAAAAACGAGGCAAGAAATTGGCTTAAACGAGTCGGCCTTAAAGATTATGAAAATGCGTTGCCACGGGAGCTTTCGGGCGGCATGAGGCAGCGGGCCGCTTTTTTAAGAACAATTTTGACCGAAAAAGAAGTTCTTTTATTGGACGAGCCATTTGGGGCACTCGATGCCTTGACGAAAAAAGAGATGCATAGCTGGCTTCTATCCATATGGGAAGAGTTGAATAAAACGATTCTTTTTATTACCCACGACCTGGAAGAAGCCATCCTTCTAAGCGACAGGATTATTTTGCTGCATTCGGATCAGACGACAGAAGAAATTCCGGTTGATCTTCCACGCCCGCGCCATTCGGAAATGGTTCATACAATGGACATGGTGAACTACAAAAAAATGATAGAGAAGAAGATTGCTGATGGCTAAACTGAAATCATTTTTCAAAGATTACTTGTTATTTATCTTGTTTTCATGTGTCATCATTGTCATCTGGGAATGGCTCGTCCAGTCAGGGAAAGTCCCTTCATTTATATTACCTGCCCCATCTTCGGTTATCCGTTCCATTGTTGAAAACCGGGAGTCGCTTTTTCAGGAGCATCTTCTTGCGACCGTTAAGGAAGTGGCGATTGGATTTTTTATTGCGGCAGCAGGGGGAATCGGCTTATCGATCCTTATGTATTTCTCAAAAGCGCTTGAGAAAATGATTTATCCCGTCGTTTTGATTTCGCAAACGATTCCGATTATCGCACTGTCTCCGGTTTTTGTTCTCTGGTTTGGTTATACGATATGGAGCAAAGTGGCGGTCACTGTATTAATCGCCTTTTTTCCGATCGTTGTCGGGATGTATGACGGGCTAAAAAATAGCGACCCGGAATATGATGAACTCCTCCAGTCAATGGGGGCGAGCAAATGGCAGCGGTTTATGAAAGTGAAACTGCCGATGGCATTGCCTTCTCTCTTCTCCGGATTAAAGCTTGCGATTGTGTTTTCCGTCGTCGGTGCGACAATCGGTGAATGGCTTGGGGCAAGCGTTGGCCTTGGCTATTATAGCAGAAGAATGTCAGGGAACTTGAATGCGGAAGGTGTATTTGCGGCCGTTTTTCTTTTATCTGTACTCGGAATGGTTTTATTTTTCGTTGTTACCTTATTGCAAAAATGGATGTTGAAATGGAATGAAGAAAAGAAAAGGTGATGAAATTGAAACGTAAATGGTTAACGATAGGGATCGCCCTCTGTTTGGCGATCGTCCTTTCAGGTTGTTCACAGTCACAAGAAGCGAGCGGAACGAAAAACAAAAACGGGCTTCAAAAGGTCAGCATCATGCTTGACTGGTATCCGAATGCCGTTCATTCCGCGATTTATACGGCAGTAAAAGAAGGCTATTTTAAAAAAGAAGGGCTTGATGTTGATATAAAAATGCCGGCTGAAACGAATGACCCGCTAAAATTGGTTGCGGCAGGCAAAATCGATCTTGCCCTCAGCTATCAGCCGCAAGTCGTCATTTCAAGGGCGGAAGACATTCCTGTTGTTTCGCTCGCTGCTCTCGTACGCCATCCGCTCAATTATTTAATGGTACCTGAGAAAAGCAAGATAAAAACGCCAAAAGATCTTGCCGGCAAAAACATTGGCTACCCATCCATTCCGACCGATGAAGCGATTGTAAAAACAATGGTGGATCATGATGGTGGAAGCATAAAGAACGTAAAGATGACAGATGTCGGATTCGATTTAATGCCGGCTGTCTCAACGAACAAAGTCGACGGTATTATCGGAGGATATATTAATCATGAAAAGATTTTGCTCGGTAAGGAAGGGCACCCGATGCGTGCGATTAATCCGGCAAAGTATGGCGTCCCTGATTACTATGAATTAGTACTTGTTGCCAGCAGCCAGGGATTGAAAGAAAAGAAAGGAGTTTACAAAAAGTTCTGGAAAGCGGTATCAGAAGGACAGCAATATGTCCAAAAAAATCCGGAACAAGGATTGCAAATTTTATTGGATCATGAAAATCAAGATTTTAAACTGGACAAACAAGTCGAAAAAGAAAGCTTGAATATTTTGCTGCCGTTAATGGATGCAAAAGACGAGCCGTTCGGCACCCAGGATGAAAAAACGTGGCAAGATGTCGCCGATTGGCTATATAAAACAGACGTGGTGAAGAAAAAAGTTAATATCAAAGATGCGTTTGTCAATATCGCTGAATAATTTTACAGAAAAGGACTGCTGTTCAACAGCGGTCCTTTTCCTATTGAAGTCATATTATTTTAATTTAGAACATAAACTAAATCTGAAACTAATTTTTATAATAAAAATATATTTATTGAAATTATATTTCAAACCAATTATAATAAAAGTAAAGAAAATTTCGACGACCATTCGCAATACGAATTTGGAGGCTTAAAAATGGAAGAACATCTAAGCTCATTAACGACCGAAATGCGTAATCAAAATACAACACATATTGATACAGCTGATACTATCGATATTTTAACAGTAATGAACGAAGAAGATCAAAAGGTCGCCCTGGCAGTAAAAAAAGTGTTGCCCAAGGTCAAAGTGGCAGTTGAATATGCCTTCGAGTCATTAAAAAAAGGCGGGAGGCTCATCTACATTGGAGCTGGCACGAGTGGCCGCCTCGGTGTTCTCGATGCTGTTGAATGTCCTCCGACGTTTAGCACATCTCCAGAAACCGTACTCGGAATCATGGCCGGGGGTGAAAAGGCATTTGTCAAAGCGGTTGAAGGGGCAGAGGATAATGCCGAGTTAGGCAAAACAGATTTAGAAGCGATCCATCTCACGTCAAATGATACGGTCATTGGCATTGCGGCAAGCGGCCGGACGCCATATGTTGTCGGAGCCCTTCAATATGCAAGAAGCATCGGTGCAAAGGCGGTAGCGCTATCATGTAATGAAAACGCCAGAATCAGCCAGGTTGCCGATCACGCGATTGAAGTCATTGTCGGTCCCGAAGTATTGACAGGCTCAACGCGAATGAAAGCAGCAACTGCCCATAAAATGATTTTAAATATGATCTCAACTACGACGATGATCCGTCTTGGGAAAGCATATGAAAATTTAATGGTCGATGTTCATGTCAGTAACCATAAATTAAAAGAACGAGCGATTAACATTATTAAAACGGTTACGGGCACCTCTTACGACGTTGCAAAAGAAACATTGGAGAAGGCGAATTATGAGGTGAAAACGGCGATCGTGATGATTAAGACGGAAAAAACGTATAACGAAGCGAAAGCATTACTTGCTGAGGCCGGTGGCTATGTCAGCAAGGCCATTTCATTAAATAAAGGAGAGTAAATCGTGGCATCAGGCGGATTAAAGATGGTTCAAAAAATGCTCGACAAACTTCCGGCTTCCGAGCAAAAGATTGCAGAATATATTTTAGAACATCCCCATGAAGTCGTAAATAGTACAGTCAGCCAGCTGGCTAACGTTTCGAACACGAGCGGCGCGGCCGTCATACGGCTTTGCAAATCACTTGGCTTAAAAGGTTTTCAAGATTTGAAAATTAGGGTTGCGGGTGATTTGCTGAAACCGGCCGAACAGGGCTACCGGGATATCGAGCCTTCAGAATCGATGTATCAAGTCGCTCACAAAACGGCAAGCAATGCCATTCAAAGCTTGAAAGAGACAGCGGAATTGATCAACTATGATGAATTGCAAAAAGCGATAGATGCATTGTTAAAAGCAAAAAACGTTCATTTTTTCGGAATTGGGGCATCTAGTATTATCGCTCTGGACGCGCAGCAAAAGTTTTTACGCATTAATAAAGGGGCAACGGCTTTTACAGATGTTCATCTTGTCGCCACATTGATTGCGAATGCGGATCAAGATGATGTTGTCTTCGGCATTTCATTTTCGGGAGAGACGCCGGAAGTGATTAATGTCCTGTCACTTGCGAAAGACCGGGGGGTTCAAACGATCAGTCTGACAAAATTTGATCAGACGACACTCTCTTCGATTGCGGACATCAGCTTATTTACTTCTTATTCAAATGAGGCCCCTTTTCGAAGCGCCGCGACCTCTTCAAGATTGGCCCAGCTTTATATCATCGATGTTTTGTTCCTATGCATCGCGGCCAGGCAGTATGAGGAAACGGTCAAACATATCGATAAGACGCGGGAAGCCATTCACTTTATTACAAAGAAAAAGTAAACGTTGTTTTGAAAGCGTTTTTATGGGGGAGAAACGAAAGCAACTATTTAAAAGGGGAGGAATGAAAGATGGGAGAAAACAAACATCAAGTCCTTGCGAGAAAAATCCTTGAGTACATTGGGGGACCGGGAAACATTGATTCCTATACACATTGCATGACTCGCCTCCGCGTCACCCCTTTAGAAGATTCTCTTATTAACAAAGAAGCGTTAAAGAACATTGAAGGCGTACTTGGAGTCGTTGAAGCAGAAACGTTGCAAATTATTCTTGGGCCTGGTGTCGTCAACAAAGTGACGGAAGAGTTTGGCAAACTGATCGACGCATCAGAGAATGCTGAGTTTGAGAATTTAGGAGCGCAAAAGAAATCGGAAATAAAGAAAAAGAATGCTACCCCATTTAAGTTGTTTTTGCGTCGGATTGCCAGCATCTTCATTCCGCTCATTCCGGCGTTGGTTGCGTCGGGCCTCGTTAATGGGATCACAAAAACCCTCGTTCAAGCAAAATGGCTTGATGAAAAATCACAACTGGCCATCATTTTAATGGTGATCGGTTCAGGATTGTTTGCCTATCTTGGAATTTTGGTCGGGATTAATGCGGCAAAAGAATTCGGAGGATCGCCGGCTCTCGGCGCATTAGCCGGTATTCTTGTCATCAACCCGGAAGTGGCAAAAATCAGTTTGTTTGGCGAGAATCTCTTGCCGGGGCGTGGAGGACTAATTGGCATCCTGTTCGCTGCCATTTTTATTGCGATCGTTGAAAAAAATGTCCGCACGGTTGTTCCGAAAAGCCTTGACATTATAGTGACGCCAACTTTGGCGCTCCTCGTAACAGGAATTGTAACGTACGTTGTCTTCATGCCGTTAGGCGGATTTATTTCTGATGGAATTACAAAAGGTCTGTTAGCCATCCTTGATTTCGGCGGCATCGTTAGTGGCTTTGTTTTAGGTGCAACATTCTTGCCATTAGTCGTCACCGGACTTCACCAGGGATTGACTCCAATTCATATGGAGTTGATCAATAAAATTGGCAACGACCCGCTTCTGCCGATTTTGGCAATGGGCGGCGCGGGTCAGGTCGGTGCAGCGTTTGCCATTTATTTTAAAACAAAGAAGACCAGGTTGAAACGCGCGATCGGGGGCGCCCTTCCTTCAGGACTTCTCGGCATTGGCGAGCCGCTTATTTTTGGTGTAACCTTGCCGCTTGGCCGTCCGTTTTTAACAGCTTGCCTCGGGGCAGGTGTCGGAGGGGCATTCCAGGCACTTTTTAAAGTAGCGACGACCACCATCGGGGTATCGGGATTGCCGCTAACGTTTCTTGTTGTTGGCGGCCAGGCTTTTCTCTATTTACTCGGTCTTGTCATTGCTTATGTAGCAGGCTTCCTCTTTACTTATTTCTTTGGATTTAAAGATGAAATGGCGAGTGAATTTTAATGATCGGCATATCGTTTTATTTAAATGACCCATTGGCGGAAAAACGGATTAAAGAAGCGAGTGAAATTGGCGTGAAGCGGGCTTTCACCTCTCTTCACATTCCTGAAGAAACGGGGGATCTGGCAAACCGGGCAAAAAATCTTTTGTGTGTTGCGAAAGAATTAGGAATGGAAGTGTATGCTGATATTTCCGCAAGGACCCCGGAGCATTTAGGCATTGATTGTTTTGAAGATTTGACGGATTTAGGTGTTGTCGGGATCCGGTTGGATGACTTTTTTGACCAACAAACGATCATGAGGCTGTCTGAGAGTTTTCAAATTGCTTTAAATGCGAGCATTATTTTGGAAGATGAATGGTTTGAACTTTTGAATAGCGGAATTGAGAAAATCCGGCTTATCGCCTGGCATAATTATTATCCACGGAGAGAAACGGGCCTGGATGAAAACTTTTTTCGAAAGCAAATGAAATTGTATCAAGATTATAACATTCCTTCCTGCGCCTTTGTGCCAGGGCGGGGAGAAAAACGGGGTCCGCTGTTTGAAGGATTGCCGACGCTGGAGAAACATCGGTGGATAGATCCTTTTGCAGCAGCCGTTGAATTGTTTGATGATGGTGTTGAAGAAGTGTACATTGGTGACCCTGAACCAGGGGCCATGCTTTTGGAACAACTGATAAAATATGATTCAAACAAGGTCATTCCTATACGGGTAAAAACAGCATCGTTCAAAGGCGGAAAGTATCGGCCGCGTCCGGATTTTGCGCGTGATGTCCTTCGTTTAATGAACACGCGCACGACGGAGTCCGTCCCACCAGACAATACTGTAGAGCGACCACGTGGAACGGTAACGGTCGATAATGATTTGTATGGAAGGTATCGCGGCGAAATCCACATTACCCTTCAAAATCTGCCTGCTGATCAACGGGTGAACGTCATTGGAAGCGTGGTTCCCGAAGACCTTCCGCTTCTGTCTCTCATTCAGCCGGGTCAGTACATTGAATTATGTTGTCTTAGTTAGATATCGATAGGAGATTAAAATTGACTGATATCCTCTCCAAATGAATGGATAATTGTTTAAAAATCATTGAAAAGCTTCAGCGAAATATTATTACGGAATAGTATAGGAGTTAAGAAATGAAAACATATCCGGTCCTAACGAATGCGGGAGATCCGGAAGAAGCGGGATTCTCAGCAAAAAGATTACGAAAAGTTGATAGCTTGATTGAATGTGATGTTCAGGCCGGGTTTCCGGGTGCCGTTCTTCTCGTTGTGAAAGATGCAAAAGTGGTGAAACATTCGGCCTACGGATATAAAAAGAAGTATGAAGGGCTGAGCAAGTTAGAGCATCCATTTACAATGGAAAAAGACACGATGTTTGACCTGGCCTCGAATACGAAAATGTATGCTCTTAATTTCGCCTTGCAGCATCTCTCAAGCATTGGAAAGGTCGACTTAAATGCGCGCGTACAGGATTTCATTCCAGAGTTTAAAGACCAACCAGCTGACGATATAAAAGGCAAGAATGCGATAAGAATAGTTGATCTCCTGACGCATTGCGCAGGCTTTCCCGCCGACCCGGGGTATTATGACCCGAAAAAGGCAGGCAGTCTCTATTCTCAAGACCGCGAGAGAACATTAAAAATGCTATGTCAAACGCCTCTACAGTATAAGCCGGGCTCACTGCATCTATATAGTGATGTCGATTATATGCTGTTAGGATATATTATTGAAAAGATAACTGACAAGCGGCTTGATCACTATGTAGAAAATGAAATTTACAAACCTTTAGGACTTAAACGAACTGTATTTAATCCGCTTCAAAAAGGATTCAAACAAAATGAATTCGCCGCAACCGAGCTGTTGGGAAACACGCGAGACGGCATCGTCCATTTTCCTAACATCCGAACAGATACGCTTCAAGGGGAAGTTCACGATGAGAAAGCGTTTTATTCCATGGGAGGCGTTTCAGGTCACGCCGGCCTTTTTTCTACTGCAAATGATTTAGCTGTCCTGCTTCAAGTAATGTTAAACGGCGGCGGGTATGGCGATGTGAAAATATTTGATCAACAAACGATCAACACATTTGTGAACCCTTCCCATGATCCAACCTTTGGGCTTGGATGGAGGCGAAATGGTGATTCAGGCATGGCATGGATGTTTGGAAGCTTTGCCAGCCCGAAAGCGATCGGACATACCGGATGGACGGGAACACTAACCATTATCGATGTTGAATATCAGTTAGGCATTGTTTTATTGACGAATAAAAAACATTCTCCTGTTCTTGAACCGGAAAACAATCCAAATTTATTTTTGGGAGACACATTTGAAACAGCAAAATACGGAAAAATTATAACCGCTATTTATGAAGCTCTGCTTAGAAAATCATATCGCCCTGGAGGATAAATCTTCCAGGGCTTTTTTTATGGATACTGGTTACCGTAAATAGCAGGAGGTGTTATATAATGCCAGGCAACAATAATGAAAAAACAATTAAACAGCATGATAAACAAAATCATAATAAGGGAATCCCGAAAGGCACATTTGCTGAACCAATCTCGCATGCTGCCGACCAACTAAAAACGAGAGGCCAAAAATAATCATGTTCAACACGCTCATCGGTATACCGGTGAGTGTTTTTTATGAAAACTGTTGCAAATTAAAAAAGATGAATGTATAATGTAATTATTAATTAACAAATTGCTAATTAGGTGATCGGAATGACGAAGAATGAAGAAGCATTAAAGCATTATGATTCCAGTAAATATGTAACACCTGATGGGTATACAAGCGATATTGCGGTGTTTACGATTGTAACTGAGCCCGTGAAAGAGGAAGGAAAAGCTCCGCCAAAGCGAACGTTGAAATTGATGCTGATTCAGCGTTCTGAGCTGAATAGTGAAGGGGAGCCAAATATTGAAGGCGGTAAGTGGGCATTGCCCGGCGGTTTTGTCCAGCCGAATGAAACAGCATATGAGGCGGCCATTCGCGAACTTTCGGAAGAAACCGGAATTGACCAAATTCATTTAAAGCATTACGGTGTTTATGACAAACCCGGCCGCGATCCGCGCGGATGGATCATTACGAATGCGCACTATGCGATTGTAACGGAAGATTTCCTTGGAAAAAGAAAAGCAGCTGATGATGCAAACGATGTCAATTTATTTACATTGGAAGAGGTTTTTCAATTAGAACTAGCTTTTGATCACAGAGAAGTGATCCATGATGCGATTGAGATGATTAAAAAAGACATGGTTCAAACGACGATCGCGAAAGGCTTTTTGCCTGAAGAATTTACATTATCCGAATTAAGGGACGTGCTGTTAACCGTTAGTGATGAGCCGTATATAAAAGAAAAATCGATCTTTTTTAGAAAAACGCCGACGTTGCCGTTTATTGAACTTGCGGTAGACCGTGAAGGAAATCCAAAGACGACAAGACGGAATTCATACCGGCCATCGAAGCTTTACCGGTTTACTGATAGCGAACCGATCGCATCCATTTACACGTAAAGGCAGGAAAATTTACCGGGCGGTAGTTAAATACTAGGGGAGAGAATCATTGGAGGATGATAGACATGAATCATAAATACAATGATGACAGTTATGCACTTCATACGGATCTTTATCAAATTAATATGGCGGAAACTTACTGGGCGGATAATTTTCACAACCGGAAAGCTGTATTCGACCTTTATTTTAGAAAGCTTCCGTTTGGGAACGGGTACGCGGTGTTTGCCGGGCTCGAGCGGATTATCGAATATTTGAATGGATTTCGCTTCAGTGAAAGCGACATTAACTATTTGCGCGATCTAGGGTTTAAAGAAGATTATCTCGCTTACTTAAAGGCGTTGAAGTTCACGGGCAATGTGCGGGGAATGCAAGAAGGAGAACTTGTTTTTAACAATGAGCCCATTCTCCGGATAGAGGCTCCTCTCGCAGAAGCGCAGCTCATTGAGACAGCTCTTCTTAATATTGTCAACTACCAGACGCTGATTGCAACAAAAGCTTCCAGGATTAAGCATGTTGCCAAGGATGAAGTCGTCATGGAATTTGGAACACGGAGGGCCCATGAATTTGATGCCGCCATCTGGGGTGCGAGAGCCGCTTTTATCGGCGGATTCGATGCAACGAGCAATGTAAGGGCTGGTAAAAAATTCGGTATTCCAGTTTCAGGAACGCATGCCCATGCGATGGTCCAGGCGTATCAAGATGAGTATACCGCGTTTCATAAGTACGCCGAGCGGCATAAAGACTGCGTATTTTTAGTGGATACGTATGATACGCTCCGTTCAGGTGTTCCAAACGCTATTCGCGTGGCGAAAGAGTTAGGCGATAAAATTAATTTTATCGGCATTCGCTTAGATAGCGGAGACCTTGCGTATCTTTCAAAAGCCGCCAGGAAAATGCTCGATGAAGCCGGTTTCACAAAAGCAAAAATTATTGCATCAAGCGATCTCGATGAAACGACGATTATGAACTTAAAATCCCAGGGAGCTAAAATCGATAGCTGGGGAATCGGCACAAAACTTATCACTGCATACGATCAACCTGCACTTGGTGCAGTCTATAAATTGGCGGCAATTGAAGACGAGGATGGAAACATGATTGACACGATTAAGCTTTCTTCTAATCCAGAAAAAGTGACGACACCGGGTCAAAAGAAAATTTACCGGATCATCAATTTGATCAATCATCGCTCAGAAGGGGACTATATTACGCTTGAAGATGAAGACCCGCAAAAGGAAGAAAAGTTAAAAATGTTCCATCCGATCCATACGTACATTAGTAAATTCGTAACGAATTTTGAAGCGAAAGAGCTGCATAAAGACATCTATGTCAATGGCGAATTAGTTTATGAATTGCCTGAGATTCACGAAATCCAGCAGTATGCAAACGACAACCTGGCACTTCTCTGGGATGAATACAAACGCTATCTCCATCCAGAAGAATATCCCGTCGACCTCAGTCAAAAATGCTGGGATCATAAGATGGCAAACATTAAAAAAGTGAGGGAGAAAGTAGAGGAAATGCAAAAAGGATAAAAGGCGGGGGGAGCCCGCCTTTTTACCATTGGCTCATTTCATTGCTGCCGTGGTATTTGTTTATAAAAGCAGTTACACTTTCATTTTCGAAAAAGAAGGGTTCGTTTTCATATAACCATACCTGGTACGTGCGGTAATCTTCATCAAAGTTCCCGGAGTAGAAACGCTTTACGACTTCGTTCGTATCCGTGTCGATCAGTACAATGCCACGATAAGAAGTTAAATCAGGCTTATCATAATCACACGCTACATAAAATGGCATGTTACAAAACCTCCTTTAAAAGATTTTCAAAAAAACAATCATATTATGGAACTTCCAGCATAAAAATGTTAGTTGTGTAAGCGATGACGACAGTTTATAAAATTACTCATATTTACTATGCCCTTAAACTGGAGTTGCTAGACTAACAATAGAAAATCGAAGGAGTGTCGCACGAATGAAGACCTATTTTCTTGTATTCAACAAAATGAATGCAAAAAAATTGCGAGAAATTGTCAAAGCGGCGAATGAATTTGACCAATGCCAAATTTATATCGAATATAAACAAATGAAGATGAATGCGAAAAGTTTGTTAAGTGTAAGTTTGTTGCTAGGGAAACAAGGATTGTATTGTATATATGCGACAGGAAAGAATTGTAGAACGGCCCTGGAATCGTTAAGGGCAATCTGTACAGAAGAATATGCTTTATGAATTCGACTATAAAACAAGAATTCCTGCAAATAATTTAAAAAAAATGTCACCTTTTTTTCTTTTTTGATCAACCGCTTTTGACGATATGGGCGGATGCACAATTATAGTATGAAATGAGACCCAGGTTGGTGAATGGCCGGGGTCTCATTTGTTTATTTTCAATAGACAGTTGACGTAAATGCATTCTTAGCATATAATGGTAAAAAATGAAAGGATGGTGTGTTTGTGAGCGTTGTCGTTCTTAACTAATCGAATTGGATAGTAGTAACAAAAAGTCAAGGATCATTCATTTCCGTGCAAAAAACCGTCGTTTTTCGGGTTTGTTTGTCATGCGCTTTTTGTTACACCAACTAGTTAAGAACAGCGGTCAGCATACAAAGCCATCATTATTGATTTCTCTTGATGAAACCGTGCTCTTGGAGTGCGTTTTTTTATTGCTTTAAAAGAGGCGGATTTTTCAGGGAAAGTGTGGTCTTTCGGGCAGGGATGACGATGTTCATCTTTGCCCTTTTTGCATTGTATGCCCTGGCCTCTGTTGAAAGAGGGAGGGGATAGTATGTCCAGATGATTCAATGTCATTGAACATCAATCAAACACGATCAAACTGAGGAGGAGACCACATTGAACGAACATACATTAAAGATGCTTGAATTTGATAAAGTGATTGAACATTTAAAGAGTTTCGCGCAAAATGAAATGACAAAACAAAAAATTGAAAAGTTAGTGCCGCACACGGATCTTTCGGTCATCGAAACATGGCTGAATGAAACGTCAGAAGCAAAAGCGATTATTGAAAAAAGCTCAAGTGTGCCGATCGCCAATTTGAACGGAATGGAGCATGTGCTCAAACTTGCCGAAAAGGGAATCAGCCTTTCACCTGAACAGTTGTCTTTCATTTTTGATTTGCTTGAAAATGTGGAGCGGCTGCAACGGTTTATGAAAGATAAAGCGTTTCTTGCCCCGAATGTATCATCATATGCTTATTCGATGTTCCCTCTTCCTGAGGTCAAAGAGGAGATTCATAAATGCATCCGGAATGGACAGGTGGACGATAATGCAAGCAAGTCGCTCTCTAAAATCCGGAAAAAAGCGGGGATCGTTGAAGAACGGATTAAATCTAAGCTTGAGAGTATTTTAAAATCATCTTCTTATCGCAATATGATGCAAGAACCGCTCATCTCGATGAGAGACGGGCGTTACGTCATCCCGGTAAAAAATGAATATAAGCGCAACATAGACGGACATATTCTCGATCGGTCCTCAAGTGGGGCGACTGTATATATGGAACCGCAGGAAGTGAGAAAGCTGCAAACGGAATTAAATATGTTAAAAGCGGAAGAGAAAATCGAAGTAGAAAAGATATTAAGCGGGCTGACAGCTATGGTTGCGACTTATCATCGGGAACTTACGATCACGATGGAAGCGATGGTCCATTATGATTTTATTTTCGCAAAGGGGAAATATAGCAGGGCCATCCATGCGAACCCGGTAACCCTCAACCATCAACACAAAATTGAAATCCGGGCTGGCAAACATCCTTTATTAGTGGAGAAAGCCGTGCCGCTGGATTTCTCATTAGGGAAAGACTATCAGGCGCTCATCATTACGGGGCCGAACACCGGAGGAAAGACAGTCGCCATTAAAACGGTCGGACTTCTTGCATTGATGGTACAGTCTGGATTGCATGTTCCCGCAAGCAAAGGAAGCGAATTCAATGTGTTTTCATCGGTTCTTGTCGACATCGGCGATTTGCAGAGCATTGAACAGTCCTTGAGCACCTTTTCGGCCCACATGACCAACGTCATTTCGATAATAGATGAAGCGGGACCGAATACGTTAGTCATTATGGATGAGCTAGGGGCGGGAACTGATCCGGCAGAAGGAATGGGGCTTGCGATCTCCATTTTAGAGGAACTTTACCGCAGTGGCGCCATCATTTTGGCAACGACTCATTATAGCGAAATGAAGGAATTTGCCAAAAATACGCCAGGGTTTGAAAATGGATCAATGGAATTTGACGTAGAAACGCTGCGGCCGACGTATCGATTAATCATCGGAAAAGCCGGGCAAAGCCAGGCCTTTTCAATTGCCTTAAAGCTTGGGATGGAATCAAAAATTATCGAGCGTGCCCACGAAATAACGTATAAAGAAGTGAAGGGCTATCCAACTGAAACGCCGCGTCAACTTCCCATTCGAACAGGTAATCTGCAACAAGTGAGGGAGGACGCCATAAAAAAGGCAGCCCCAGTTCGGAAAAAGAAGCCTCAAAAGAAGCAAGACGAAACTTCCTTTGCCATAGGGGACCGGGTCTATGTGCCGAGTTTAAAAACAGGCGGCATCATCTGTGAACCCGAAAACCAAAAAGGGGAATTAGGCGTTTTGATCAAAGGGAAGAAGCTGATCGTCCATAAAAAACGGTTAAAGCTTCAGATTGAAAGCAAAGAATTGTACCCGGACAATTATGATATGAGCATCGTTTTTGAAACGAAAGAAAATCGGAAGAAAGCGAAGCTCATGAACAAACGGCATGTCGAAGGGCTGACGATTGACCGCCCAACCGACGAGTAAAATAAGCTACCCGAAATGGCGGATAGAGCACCTGAAT
>NZ_JBBHZM010000038.1:0-33018 GCF_049843615.1 Fictibacillus sp. Mic-4 | reverse complement strand
TGAAAAAGAGAATGTTTACTGCTAAACATGCTCTTCTATTTTAACCTGATTACGTTGTAAAAAGCGTCCCTTCAAGGGCTTTTATGTACCGGTCTGCTGATTTCTGGACGGCCTCGTCTGCCCGTTCTGCCACAACCCGGTGAAAAGCATTGTAGATGCGGTTGAACGATAAGTCTTTCACGTGATCCGCCATTTCCCTGACTTTCTCCGCCGGAAGAGGGATCAGGTTAGGATAGCTGTACATAAAGCTCACCCACCGACGGTCAGCAACGACTTGAATAATGTCGCCGGTTAGTAAAACCCCTTTATGTTGATTGCCACTTTCCCAATGGAGGACAGCCCCTCCTTTAAAATGACCGCCAAGGCGGTGCAAAGTAATGCCCCTGGCCAGTTCAAAGGACTCTCCCGACCAGAAAATGATGTTGTCACTCGGCCGCACTACCCATTCCCGATCATCCTCATGAATGTAAATCGGAGCGTTGAAGGTTTCTGCCCATTCCACCTGAGTCGAATAGTAATGCGGATGAGATAGCGCAATCGCTTGAATTCCGCCTAAACGCCGGATTTCCTCTATCGTTTTCTCATCTAAATAAGTAATGCAGTCCCATAATACATTAAACCCTTCATTTTGGATAAGATAGGCGGTTTGGCCGATGGCAAATGAAGGCTTTGTCGTAATGCTGAATAACCCGTCTTCTTCTTGAAGAATTTCATTCACGTATAATCCGCTCTGTTGCATGGCTTCCAATGTCGTCCATTCTTGCCCGGATGGGTTCACATATTGCCGCTCTTCGTTGCAAATAAGACATTCCGCAGGTTCTTTTTGACTTTCAGGATATTGGACACCGCACGTCGTACAGATAAAATGTGACATACATCATCTCTCCCATTCTTTATTGACTTTTCAAAACAAATGCTTCATTACCATATCTTGAGTATATAAGAAGATTAGCCATCCTGCGATCCCTAAACTTAGTGAAATGAAAAGATTAAGCGAGTGATGGAGGGATATTCCGACAATCACCAGCATAACAACCGTTGCCGGGATGCCAGATACGACGGCTAACGCAAATTTGCTCAAGCTTTCCTTATGCTCTCCTTGCACGTAAAGCCAGATGATGCTCAATAGGCTGACGATTGGCAGAGCGGCAATGACCCCTCCTTTATCAGGAAATCTCCGCGCGACTTCTGTAATGATTCCGATGATAATTGCTGATACGATCACTTTAACGATAGTAAACATCATCCGCCCTCTCTTTCAGTAAAGCAAATGCGTCTAAAACTGCCTGCCGTTCCTCCTTTGTCATTTTTTCAAACAAAAGGTGCCGGAGTTTTTCTTCATCGAGGCTGGAATGGCGGTGCAATATATCATTTCCTTCGGCGGTCAGCTGAAGAATGACTTTCCGCTCATCCGCAGCACTTCGGGTTTTGACGATGTAGCCTTTTTCCAATAAACGCTTGACGTGTTCTGAAGCAGTGTTATGGGACACTTGAATGGCCCGGGCGATCTCTTTGATCCCGACTTCGCTCTCCTTTTGAATGACTTGCAAGATCCTTATCGCCTGGTGAGTAATCTTTTCGGAATGGTTATAGCGCAATCGATAATAAATATCCGTCCATAACTCGTTCAATTGGGCAATTTCCTTGCTCATGCTGACTCCCCTTTTATATCGTTATTTGAGAATATATCTTATGATACGATATAAATAAGCAAATAACAAGGCTGGGATCGCTGCATGCAAGAGCAATATCATACAAGAAAATTCTCATCATCAATGGTATCTTTATATTGGCTATTGGGATAGGAGGATTGCTAGATGTTAAATGAAATTCGAACGTGTCGCCTTGATCCTGATTTAAACATCGAAGCCTACCGATTTAAAGGGATCATGCAGAAGTTTCCAGCTCATTTTCATGACTATTATGTGATCGGCTTTATTGAAAAAGGGCAGCGCAAGTTGATTTGCAGGGGCGGCGAATACATGATCAATCCGGGTGATTTATTGCTATTCAACCCTTATGACCCTCACAGTTGCGAACAAATAGACGGAAAAACGCTCGATTATCGATGCATCAATGTGAGGCCGGAAGTCATGAAAAAGGCAATGATAGAAATTAACGGAAATGAAGACCTTCCATACTTCAAGCAAAACGTTTTATTCAAAAGTGAACTTTCATCCACCTTAAGAGAACTTCATTTGAAAATTTTGCAGCATGAAAGCGAGTTTATAAAAGAAGAATTATTTTTGTCCCTATTGGAAAAGCTCATTCAGTCGCATACGGACCTTGCAATCCTTCCGCTCGTCTCTGAAACTTCCCGAGAAATTAAAAATGTATGCGATTATTTAGAGAGAAATTATGCAAAAGCGATTACGCTTAACGATTTAAGCGCTCTTACAGGATGGAGCAAGTATCACTTATTAAGATCCTTTGCAAAGCAAAAAGGAATCTCCCCCTACGGCTACCTGGAAACCATTCGGGTAAACCATGCAAAACAGCTTTTAGAACAAGGCATGAAGCCGATCGAAGTCGCTTTTTTGACAGGATTCAGCGATCAAAGCCATTTGACTAAATTTTTTAAAAGCCTTGTCGGGTTAACGCCAAAACAGTATATGAAAAGTTTTGAAAAAGTGGCACGTGAACACTATTGAAATACAAGGCTTGGCTCATCATCTTTTTTGATGAGCCACTTGAATAAAGGAGGATAAAATGGATAACCTGCTTGCTTATGTCATAATGGCCCTCATGATGTCGATGTTGCCTGGCACGGATACGATTCTTATTATGAAAAATACGTTTAATTACGGGACAAAAGCGGGACGTTGCACGATTCTAGGGATAGCAACTGGCCTGGCGTTCTGGACTGTCATTTCTGTTCTCGGCCTGTCAGTCGTCATCGCACATTCCTTATTTCTTTTTAACACAATCAAATATTTAGGGGCTGCTTACTTGTTTTACCTGGGCATAAAGGCATTTTTCTCTAAAGGCGCCATTTCACTGGAGTCTTTTCAAGCCAATGGCAGTCGCTCTATCACCAGGCCATCTGCCCATCATTATAAAGAATCCTATTTGCAAGGGGCGATCAGCAATATTTTCAATCCTAAGACGGTTTTGGTTTATGTCACGTTTATGCCTCAATTCATTAATCTTCATGGAAACACAACCCATCAACTGATTGGATTAGGATTCATCCTGACCTTCATCGCCGTGGGATGGTTTTTAATCCTTGTTTATTTAATAGGCCACGTAAAAAAATGGATGAGGCGAACTAAAGTTCAAAAAGTCTTTCAAAAATTCACCGGAGCATTATTAATCGGGTTTGGGGTAAAGATGGTCATATAAATCCCTTTCATCAGCCCTCGATTTTCAAATACTGAAAATCGAGGGGCTTTTATCGTCAAAGGCTTCGAATAACGCTATTGTAAGAAAGTGGCTGGAAGGGATGATCAACTTATGTCGTACCAGGCTATGATCAAACGCAAAATGAATCTGTACAAAATGATGCGATAGTCAACATATCTATAAAGATAAGGTACTATGAAACTATAAAAACACGGAGGTGGCGATCATGCTTAAACGTCCGAAAAAGAATGAATACCATCCTTATTTTGAAAGGTACATAGAACTTGTCCCTGACGAAGAGTTACTTGATATTTTAAAGAGCCAACAAGAAGCAACGGCTAATTTACTACAGGATATCTCCAGGGAACAAGGTGAGTACCGATATGAAGCGAAAAAATGGAGTCTGAAAGAAGTACTCGGCCACATGGCGGATGTTGAACGCACGCTCAGTTATCACGTTCTTGCCATTGCCCGTGGAGATGCTGTTTCCTTTACCCCATTTGATAAAGATTTATATATGGCAAACGCCCATTTCAGCCAGCTTGATTTTCAGGACGTGCTTTCAGATTTTTCAATTGTGCGGAATTGCACCTCTTCATTGCTCTCCTGCCTTCCCGATAATGCATGGATGCGCACGGGCACCGTTTTAAACCAACCCCTTACCGCGCGTGCGCTAGCATACATTATTGCCGGACATGAACTGCACCATCAAGCGATCATCAAGGAAAGATATTTGCTAAAATACAACTGTCATTGATCCTGAAGCTCAATGATCCGGGATAAACGAAAAGAAAACGACAAACAGGACTTTAAGATACAGATAGAAAAGCGCGGCAACGATCGTCAGCGCTATTCACATTTTCGTTAGCCTTTTTCGACTCGCACCCTATGAGCCTATGGTCAGAAAAAAATCATAAAAATTCTCATACGGCAATCTCCTTCTGGAATAGGATGGTAATAGCGAATTTGAAATGGGGTGCCTATTGACATGTCCAACTACATCGTTCCTCGAATCACTGAGGATCAAATGGTATCGGCTATACGAAATGGAATTGGAAAGGCTGACCACTCGAAAAGGGTCATCATTGTCGGCGCTGGAATATCTGGACTTGTCGCTGCTTCCCTACTAAAGGAGGCCGGACATCAAGTCATCCTTCTTGAAGCAAACAATCGAGTGGGTGGACGGATTTTCACAGCTCGCAACCCTGAAGACGGACTGTATTTGGAGATGGGAGCGATGCGGTTTCCTTCTACACATTATTTAGTGTTCGAGTACATAAGAAAATTCAATTTAAAGGTTAACCAATTTATTAACCGAACGCCGACCGATTTGATTTACGCCAACGGCATTCGAACAAGACTGGATCAATATGAAAGTGACCCGAGAATTTTACGTTACCCCAAAGCGAAAAGCGAGCAAGGGAAATCTTCCGAAGAGTTATTGACGCTGGCGACAGCGCCGATCATCAACTTCATTAAGAAAAATCCGGAAAAAAATTGGCCGATTATCGCCAACGAATTCAAGCAATACTCAACGGCGGATTTCCTGCGAAATTACCATTATACCTTCGGGACCACCCTCTCTAGCGGAGCGGTTGAAGAAATCGGGGTTCTTTTGGATTGGGAAGGCTTTTTCGAGAAATCCCTTATTGAAGCGCTAAGATCGATGATGATTTTCCAGAATTCCACTCAATTTTATGAAATAACAGGAGGCAACGATCACCTTCCCCGGGCTTTTCTGCCCCAGCTGCAAGAAAACATTCATTTTCGGCAAAAGATGGTCAAAATCAAGCAAGAGACAGACAAGGTCACCATCTACTGCCGCCATGAAGATACGTTAAACTATTCCCAAATCACCGGGGACATCGCCATCATCGCCATTCCCTTTTCAACGCTACGATTTGTGAAAGTGGAGCCGTACCACTCCTTTTCGCATAATAAGTGGAAAGTCATTCGGGAGCTCCACTATATGCCCGCTACAAAGATCGGAATCAAGTTCAAAAGCCGGTTCTGGGAGCGGGAAGGGCAGTACGGGGGAAAATCAATCACCGATCTTCCAATTCGCTTTACCTATTACCCAAGCCATGGAATCGGCTCATCTGGACCGGCAATGGTATTGGCAAGTTATACCGTGGGACCGGAAGCCGCATTATGGGATGGGTTGCCTGAAGGTGACCGGATCCAGAATGCCTTGCTCGATCTTTCATTTATACGTGGAAACCAGGTATATTCTGAGTTTGAATCAGGGTTCTCATGGAACTGGGATTTAAATCCTTATTCTCTTGGCGCCTTTCCTATGTACACTCCGGAACAGGAATCCGATCTTTACCCGTTTATTACAAAACCAGAAGGAAGAGTATATTTTGCCGGAAGCCACACAACGCTGATCCACGGCTGGACACAGGCTGCCATTGAATCAGGCATAAGGGCAGCCCTTGAAGTGAATGGTTTAAAGTCATGAAAATGTTCATTAACAAAATTGGAGCGAATCAAAATGGATTCGCTTCCTGTTTTCTTTTTTTAATCGTCAATTCACCATCGGTAAATGAATGATGAACCGAACAATTCCGTCGTGATATTCCGCCCAAATGTTGCCTTCCTGCTTTTCGACGATGCTTTTTGCAATTGCAAGGCCAAGGCCGGAGCCTTCTTCGATTCTGCTCCTTGCTTGATCTTTTTTATAAAACCGTTCAAACAGATTCTCTAGCTCCTCTTCCGTAAATGCTTCACTTTGATTAGCAACGGAGACTTGAAGGCCGTTGTCCTCCCTCTTTAAGGAAACATGGATTTCCCCCTGATCTGAACTGTATTTGATGGCATTCATCAATAAATTGTCAAACACGCGCACCATTTTCTCCGGATCGACAACAGCGTAGAGACGCTCATCTGGAAACTCTTTTACGATGGACAGGCCGTGCTCCTCTGCTTGCGGCACCACCTCTTCAATCAACTGGCCAAGAAGTTCATTCATGCACACTTCTTGCCGGTCGAAGGCGATATTTTCGTTCGTAAGCTTCGTATACTCAAATAAATCTTCAATCAAGTTTTTCAGCTGTTCGGACTTTGAAAAGGCAACTCTCGCATACTCATGTAGCTGCCCACTCGTTTCGTATTTTCCATCGCACAACAAGCGCAAATAGCCCATGATGGAAGTCAACGGAGTTCTTAAATCATGAGAGACATTCGTAATCAATTCATTTTTTTGCCTCTCCACTTTCCTCTCTTTTTCTATCTTCTTCATAAGCTCTTCGGCCATATGATTAATATTCTCCGTCAATGATGCGATTTCGTCTTCTCCCTTTTTTTCAATCCGATGGGCGAGGTTTCCCTTTGCGATCTCTTTGACGCCTTGAGCCATCGCTTCAATCTGCCTCATTTTCCGCTTCGTTATATAAAAGTATGAAAAAAAGAACACAAAAAGCCCGATGAAAATTGGAATGGGCCCTTCACTCGTCGAATAGATGACATCCCCTTCTGGTATGCCGCTGACAAACATATATAAATTCTTCCCTTTGATCGTGACGGGGTAAAATGTCATGAATTCTTTGCGCGATTCTTCCACCGTCCTTCCTCCGCCTGCGTATGCTGGATGGTTGATGGCAAATGACATGACACTTTTGATCATATCATGAAGGTTCATCCGCTCTTCGTGTGCCTGTTTCGTTTTATATAACACCTTTCCCTCCTCATCCGTGACAAGCACTTTCAATGCATCCTGTCCTTCATCAAGCAGCCCGTTTTCTTCATCTATAATCGCTTTGATGGCTTCCGTTGAATTTTGCTGTGCCGCCTGCTCTGCCACCATTTGCGCCCGATCGTTAATTTGTTGCATGCCGCCGCTATAATCGATCGTCGCTTCCCGATTCATGGTTTCGAAAATGGGCACGGTCGCCCTAGAAACAAGAAAAGCCGCCAAAGCGCAGACAACGAACGTAGTAATCAGCTGAATTCTGATGCTCTGGCGAATGCTCATCATCATTTTTCCGAACAGCTTATTTAGCCACTTAATGATCGTTCTCAATCTTATACCCCACTCCCCATACTGTTTTAATATATCTTGGCATTCTTGGGTATTCTTCTACTTTTTCCCGGATTTTTCGAATGTGCACCATCACCGTATTATCGGATTGAAAGGGTGGCTCCCCCCATACTCTTTCATAAATTTGATCCGCGCTGAATACGATGCCGCGGTTTCGGGCAAGTAGTTCCAGAATGGAAAACTCCCGCGGTGTTAATTTCACTTTTCGATCGTCAACCGTCACTTCATGTGTCGATACATTGATTTTCATATCCCCGACCTCAATTTCGTCTTCATTTTGCACGGTGGCTCCGCTCATTTTTAAGTACCGGCGGAGCTGCGATTTAATGCGCGCCATCAGTTCGAGCGGGTTAAAGGGTTTTGTTACATAATCATCTGCCCCTGTCGTCAAGCCCAATATTTTATCCATATCTTGCGTTTTCGCCGATAACATGATGATCGGTATATCGCCCGTTTCCCTGACTTTCATGCACATGTGAATGCCGTCTATTTTTGGCATCATAATGTCTAACACAACCAAATGCACTTCATTATGTTTTAATTTCTCCAGGCCTTCTACTCCATCTGCGGCCTGCAATACGTCATATCCTTCATTTTTTAAATAGATGGCGATCAGATCCCTGATTTCCTTTTCGTCATCTACTACAAGTATCGTTTCTTTTCCCATATCGACTCCCCCAAAATCATGCAACGACCTTTATTCGTCGAATATAATCAATTATTCATCTAAAAACAAACTTATTCGTCTACGTCCTTTTCACGGAAAAGGGGCAAAGCTGATCTTTTCTCTTTATCTATCATTCACATGAAACCTTTGCTGGATCATTATTTGGCACTCTACCTATGTTTACCATTTTTCGCTTCCGCTGTATAGTTAAATATGAAAAAAAGAAAGAAGCCGCTGCCATTACGCCAAAAACAAGGCCATACTTCGTAACGAATTCGACAATCGCCCCGATATTATCCCCGAAAGCAAAGCCGAGGGCAAAATAGAGAATCGTCCAGACCAATCCCGTACTGTACGAATACAACGCATACGTTTTATACGGCATGTTGTTAATTCCGACAATATAAGGGATGATATGCCGAATGACAGGAATAAAATAACTGATGATCAACGCAAAATGCCCGTATTTGCCAATTAGCTCTTGAGATTTTAAAAGGTAAGCAGCCTTTTTCTTCTTTACTAGCCGATCAAGGATTTTCGAGCCGAACGCCTTCCCGAGCACATATCCTAAAGAAAGTCCCGACACCACGCCAAGGTATGTCAACAGAAAGGCGGGAAACAGCTTTAAATAGCCTAACGAAGAAACCAATCCCCCGCTCATGACAACCATTTCATCCGGGATCGGCATTCCGGCAATCCCGAGCCATAAAAAGAAAAATAATGCGCCATAACCATAGTCCTGAATATTGGATAATAGCTCATGCAGCTCCATTTTCGGCCCTCCCGTTCTTTTTTCTACAATAAAACACATAGGCTGGAGGGAAATTAAGCCAGACTTTTTTGACGTTGATCGTTTGAAAGAATTGCTGGATAAAGGATTTTTTAACGAGAGAATATTGAAAAGTGATGAATTTTCCGTTCTCCTCTAATGCGTCCATGACATTGCTTAAAATGCGCGACGATACTCCGGCAGGCAAAGAAGTAAACGGCAAGCCGGACAATACAAAGTCGACTTTCTCGATGTTGAGCTCCTTGATGTACGTTTGAATAGTTTCAGCCGAACCATGGATGACGACAACGCCCGGGGCGCCTCCATACCGTTTTTGTAGATCCTTGAAGAAGACTTCATTGATTTCAATTAAAATGAGCTTCGTATGTTTCTTTTTCCTCTTTATGATTTCTTCGGTGAATGACCCAGTTCCAGCTCCAAGTTCGACAATGCAGCGGGCTTTTTCAAAATCGATGGCCTCCGCCATTTTTTGCGCCAATCGTTTGGAACTTGGCGCAACGGCTCCGGTATTTTTCGGATGCTTTAAAAATTGGGACAAGAATGTAATGAATGGCATCAACGATCTCCTCGCTCTCATTCTGTAAGATAGCTTTAAGTATAGAGATCGATTCTTAAGAATTAGCGAAGAGATTTCTTAATTTTTTCTTAGGAATTCATTACAGGTGGAGTTCGACGAAGGGCAAATGCTGGCCATCTTTAGAGAGCTCGTTCATGAGCAACAATGACCATCTCAACATACTCTGTTATTAACAAATAATCGTTAAAGAAGGTGCGAAATGATCTACTTCGATCTCCCATTTCGGCAGTTCTACTTCCCGCCTTCACCCTATTGGTTTTGGCATAATCCATATGTTTACCCAGTGCACCCATACCATGTAAGCTATATTCCGGATACCTATTCCACCGTAGGTACACCAACGACAACTGCGGGATCATGGCCAGCCGGCATAGGCGCTGGTAACTGAAGGATTGGATACACCTTTCCGTGTTTTTGAAAATAAAATATGGAGTTTGGAAAATAAAATTCGAAGTTCGGAAAATAAAAGACTGATATTGGACAATAAATGAATAAACTGTACCCTAAGTCCAGGATACAGTTTAAAAAAAGGAACGTTTTTAACTAAATTGCCGAAATAGCTCTCTCTTTTCAGCCGAGATAATTAAAAACATCGGCCTGCGGGCTTCATCTTCCATTTCGGGATTAGCCTTAAGCATTTCATCGGAGGGCAAGGGCTCTTTGACTGCTTTTATTGTAAAGCCGGCTTCGATCAAGTCATTGATGTAAGTGGAAATAGTGCGATGATATTTAATGACGTTCTCGGTTAAGAAGGTCGTCTCCCGCACGCCTTCTGCTTGATAGTCGTCCACCGGCCAGTGCAGGCGATTCCCTTTTTCGTCATAGAACCAATCCTGTGTGCTCAGGCACGTAAAGATGGGATGTTCAACAGAGAAAAGAAAACGTCCCCCGGGCGCCAAACAAGCATGCACCTTTTGGCAAATCGCTGCAAACGACTTGATGTAGTGAAGAGCGAGTGAACTGATGACGACATCGAAGGAAGCGTCCGGAAAATCGATGTCTTCAATCGGCATTTTCATGTACGAAATGAGGGAGTCATCCGTTTTTCCGCGGGCCTTTTGCAGCATTTTTTCAGATAGGTCCACACCGACCACCGAACTTGCCTGCTCTTCGCGGGCATATCGGCAGTGCCAGCCAAACCCGCATCCTAAATCAAGCACGCGTTTATTTTTCAGGCAAGGCATCAACGCTTGTAGTACATGCCACTCCCCCGCGGCTTCCAGACCTTTGACCGATCGCGGCATTTGCTCGTACGCGGAAAAGAATTTCGGATCATCGTATTTGTTTTGTTTCATCTTTTAACATCTCCCATGATTGAAGTAGCCTCCTAAAATAAACAACAGTTCGATTTCAGGAGGCTATCTATATCCTTCTAACCATTCCTTTCACCCCATCATCTTTATGAATGTTATCGTTTAATATATCACACTGCCTGTTCAATTCATCCAATCTGTTGAATTCCCGTTACAACCCGCCATTATTCTCACGGCAATCAGAGACCGCCTGGCAAGTACGCTGTTCGAAGGATGCCATTTCATATGATACACCTCTTTGCTTTGCGCCTTTAAAAGGATATAGGTTCATAAAAATTCCCGTGCAGATGAGAAGCGCGCCGACAATGATGCCGACTGTTATCGTCTCCCCGAGTTGCAGCCACCCGAACAGGATGCCGAGAACTGGAACGAACATTAATGCCATCGAAGCTTTCGAAGCATCCATTTTTTTCAGAACCCAAAACCAGACGACGAATGTAAAGGCAGTTGAAAACAGGCCATTGAACAATAGCGACAATACCGCCCGGCCAGACCACACAATCGAACGATCAGGCTCCAAGAGCAAATGGAAAAGGAATAAAAAGGCGGACCCCATCAGCAGCTGCCAGGCATTCATATGGATGACATCGACATGTTTGAACTTCAGTTTGCTGAAAACATTCGCTGCCGCCCAGCTAAATGCCGAAATTAAAACCAATGACTCTCCAAATAGTATGTTAGAATCGAAATTTATGATATCTTTTCCTAAAATGGACAAAAGCCCGATCAGGCCAAAAATCAATCCCCCTATTTTATAAGCGGTAAGCTTCTCATTCAATTTGAAATGGCTGATGGCCGAGACGAATATGGGCATTGTGTACACTAAACAAGATGTTTTTCCGGAGTCGACAAATTGCATGCCATACGTCAATATCCCCATATAGCCTAACGCCATTAATAGGCTCATATGAAAATAGCTTCTAAAATCCCGCTTGCTTGCGGAGAGCTTTTTCCTTTGCAGTGCGAGAAGGATGAACAAAGGAACCGCCCCTATGAATAGACGTAAGGCTGAAAATAGAAACGGAGGAATATCGCTGATTCCCATTTTCATTGTAACCCATGTATATCCCCAGATCAGAGTGACAGAGATGATGCCCAGAAAAACGTTGAACATGCTGAAATCCCCTTTCTTATTGATTTGACTACAGCATATGCTATATTTATAGATAACTCCAATACATTATTTTTATAGGGGGCATAACTGATTGGTTATGAATAGGAATCACTTGAACATTTTTATGAAAGTCGCGGAAAAAATGAATATTACAGAAGCAGCAAAAGAGTTATTTATCTCGCAGCCTGCAGTAAGCAAGGCCGTCAAAAATTTAGAAAAGGACCTCAATGTCAAGTTATTTATTAGAGATAAGCTAAAGGGATTAATGTTGACTGAAGCCGGGAAAGAAATTTTGATTTTGGCGAGGCAAATAAAAGGAATTGAAAATAAAATCTATCAAGTAGCCGACCGGGAGAATAACTTGTTAAGCGGCAAGATTAAAGTCGGTTCTTTCCCAGCCGCATCGACCAATATTTTGCCCCGGGCGATCGCCTCATTCAGGGCTAAATATCCGCTTGTTGCCATCGAATTACTAGAAGGGACTTCCAATCAAATTAAAGAATGGGTGGAAGATCGTACAGCAGATATCGGCATCGTTTCCTCTCCTTTTGATCCGTTTGAACATGAAATATTGAGCAATGACCATATGGTGGCGATCATTCCGCGGCATCATCGATTGCATCAAGAGAAAAAGATTGATCTTCTAGCCTATCCCAACGAATTGATATTTTGCAAAGGCGGTCATGAAATCGCTATCGCAAAAGTATTTCAAAAAAATGATATTGAGTTTAAAGAAAACTTAACCGTTCAAAATGCCGAAACATTGGTCAACATGGTCAAAAACAATCTGGGCATCGGCGTCATTTCAGCATTTACGCTATCTTCTGTTTCCCATCAGCTGCTCGTGAAAGACATTCATCCGGGAGTCACCCGCGATATCGGCATCATTGCCCACTCCTTCGAGGAAACGACGCATGCGGCAAAAGAGTTTATCAAGATCATGAAATCAACAATCTGAACTGCTTCATTTTTATTGTGATCGGCAAGTTTAGCTTATCAATTATCTCAGAGTGGATTTCAATCAATTTTTTGATGTTATCCATCTTTTAGCTTCAGATTTCAATCAAATTTTTTATTTATCAATTATTTTCATGCAGATTTCAATTCCCACAATATAATAACGGAAAAGGCCAACCAGAACGTAATGTCTGTTTGGCCAACAAAAAAACGCTACTTCCAGTATTTTTTCTCTTTCATCTAGCTAGTAGCACATTTATACTTTGCGAACTATTAGTCTGGAAAATTATAGTGCATACTAACCTGCCAGTAATATCATGCAGTTTATTCAGTGGAAGTTGGTCGCTTGCCTGAATAAAAGAAGATACTAATCCCCCTTCTCTTTTAATCATGATAAAAGTTGAGCGACCGCAACAAGCCCATTGCCTAGCAGCCACACTTCCTCCTGGCAGATCCCAGAACAAATAAATTGATGTCCCTGGCCCTTGCCGCCTCATGGATCAAGATCAATTCCTTTTTCATCAGGTCTATGTTTATGCCTCTATCTAAATTTCGCTTAATTTCAATAAAAAACATCCGCAAAGCCTTCGCGGGCAACCTCATATAGAATTCCATCAGAACCCCTCCTATCATTTTTATTAATAGGATCATATGACTTTCTTTTCGACAATATTCCTTTTCATCCTTTTCTTTTTTTAAAAAAACGATAAAAAAACTTTGGCCAGGCATTACACGTTGTATAAAGTCCACAAAAAATGAGCGATTTGCCAGTACCAAAACATGTTGCTCCAACATTTACTAGAATAAAGAAGGTGATAGAAATGTGCCAAAAAAAGAAAGGTAAAAAACGCATTTGCCATCATCCTAAATGCAGCGGCACAAGCAAAGAAAAAGAAGTGATCTATGTCCGCCCTGTCATACACATTAATCGAGAACATGTCATATATGTTCCACGTCATGTTGAAGTGGAAGAGACGATCAATGAGGTCATCGACACTGGCGAGCCGGGCAAATGCGATTTTCATGATAATCAAAAGAAATGCAAGAAAAAGAAAAAAAGAAATTGTTGTTGCTGCAAGAAGAAAAGATAGTTTTATTCAATCCTCAATTGTTCGCAAACCAAAGGGATGGCCACCTCAGGCGATCCCTTCATTTTATGGACTGACAGCTGTAACATTGACTCTTGTTTTAAAACAACAAACAATCCGCCTCTAAAGAGACGGATTTAATAAAACATTGGGGTGTTTTTAGGCGGATTGCGTAATTGGATTAGCTTCTTCTTTTACCGGTGCTTCTTTTCATTCCACTGCTTCTTTTCATTCCAGAACTTTTCTTCTTGCCACTGCTTCTTTTCTTGCCATCTTCGCATCCGCATGCACCTGGCTCACCTGGATCGATCACTTCATTGATTATTTCCTCTTCATAAACGTGACGCGGAACATATTCGATATGCTCTCGGTTAATGCGTTTGATAGGATGAACATAAATTACTTCTTTTTCGGTATATGTGTCCGAATAAATATATTCAGGCTTACAGTAAATCACTTTTTTACAGTTTTTCTTCCCCATTCATCTCACCCCCTCTTAATCTATTAAATGTTTGTAAGAGAGACTTTGAAACGGACAAATCGATTAATTTTTTTCTATGATTTAAAAGTTGGGATGTTGACTTTTTTTATCAGCAAGTGTACGAGAAGAAATTCTGCTAGAAATAAAAAGTGAAGCGTTTTAACACTGTCATTATGGCTATACACACTTCCCGCATTACCATTAATACCTCCGCAAATAGTCTCTTAAGAAAGCGAAGAAAAGCACATTCACGACTGTTCCTGTTTTGAAAAAGCCTATCTGCATTTGGAACAATCAAAATTATTCGTTTGATTTAACTTATATTTCAATGCCAACATGGTTAATAAGAAAAGTAATGAAAACCCCTATTCGTGCTTCGTTAGTGGATAAAAAGAAAAGAATCGAAACTTCGATTTGCTTAAATACAAGTTAGGAACACTCCGAATCGTACAAAAGTCTGGTAAGTGGAGGGCACCATTCCTACTATTGAAGGAACAGAAGTTGATGATGAAAAAATACGCGTTTTTTGGTAACGGCAGACAAAACAAATACAAAAGGCACAAATTTCGCTCAGAACGTAAAGCATTAAGTAAAATGAAAAAGTTGAATGCTATTCGTCAATTAAAAGATAACAAAGTGAGCCCTGTAGAAAGCAATATGAACAATAAAACCTCGAATTCGGCTATTTTAGCCGATGTTCGAGGTTTTCTATCTGGAAAAGCATGGATGGCTTATGCTACAACAATTAACTTATATTCCATTTTTGTTGCATTATCCATAGAACAAGCGGTTTTCGGTTTTCCGAAGTTCGAATGAATTGAAATGCCGCATGAGCATCCCCATCCTTCATTCTTAACCAACTCTTGACAATCGCAAAGAGGCATTAATAATTGCTGCACCCTCTATAGTTGCTTCAAGTGGATCGGCAGTTGTTCCTATGTTGCGAAGGGACAATGTCGATCCAGCCGGAATCGTTAAAATAGCTGCACCAACAAGGTTAGGACTAGTACTATTTGCCCCAATTTGCCCATAACGGATGGAAGCTTGAACTACATTATTTAATACAATAGCATAAGCTGCGGAAGTATTAGATCCGGTAATCATTGGCGTGACCTCAAAAATCACAAGGTAATCCCCGCCATTGGCAACAGTAATCGTCGTGCTAGTTGGGTGGGCTATCCCCCCCGCCATAGGGCCATTTGTGTTAAATGAAACATCTGCACTTGGATTAACAGTTTGAGCACCAGTATTGTAAACATAACCATAGGAACTAAATGGTGTTCCGGTCGCTCCTGTTGGTCCTGTTGCTCCAGTTGCTCCGGTTACTCCTGTAGCCCCTGTTGATCCAGTGACCCCGGTCGCTCCTGTTGGTCCTGTTGCTCCGGTGGATCCAGTTACTCCGGTTGGTCCTGTCGCTCCAGTGATCCCGGTTGCTCCGGTTAGCCCCGTTGCTCCGGTTAGCCCCGTTGCTCCGGTTACTCCTGTAGCTCCTGTTGCTCCTGTTGCTCCAGTGATCCCGGTTGCTCCGGTGGCTCCTGTTGGTCCGATGGCTCCAGTTACTCCGGTTGCTCCAGTTGCCCCTGTTGGACCAGTCGCCCCAGTTGCTCCGGTTGGACCTGTATCTCCTGTTGGTCCGGTTGCACCAGTGACTCCAGTAGATCCTGTTGATCCGGTTACTCCTGTTGATCCAGTGACCCCGGTCGCTCCTGTTGGTCCGGTCGGCCCGGTGGCTCCGGTTGGCCCCGTCGCTCCTGTTGATCCTGTTGCTCCTGTTGATCCTGTTGCTCCCGTTGGTCCAGTTGCACCTGTTGGTCCGGTAGGGCCACTTGGGTAACAAGGAAGTATAGGGCATAATGAAAGTTTTAATAATAATGTTATTAAATTAACAATTTCAGAAACCAAATCATCTATAGGGTTATCAATAGCTTCTTCTTTTCTTCGTTTTTCCTTATTTTTAATAAGTTTTGTTCTTCTTGATTTTTTTTTCATTTCTCCCCATTCACCCTACCATAAATTGTATACTACTTAATATATAAATTTAGGGTTGGTTTTGTTTGGATTTTATCTATACCCTCTTCAATTAATTTGTTTGTCTAGTTTTGAAAAATCGCCATTTTAAAACAGAAAAGATGGCAAGCCCATCTTTACGACGTCAATAAAGGGATAGTTTCTAGTGCCCCTTCTAGAAAAATAGTTTGAATTTCAGTAATCGAACATTCGTTATTTTAAGAACACCTCGTTGGATCTGTGAAATGAGGAAAAACGATCACGAATCGTTACATGATGTAAAATGAGTTCGTTCTCGGACAAAAAGTGCTCTTATTTGGACAATAAGTCATCCGGTTTAGACAATAACATCTTACTTTTGGACAATAAGCGAAAAAACTACTCATTTTATTGTCCGACTCAGGCCATTTATTGTCCGATGGAAATGATTTATTGTCGGAACTCCATTGTTTATTGTCCAAATGCCATGAAAATAGCACCACACTACCACACTAGAGAAGTTTGCTTCTATTTTTTCACAGGCGAAAATGGATTCTTGAAAATAAGAACTTTATTGGCTGAAAGGGTACTAGAGAAATAAGGAATTACCACCATAAAGCTGATCGAGCTTATGGTGAGACTTGTACTTTTTGGAATTTTAGCGTCTAATGCTCGTTAGCAAATAATCCTCCAATTCTTTGATGACATTGCCATAGCTATACTGAAGTGCCGTATTCCTTCCAGCTTCGGCTAATTCATTTCTTACTTCTGGATGATCAATGAGATAGGAAAGTGCCCAGGTCAATGCAGGAACATCGCCTGGTTCAACTAAAATGGAATTTTGTCCGGAGCGGGCATACTCTTCCACTCCCCCGCATTTTGTTGAAATGACAGGGACTCCAGAAGCCATCGCTTCAAGCGGTGGCATTCCAAACCCTTCATACCATGAAGTGAAGATGAAAATGTCAGCCGTTCGATAAATATCCGCCAGGTTCTTTTGATCTGGCTGAACGATAAAATTTAACGGAAATGGGGCATGGAGATCAGGCTGATATTGACAAATCCAGTCTACGGAAAACAAATGGCCTGCCGTCCATAAATTGTTCAAAGCCATTAAAGCAACGTCAAATCCCTTAAAAGATAATCCAGGGTTTCCAACCAGCAAAATCGTCATTTTTGAGCTTTTCTTCTTCTTCGAAGGATGGTATAGATCCACATCGATTCCATTGGTAATGACCGGGGCGTCTATAAGGAAACGGGATTTCAATAGTTTGGATACGGTGGATGAGACGGAGATAATGGGGATGGAAGTATCATAACATTCCTTTAAATATTTCCTTATCGCTGAAACATTCATTGACTCAGGAATGTCGCCAAACAGCCATTCGTACCCCTGTTCCCAATAAACGATGGGGACAGGCGAAGATTTTAGCTCAGGGAGTTGGCTCATCCATCCCGCCATGGCAATATCGCATTCTTTAATATAATGGACAAATGAGTCATTGGGCGGGACAACGATTTCCTTATCAACTTCCAACTCAAACCAGGATGGCAAAGCCTTTTCACCTGTGCCCTTATAAAAGGCATAAATACGGTGACCGCTTTTTCGCAGCCATTTCATCTGCTGAAGCAACATCTTGAGGCCGCCTGTCAAATTGTGATGCGGAAGAAGGTACCCGATTGTCAATTTCATGTTTGCGTCAGCCGTAAGAGTGCGATGGTACAGGGTTTCAGGACTTCTTTTTTTATTCGGATAAAGCTTAAATACATGTGCCCCGTTATCACCAATATCTAATTTTTGATAACTACAATCGAATTCAACTAGATCAACGATGCTCCATCTGCTTTTATGCTCCTCGAGCTGGTTTCCAATATATTCCTTTTGCTCTCCCGGATAAATGGGCGTGGAAATGATTAAAGACTTGTTTGCATGTTCTAGCAGGCTTGCAATGAGCCTTAAGCCTTCGTCTTTTTGAAAATGTTCCAGAACATCAATTAATAGAATCGTGTCATATTTCCCTAATTGGTCAATGAGATTGACGATATTTCCATAATACATCTGGTTATAAACGTACGAATGGATAGGGTTTTGGTACCCGGAAAAGCCTTCAACACCGTCTATTTTTACTTGCCATTGTTCTTTCGAATACCTTTCATGCGGAATATCCAGCGCCTCCCGCAGCAATACCCCGTATTTTCCGAAGCCTACCCCTACATCCAATATCGACTGAGGATTGTCCTGGACAACCAGGTCTATAAGTTGCGAAACAGCTTGATACCAACTAGTCGGCATGATTTCCTCCCATTTGTCTCAGTTTTTCTTCCAAATACGATTTGTTGTACTTCGCATAAGCGTTATCCGGGTCATATGACCGTGCTTTCTCATTATGCTCGTACGCCAGCAGATACTCTCCTAACCGGTCATAGCAGACACAGAGCTGAATATGGGGCAGCCAGGTATAACAGCTATAGTTGATAAGCCCTCCCCTTTGTTTAATCTTGTCGATGTTCAGCCTTGTCGCAAGGTCATACCAAAATATCGCTTTTTCAATCTGGTTCTGTGCAAGGTAAATAAAACCGAGCCTGCAGCACTGATCGGCTCGCGGAAGGTCATATTCAAAAGATGTTACAATATAGTGCACAGCTTTCTCATGGTCGCCTCTGGCTAAATAGATATCTGCAAGCTTTCCGCAAGTCGCAATGCAATCTTCAACCCAACCTCTTTTCGACTCTAAAAACTTCATATACGATTGAATGGCTTTATCATAAAGCCGATGTTCGAAACATTCGTTTGCATAGTAATATAAATCTCTAGGGGAAAAATCGATCCCTTTTGCCATCATCGATTCATAAATTTTCAAATTCCTGTCCGTCTTTTCCGTTTTCACGCTTTTATGTGTAATGTTGACATCACTTTCTACAATGTTTCCATACACCTCTAGATATTCATGAACGGCGCCAATCCACTTGAACTTCCTTTCCCTTTTTACCAGCCGGTTCCTTCGCAAACTATGTGTCACTTGATTCTTATCGTCAAACGCTAAATGGTAATTCATTGATACGGCATCTATGGAATCATTCAGGCGCTCTTTAAGTTCCTTGAATTTTTTCCGGTCGTTTTCTAGCATTACATCGTCGGCATCTAACCAAAAAATAAAATCTTTAGTCGCTTTGCTAAAAGAATAATTGCGGGCGAGAGAAAAATCATCTTTCCATTCAAACGGGTATACATAATCGGTATACTGTTTGGAAATTTCCATCGTCTTATCATCCGATCCAGTATCAACAATCACGATTTCATCTACTAAATCCTTTACCGAATCAAGGCACCTTCCGATAATGGCTTCTTCGTTTTTTACAATCATGCATAAGCTAATGGTCTGTAAGTCCATGCTCCTCCCTCTTTCGTCCGTCCAACATTGCTAAAATGGTTTAAGCATTCTACACAACCAAATTATTCATTTTCCAAAGGGTTGTTCCTGTGAAAAACAGGTGTTTCCCAAACAATAAGAGAAAGGGGGAATGAGTGGGCGGAAGGATAAGATTATCTTTAAAAAGAGAGAGGTTCATGAAAGAGGTGATCAAGGGCTTGTATGAAGCGCATTTGCCAGTGGGCAACCTTTTTCATTCATAGACTTCTATTATTTTGCTTTTTTGACCCGGACAGTACAAAGCAAAAACAATGAAGCAAACTTTTCCCTAAAATGTTAAACTATTTATGAAGGAAAGAAGAAGCATTTTCCAATAGAGGTGATGATCATTCGACTTTATGAGGAGTTGCCTATTGATCTCTTACAAGAATTTTATCGAGAGATTCAAAAAAATATTGAAAAAGGGATTCTGTCGGATCGAATGCGCGATGAATTATGTCTAATCAAGAAAGCAGCTGAGAAGAAAGGGCTCTATATACTTGATGAATATCGCAGTACCCGATAGCATAGTGGGATATAGGCTTATTAAAGAAGCTGAAAAGGCGGCCGATTCGTTCTTTTAGCCGCCTAAAATGGAGGTTGTTCAGTGAAGAAGTGGTAACCTATCGCCGCCGGATTCCCTTTTATGTTTGCTTGCGCATGCGATTAAAGTAGAGAAATACTGGAAGCGGGATGACGATAAATCCGAAGCTTTTAAGCAATTGATTCATCGCGCTGTCTTTGGTTCGATCTTTTTCGTCTTGAACCATTTGTTGGTACTCATCCCGCCATTCTGCTTCATCTGCATGCTGCTTTTTGTTGTCCATACTCTTCATTTCTTTAAATTCCGAAAAACTCTGGTAATAGCCGGCAGGGCTCACCAGATCAGAGACCGCCATAAAAATGGAAATCCCGCCTCCTATCGTCATCATCAACGTGGCGAATAAGACTAAATAAATATAAACGTGCTTCAACACATTTTCTCTCCCTTTATCTTTTTGTTTGACTGCATACATCACCATAAAAATAAGAACTACGACAAATACAATGGGCAAGAACGATGCCATAATGAAAAACATATGCCCCTCCTTTAGTTGCTTACTCTCTGCTGAACATAAAAACGGTTCAAAACAGCTACACTTCCCCTCCGAAGATGGCGACATTTTGTCTCAGCAGCAAACTCCCGCCTGTTCCATTTCAAGACGGTCTGCATATATCCGAGTACCTCCCCGCTATCTTTGGATGCGCTTCAAGTTCATTCGTGCCGTCCCTGTCAAAATCAATCGGATATAGCCCCGATAAAGGATTGACCCAGCCTTCAATCATTCCTGTTATATAGTTCAGACAAATAGTTTTTCCCCTTATAAGCAAGGTCAAAAATATACTTTTCTTTAAGAATTCCTCTCTTGATGGATAAAACGCCAATGCGGCGTTAATCGTTTGCAGCGCTTCATTTATCCATCCAGCTCTTGCCTGGGTTTCATCCAGGCCGTGCCAGTAATACAGGTGATTCATTTCCTGTATTTTGGCGCAGTAAAAACGGATCGTATTTCCGGCTACATGTCCACGTTCTCCCCACCTGCCTCGTTGTTCCATTGACAAATTATATGCGGGGAAGTTGAATTATAGTTTCAAAGAAGGTTTTAATATAATTTTTTCCTTCTAAAAAAATCAGGCAATTCATCCATTGACAAATCATCTCACACCCTCTATAGTTAATTACATAAGTAATTAACCAACATAGTAACCAGGGAGGAAGTGGAACGTTGATAGATGACAGCCGTCCTATTTACGTGCAAATTGCTGAACGAATCGAAAATGACATCATCGAAGGCGGGCTGCTCGAAGAATCACAGGTTCCTTCAACGAATCAGTTTGCGTCCTTTTATCAGATCAATCCGGCGACTGCAGGAAAGGGAGTGAATCTGCTGGTAGACCAGGGAATTTTGTACAAAAAGCGAGGTGTAGGCATGTTTGTCGCTACAGGCGCCCGTGAGAAATTAATCAAAAAGCGGAGAGAACTTTTTTTTGAGCAGTATGTGGTGTCAATGATCCATGAGGCCGAAAAGCTTGGCATCACTAGAGAGGAATTAACAAAAATGATTCAAAAAGGAGACAAAATCGATGAATAAAGTGATCGAAGTGAATCATCTGACAAAGTCGTATGGCCATCACACCGTCGTTCATGATGTCAATTTTTCACTCGAAGCGGGAAAAATCTATGGCTTGCTTGGCAGAAACGGTGCCGGCAAAACGACGGTCATGAAAATGATCACAGCCCAGCTTTTCCCAACAAGTGGGGAAATTAAAGTGTTTGGCGAAAACCCTTATGAGAACCGCTCAGTATTAAACCAGGTTTGTTTTATTAAAGAAAGCCAGAAGTACCCGGACATTTTCCGCATTGCCGACGTCCTGGATCTTTGCTCATCATTTTTCCCTAACTGGGACCGGGAGTATGCTGACTCTCTTATTGAAGATTTCAGGCTTCCAGTAAAACGCAGAATCAAAAAGCTGTCGCGCGGGATGCTTTCTTCTGTTGGTATCGTCGTTGGGCTTGCAAGCCGGGCGCCGCTTACTATTTTTGATGAACCTTATTTAGGGCTTGATGCGGTCGCTAGAAGCATTTTTTACGACCGATTGTTAGAGGATTATGGAACGCATCCACGGACCATCATCTTATCGACCCATTTAATTGACGAAGTGAGCAAAATGCTGGAGCATGTGCTCGTCATCGACGATGGAAGGCTGATGATTAATGAGGAAGCGGAAGCTATTCGCAGACGGGCATTTAGCGTCGCTGGCCCTTCTAAAAAGGTAGATGCTTTTACGGTTGGAAGAGAGACATTAAGCCGTGAAGCGATCGGCGGCATGGCCCAGGCGATTGTAATGGGAGACTTGAACTCCAAAACTCGTTCGCAAGCTAAAGAGCTTGGATTGGAAATCAACCCGGTTTCCATGCAGCAGCTAATCATCCACCTGACCAATCACAATTCACAAAGAAAGGCGGCGATCAATCAATGAATCCAGTATTGAAAATGCATATGAAGTACAAATTGATCTGGATGATCTTGCCATGGACCACTCTGCTTTTCAGCTTTGCGGTGAATCTATTGATCGCCGTCCTCGTCAATGATAAAGGCGGGCTATATACCGGAGGCGTGGCATCTATTTTCATCTTCATGTTTGTCGCAGGCATTACCATCCCGATCCAGACCTTTCCATTTTCTCTGGGATTAAGCGTCAGGAGAAAAGACTATTTTCTTGGTATGATGGCCGTCAGTTTGATCGTAAGCGCCATTTCAGCCGCCATTCTTTCCATATTTTCTTTCATTGAAAGCGACCTGACGGGAGGCTGGGGATACAAGATCCACTTTTTTAGCTTGCTGAATGCTTTTAACACGAATATCATCTGGCAGTTCGGGATTTTCTTTATTTTGCTGACACATATGTGTCTATCCGGGTTTATTATCTACAGCATCTACCAACGGTTCGGCCGAAGCGGAATGTTATGGTTATTCGTTTTGTTAGTTCTGCTTCTTACCGTTTTAAGTCTTCTTTTCACGTATTTCCAATGGTGGATTCCTATCTTCCAATGGATCGCCCATCACCCGAACCTGCTTGTTTTATGGATCTTGCTTGCCAGCTGCATTTATGCGGCCCTATCGTATTTGTTCCTTCGAAAGGCGACGATCTAAGAGCCTGCGATTGAAATCGCTCAATAACTCTAGTATATTTTTGGCTGATTCCGTGCGTGGTGACCATCTGGCCGCCACGCCGGCATTACAAGTAGAGTTACGTTTTTAGGCGGGATCACAACGTGGGATAAAGTTTTGTATCATGCTGCAAGTAGCGAATGAATTGATTATTTTCTACATCCTGAAAAAATTCACCTCTCGATCAGCAACCAGCACTTCATGTTTGTCGTTTTGCACAGCCATCAACACTCAAGCTTTCAGGCACTCTATCAAAATCGTTACGAACCGTCGGATGCAAATATGGCTACGGGGATCAAAAAAAACGAAAAAGAAGGATGTAAGAATGTTGTCCGAATCAACATATTCTTACATCCCATTTTCATTGGTTAGCCGCCCTTTCATTTAGCTTAAGAATGGGGACTTCCGGCTTGTTTAAACATTATATAGCAACCGCACTTTCCTTTTTGTATTCAACTTTCCGATAAACAAGCGCAAACACCATCGATGGGATGGTACATAGAATCATCCCGAGAAAGGCGTATCTTGGCTCAATTTCGTATAAAAAGCCGCCAAAAATCGTAAGAACTGCAGTGCTCCAGCTTAGTGCCAGCGCCGAATAGACGCCCTGCGCTTTCGGAATTTGCGCATGCGGTATATTTTGGATTAAGTATTTCATAAACGCATAATGCCCCATTGCAAATGAGCAGGCATGCAAGGTTTGCGCGATACTGAAAACGATGACATTTGGAAAAGCAAATACTGCAATCCAGCGCACTGTTGAACCAAATGCCGCCAGTGCCAACAAGGAACCTACTGAAAATTGATGAAAGAACCGGTCTGCGATGAAGAAAAAAATGATTTCTGCGATCACGGCAATGTTAATAATCACTCCAATTAAATAGACCGGCGCATGGATTTCTTGCAAGAAAATATAGCCATAACTGTAATAAGAAGCGTGGGCCGCTTGTAGCAATATGACAATAATCAGTACCAGGCCAAAGTGTTTGATATGAAATAATTTCAGCATGCCGCCTTTTTTTTGTTGATCTCTTTGCGGTTTCTCGGATAAAACATCGGGTGCGCGCATAAAGCCAAGACCCATGAATGCCAATGTGCCGAATAGAAGCGCCCATACAATCACTTTATCCCCAAATGCCCCTGTAAAGACGGTTAAGATCATGCCGGCGACGACAAACCCGATGGATCCCCACGAACGGCTTTTCCCGTAGTCCCGCAATTGATTGCTTTGGACAAGGACGCCCGCTGCGCTGTCTAAAGCAGGCATCAACGTCGGGTAAAAGAAATGCAAAAGCAACGTTGCCATAAGCAAGCTAGCAAAGGAATCTGCCGGAACGCAGCAAACAATAGCGCCAAGCGTGCCGATGGCCATCACATTCAATAACGTCTTACTGCTGAACTTCCCTGAAAAATAAGGGAACGCAACTAATGTGGCAATGCCTCTGGCAACCAGGCCCAGGCTCATGATCAAACTCGCCTGGGACACCGTAATTCCTTTTGCATGAATCATCCATCCAGTCCAATAAGGCAGAAAAATGCCCCATGTGATATAAAAGCTAAAAAACTGTCTGCTCATCCAATGTTGTGTGTTCATTCCGTATCCCCCCATTGTTTGCATGATATCATGGAGAAACGTACAATAATATGAGATATCTCCTATTTTTGAGGTGGGCCATGAAAATTTATAAAAAGGAGAAAAGGCAGCGCTATTTGGATGAACACTCCATTAGCCATTTGTTTTCTTTTCCGGTTGAAGAGTTCATTCAAGTGCATGAATACGGGCGCGGTGAATGGATCATTCAAGAAGGTATGCGGCCGGATTTTTTATTTTATGTCATTGAAGGAAGAGCAAAGATTTATGTGACGCATCAAAATGGGAAAGTTTCTTTAATTAATTTTATTCATGCGAATGATTTTATCGGGGAAATGGAATTAGTTAATGAAGTGTACTACACAAAAGGAATACAGGCTTCTACGAAGACCGTTTGCTTTGCTCTCCCTTTTCGCCACTATCGCACGCGAATGCTAGAAGACGCGACATTCTTGCGAGAACTCACCAAGTTTTTAAGTATAAAAGCAACCTATATGGCTGGAAAGTATTCACAAAGTCTCGCCTTCCCGCTTGAGAACCGGCTTGCGGATTTTATTTTGCAAACCGCAGATGAAGGGGTCTATAAGGAAAAGCACGTGACCGTTTGCGATTTTTTAGGCGTCTCCTATCGGCATTTATTGCATGTACTTGCCCAATTTTGTGAGAAAGGGTATTTGAAAAAGGAAGGGCGCCACTATCGCATTGAGCAGCACTGCCCGTTAGTTAAATTGGCGGAGAAATTAACGAATTTTAGTCATCAATGAAGCAGTTCTCCAGGAAGTGGCCTTGAGATCGCTTCTATCGGACAAATTTTACTCTCCGGGCATGAAAAATGTCCTTGAGAACACTTCTATCGTACAAAATTTGGTCTCCGGGTATGAAAAGTGGCCTTGAGATTGCTTCTATCGGACAAATTTTGCTCTCCGGGCATGTAAAGTGTCCTTGAGATCGCTTCTATCGGACTAATTTTGCTCTCAGGACGTGAAAAATGTCCTTGAGATCGCTTCTATCGGACTAATTTTGCTCTCTGGACGTGAAAAGTGTCCTTGAGATCGCTTCTATCGGACTAATTTTGCTCTCAGGACGTGAAAAATGTCCTTGAGAACACTTCTATCGGACAAATTTTGCTCTCCGGGCATGTAAAGTGTTCTTGAGAACACTTCTATCGGACAAATTTTGCTCTCCGGGCATGTAAAGTGTTCTTGAGATCGCTTCTATTGGACAAATTTTACTCTCCGGGCATGAAAAGTGTCCTTGAGATCGCTTCTATCGGACAAAATTTACTCTCCGGGCATGAAAAGCGTCCTTGAGATTGCTTCTATCGGACAAATTTTACTCTCCGGGCATGAAAAGTGTCCTTGAGATCGCTTCTATCGGACAAAATTTGGTCTCCGGGCGTGAAAAATGTCCTTGAGATCGCTTCTATCGGACAAAATTTGGTCTCCGGGCATGAAAAGTGGCCTTGAGATTGCTTCTATCGGACAAAATTTGGTCTCCGGGCATGAAAAGTGGCCTTGAGAACACTTCTATCGGACAAATTTTACTCTCAGGACGTGAAAAATGTCCTTGAGATTGCTTCTATCGGACATTTTCAGATCCCCAAACGTGAAAAGTGTCCTTGAGGCTGCTTCTGCTGGACAATTTCAGATCCCGCGGTATAAAAAAGGCCTCTACCGTCAATAAATCCCCACTAAATAAGCAATGAAGTTTTATCATTTCCTAATCGAAAGACAAAAGGGCTGCCGCGGAAAAAAGTCCGGGCAGCCATTTTTTATTTCTTTGCTTTTTTTACAGTCGTTTTCGTTGCCTTGCTTGTATTTCCGGCTGAATCTTTTGCCGTAACATAAAGAACAGATCCGGCTTTTTGCTTTTTAATCGCTACTTTGAACATTCCTTTTGAGTCAGCTTGTTTTGTGCCAATTGTCTTCCCTTTATATTTTACAATGACGCTTGCTTTCGCTTCTGTTTTTCCCGTGACAGTGGTGTCTCTGTCGTCAACCGTATTGACTTTCGGGGCATGGGGCGGCGTTTTGTCTTTTACAGTCACTTTAGCCGCTTGTCCTTCACGGTTCCATACGTCCGTCGCTGTCACATAAAGTGTTGTTCCGGCTTTTTGTTTGGCAATTTTTACTTTGAATTCGCCTTTACTGTTGGCTTTTGCCGTGGCGATCACTTTTTTCGCCGCATTTCTGACTTTTACAACGGCATTTCCGACCGTTTTCCCGGTTACCGTTTGGTCACGGTCGCTAACCGTGTTCACTTTCGGCTTGGCCGGCGGCTGATTTTTTTGAACGGCGATTTTTGCCGACGTCATTGCTTTTTGGTCAGGGCTTTGAGCGAATACATGAAGAACTTCATTCGCTTTTTGATACTTGATCGCCACTTTAAAATGGCCATCGGCGCCCGCTTTTGCGGAACCAAGTGTTTTGCTTTTACTTTTTACCGTAATCAGCGTTCCTGGCTTCGCTGATCCAGTGACAAAGGCATCCGTATCTTTTATTTCGTTCACTTTAAAGTTCAATTCAACCATGCTCACTGCTTTAAAAGCGTTCAATCGTCCCCAGCCCGAGGCAAGGTCAAATCCCGGAGGTGCCTTAAATGGACTGCCGTCCTCATAATCGCCTTGTGCAACCTCATCGACTGCAACATCGTTTGTTGTCAGCGTTAAAATGCGCTCCACTTCACCCGGGGTCAGTTTCGGGTTTTCCGCTAACAGTAATCCTGCCACTGCGGCAACATGAGGCGTTGCCATGGAAGTGCCGTCAAGATAGGTGACATTGCCGTTTGGTAAAAGGCTCGGAATGGACGCTCCCGGAGCCACTACATCCAATTGCGGCCCATAATTTGAAAAATCCGCAACAATGTCCAGTTGATTCGTAGCTCCAACGGCGATTGCGTATTTTGATGAAGCTGGATAGCCTACCATGTTTGTTCCTTCATTACCACTTGCCGCGACGACCGTCACATTTTTGGATGCCGCGTATTTCAACATCGATTCGATGACCCTGCTTGGAGTTCCTCCGAGGCTCAGGTTGATCACTTTCGCTCCATGGTCGACCGCATACTTGATTCCCATGGCGATTTGATCTGTACCTCCACTTCCAGAGCTGTCCAACACTTTGACAGGCATAATTTTCGCTTTCGGGTGAATTCCTGCCATAGAATAGCCGTTATCGCTTTCTGCCGCTATAATCCCGGCGACATGCGTACCATGGCCATTGTCATCATTCGCGTCATTCGTAGGAATGCGAGGAATGAAATTTTTTCCAAGATTGGTGTCCACTTTGCCTTTCAAATCAGTAAGTGTGGCGTCCACCCCTGTATCGACAACAGCGATTAACGTTTCATTCAATTTTCTTTGGTGGATGAGGGACTGGAGCTTTTCATATTGAATGTCAGCACCTTGTTTCCCAAACCCTCCATTGTTCTTTAGCGCCCATTGATAATCATATTGGACATCTGTTGAATATTGATGGTATTGATACACAGGCTCTGCAAACTCTACTTCTGGCAGCCTGTCCAATTTCGCCGCCTGCATCTGGCTATTGTTATTTACGTTCATGACGTAAAGATTGCCTGCGACTTCATCTTTGGCATGTAAAGCGGTGATGTTTGTCGATTGAATGTTGTATGATTTTGCTTTTTTGTTTAAGGAGCTAATGGATGCCCCTTCTTTCAGTTTGACGATCACCCGGTTTTGCGCGTAGTCTTTAACAACGAGTCCTGCCTGGTCAAGAACGGCTGACAATTTCTTCCCTTTCAAGTGGGCGATGTCAACTTGTTCTGCTATGGCTTGAATCTCCTTTTTCGCCGACTCTGGCGCATAGTCCATTACAATCCCATATAATTCATTGATCGCTTTTGCATCTTTTTCAGTCAGTACATAATCCGTTTTGTCGCCTGATTTAACCAATTCATTAAATACAGGCTTCAGTTGAACAAGATTGTTGTAAACCGCTTCTCTTGCATCCTTGTGTACGATCATTTTCACGGCTATGTATGGAGCCATTTTATAATATAAATCGGTTAGTTTCTTCCCTTGCTCTGTTTTTGCCAGCAGACCGTCCCGCACGATGCGTAGCTGGTCCACTAACGCTTTGCCTGATTTTCCTTTTCCGGCACTTAATTCAACAGGGCATTCCCCTTCATCTCCAAGGTCTTCGGAAGGAGGGAGCTTGACGCCATCAAACTTGAGGGAATAAGAAGCGCTGGACGGTTGATCAGAATTGCCTGGAGCTCCGTTTTCCTCTTCATCGCCAGTACCTGCATACTCCACCTTAATATAGTATGGCCCTTCCCAGGCATAAGGCAAATCAACCTCGGATGTATTGTTTTCATCGATCATGCTTCGGTATTTACTAAATGTGATGTCTTTTTTTGCACGTTCCGCATCCGGGTAAACAGACATTACAATGCCGAGATCACCCGATACTTTTATTCTCATATGCGTATCTTTGAAGACATCCTCTTTATGAGGGGTAATTTTGTACCAGTGAATTTGTCCGGGTTCCGAAAACTTCCCTTCTACCGCCTGTCCTTTTTGCAACTCAGTCGTCTCATCGGCAGAATCCCCGCTTGCGAATGAAACCTTTGGCTGGATCAGGCTTACGCATAACGCTATTATCAAAAATAGCGCGGCGATACCCTTGAATCTTTTTTTCCTCATGAACAAACCTCCTATCCTTTGTATTCAATTTCCTATCATATTACAAAACTAGCATTTTTTGAAGTGACATTTCTCCTGTTTTTTTGGATAATTGCTCTAATGATGGATTTCTTTTTCACATTCCTAATAGGTGTTCAATTTACATTCAGAGATTAACATTTAAGTTTTTCGTGAGTATTTTGATAGAAAACGTTATCAGCCAAGATTTTGTTATCGCGTGTTAAACTAGAGTTAACTTAGATGCGAGGGGTGTTTCAATGAAAAAAATCAGGTTAGGCGGCAGTGATGTTAAAGCAGGAGAAATTTCACTTGGCTGTATGCGGATGAGTGAGCTTTCTTTAAAAGACGCGGCTTATGTCATTGAGAATGCAATGGAAGCCGGTGTGGACTTATTCGACCATGCGGATATTTACGGCGGCGGCAAATCGGAGGAAGTGTTCGCCCGGGCAATCGGCATGAACGACGATATCCGCGAAAAAATGATCATCCAGACAAAGTGCGGGATTCGAAAAGGGTTCTTTGATTTTTCGAAGGAACATATTCTTGAATCGGTTGACGGAAGCCTTCGTCGCTTGCAAACCGATTACATCGACATTTTGCTGCTTCACCGCCCGGATGCATTGTTCGAACCGGAAGAAGTGGCTGAAGCTTTTTCTATTCTGAAGGAAAGCGGCAAAGTCCGTTATTTTGGCGTCAGCAACCAGAATCCGCTACAAATGGAATTATTGAGGAGGCACTTGAAGCAAGACATCATCATCAACCAGCTGCAACTTAGCATTGTACATACCCCAATGATCGATGCCGGCCTCAATGTAAACATGATGCATGATCCTGCCATTGTCCGGGACGGCGGTGCTCTCGATTATTGCCGTTTGAACAATATCACCGTCCAGGCATGGTCGCCGTTCCAGCATGGGATGATCGAAGGGCCGTTTATCGGCAACAAGGATTTCCCTGAAGTGAATGCCAGGCTACAGGAACTTGCCGAGAAAAAAGGCGTCACCGATTCCGCAATCGCGATCGCATGGATTTTGCGCCATCCGGCAAACATCCAGCCCGTTGTCGGGACGATGAATCCAAAACGGCTAAAAGACATCGCCAAAGCCTCGGACATCGAACTGACGAGAAAAGAGTGGTATGAACTTTATCTCGCAGCGGGAAACAAGCTGCCTTAGAATAGGAAAATAAAGGGAAGTGGCATTCTTGGACCGCTTTCCTTTTTCTTTTTATGGAAAAATTTTACTTGAACATGATTTTAGTACTACCCCTTCAGCTTCAAGAGGATAAGAAGACGGAACCAAAAACAGGATCAAATTTCTCTAGTGTGATGCTATTTTCATAGCATTTGGACAATAGACAGTTAATTTACGACAATAAAAAGATACCATCGGACAAAAAGTAGCCTCAGTCGGACAATAAATTTAGTATTTTGTACACTTATTTGTCCAAAAGTAAGATGTTATTGTCTCAACCGGATGACTTATTGTCCAAATAAGAGCACTTATTGTCCGCGAGTGAAATCATTTTAAATGATGAAACAATTCGTGAATCGTTTTTCCTCATTTCACAGCTCTAACGAAGTGTTCTTAAAATAACGAATGTCTTATTACTAACGTGGCACTAGAACGCCATGCAAAACAACCTCTTCCTAAAAAACTCCCCCCAAATTCTATAGGGGGGAGTCCATTCAAGCTTTAAACTGATTTTCAAACTACGATAAACATTGTCCCTTTGTCATATCTTACTCTCATCATAACGAAATATTCTGCGCTGCATTTATTGGCCATTTTCATTTCGCATATAGAATGGAGGAATGCTTAATAGGCAATTTTGCAGGCAACTGGCCGCACTAAGTTCCTCCCTTGTCCGTTGTTAAAGCGGCGGGTTTTCTACCCCTAAATGAACCCAATCTTCTTTTGGCGGTCCATAAACCCCGAAAGGTTTTAACCCCGCCTGGCGAATGAGAATGGTTGCTTGTCCCCGGTGATGGACAATATGTTTAATTAGCCCCATCAATATTGAAGCGTTGGTTTCTTCCCTTCCAAATGCATTTTGAACCTGCTTCAAAGTCTCATCTTCCCACTGTTGTTCAATGGCTTGAGCTGCCTGGGCACTTACCTTTTTAAAGGTTTCAGAAATTTCTTTAGCTGAAGTTGGGACATTATCCGCATGATCAACTTTCTCTACCTTCAACCCAAAATGAGCTAGATATTCTGGAATGTTGGTGGTAAAGTGCCAGACGATCCTTCCTAAAGTGCGTCCCTCATGATAAACTGGCTGTTTTAATGATTCATCTGTCAAACCATCTAAAACGTTTTGGGTCAGTTTGGCTTCCTTGTTCCATTCCTTAATAAAGTCTGAAATCGTTACATACATGTAGAAATTCCTCCAATTCAAGAGAGTAATTTAATTGTATCAAATTTTCTATTGATAGATTCATCCCAGGGCATTTCTTATTTTTTTACATCAATTAATTTAAAGCGTTCACAAACTAATAACATATCTTCGGAAAATTCAAGTCCTACTTTTGCTAATTCTTTAGTAAAGAAGTTTTCGTGAGTTTCTTTCCAATATTGATACGTTCGATCTCCTTCGCCTTCTGCAATTGCAAACTCCTCAGGAACTTCATTCATTGGCATGATTTTCACATCAGTCGTTTTTATTATCGCTGCAGGTTCGTCTTGACTAGTTAAAATTACGCTATAATCTCCAACAGAAGGCAGTGGCTCGCTTTCCATCTCATAAAAAATTAACCCGGAACATGTCGCTGTTTTCACACCATCTATTACCAATTGCGCTAATTGGTCTGGACTTGCTCCAAATTGCCACGCACTTACTGATTTTGGTTTTTCTTGGCCTTGAGACTTCCAAAATTCATCCCAATAGATTTGTGCTGCCTGGTTCATATTAATCCTCCTTTGTAAAAACGTTTCTTTAAGCTATGTTTTTCCGCTCATTTTTTCGTTTCGAACAAGTTCATATTCTTTTCTTCATGATAGGCGTTCTCTGCATTCTCTTTTATGAAAAAGGACTTCGAATACCGCGCGAAAGACATTTATAACGTACTTTTTAAAAGAGCCGCACCTTTATTTAGAATAGTGAGGCCATAACCAGAATGAACCGCCCATGGCCTTATTTTTTTCGGGCTACAATTCCCGCACCTTTAAAACCGGCAGCATAACTGTAGTCTGGTGGATACTTCGACACACGGGAAATAAATCTTTCTTTTATTATAAATAGATTCCCAAAAACTCCCTTAAAATATCTGTTGAAACCCTCTTTCA
>NZ_JBBHZM010000037.1:0-33105 GCF_049843615.1 Fictibacillus sp. Mic-4 | reverse complement strand
CGATGTAATTTCATTAGCTACTCGAAAGCAGCGACAAGAAATACTATATCATTTTCAAACCGCCATGTCAACAATCTTTTTTAAAAAGTTTTTTAACCGTTGTTTCGTAAAGCGGCAACGTTTAATACTATATCAGCAATCTTCTGGTGGGTCAATACTTTTTTCACATGAAAAGAACCCGATATGCAAACTTCCGCATATCGGGCTCGACCTGTCTACTCTTTCAATTGTAATCGTGCATTTCGAACATCACGCAAAAGCAAAAATACAGTTTCTCAATTTTCTATTTCAAGAAAAACATTAAAAGAAGCTAACTGCCTATATGTAATGGCTTGTTAGCTTCTTTTCCTCTTTAAACGGGCTTTTTCAGCGTTCTCTCATAGTAGCGGTCTTTTGATCAGCTCTATTCAGTTTGTCGCATTCATTAGATTAAAAAGATAAAATAGCCTAAAAAGATAATGAGGAGAAGATACATGATCGGATGAATCTCTTTAGCCCGTCCTTTCACAAGCATCGTGATCGGGTAAAGAAGAAATCCGAGTGCGACTCCGTTTGCAATGCTATACGTAAGTGGCATAGCGACGATGGTTAAAAAAGCTGGAACTGCAATCTCTAATCGATTCCAATCGATCTTCCCTAAAACCGAAACCATCAAAACCCCAACGACGATCAAGGCCGGCGCTGTCACAGATGGTGTTACGACCACTAAAAGCGGTGAGAAGAATAAAGATAACAGCAAGAAAATAGCTGTAACTACAGATGTGAATCCTGTTCGTCCTCCAGCTGCTACACCGGATGTTGATTCAACATAAGCGGTAGTTGAAGACGTTCCAAGAATCGCTCCAACGACAATAGCAGATGAATCAGCAAGAAGGGCCCGTCCCGCCCGGGGCAGCTTATTATCTTTCATTAATCCTGCTTTTGTCGCAACTGCAATAATCGTTCCTGCCGTATCAAAAAAATCAACAAAGAAAAACGTTAAAACAACAGCCCACATTTTTTTCATGCTGAAAATATCGCCAAAATGCTTAAAGGCGTCCCCGAACGTCGGCGCAAGACTGGGCACGGAACCGATAATTTTTGTCGGCATATCAATTAGGCCAAAGATAATTCCTACAATAGCCGTAATAACCATTCCGTAAAAAATGCTTCCGCGGATATTACGAATCATCATTAAAATCGTGACAATAAAACCAAAAATCGCAAGCAATGTCGGCCCTTTTGTAAAGTCACCAACCGAAACAAATGTCGCTTTATTGGATACGACAATTCCTGCATTTTTCAATCCGATAAATGCAATAAATAGACCGATTCCGCAAGCAACGGCATATTTCAACTCTTGTGGAATGGCATTAATAATCGTTTCACGAATTTTAAAGATTGTAATTATGATAAAAATAATACCGGACATTAACACACCGGACAGCGCGGTTTGCCATGGAATCCCCATCGTTAAAACAACAGAGTAAGTAAAGAAAGCATTTAAGCCCATTCCCGGAGCAAGCGCAATCGGATACTTTGCGACAACGCCCATGAATAGCGTTCCGAACGCTGCAGCAAGACATGTTGCGGTAAAAACAGCCCCTTTGTCCATCCCAGCTTGTGACAAAACGGATGGATTGACGAATATAATATACGCCATCGCCAAAAACGTTGTGAGCCCTGCGACGAACTCTTTCTTATAGTTTGTATTGAGCTCTTTGAATTGAAAATACTTTTGCATGTCCCCTCACCCTTCATTGATTTAAAAAAGCCCGGGGCAAGCCTCGAGCTGACATAGAAGGGATTGGACATGCACAGAAATTGTCCGTACAGATATCTCCATTACCCCTCGTAGTCAGGCCATTTACGGCAGCCTGGTAGAAACTCTCGAGCCTTATTCCCGATATTATACGACGGATTAGTATTTACTAGTATATGGAGATTATACAAGGTACGACAAAATTCGTCAATCTATTTCCGAATGATATTTTCTTTTTTTAACACTATTGTTCGGTTATTATCAAAAAGATTAACTGCTTCCACAACCGCTTCCGCAACTAGAGCAACTCGAACAACTTGAACAGCTGCTGCCTGAACAATTGTTACTGGAACAATGATGGCCGTGATGATGACTGTCAGAGCCTCCCCCCGAACTCCCGCAACCTGAAAAAAAGGAAGAAGAGCTAGCGGCGGCTCCCACCCCCCAGACTTTATCCTCATAGGATTCATATAAAAAGAAGGATGCATAAAGAGCGACCGGAAGCAATAAATTCATATCATCGTTTGTATACGCCCTCTCCCGTTCTTCTTTTAGATTATTAATGTCCATATGATCAATCTGCTCAACCGACTTTTTCATCTTTTGAATTAAATGATGAATAGCTTCCTCATATAGCGAGCCCGTTTTGAAATATTTTTCTTTTAAAAATCCTACGGGTTTTGTTTTAAATTCATTGACCACATCCGGTTTTACAGGATAACGAAAAAACCGGCCGTAATAATAAGTCGTTTGTGGATATATTGTAAAAAGCTCAGAATAAATCCAGTCGTAAAATGCCCGAAGCCCCGGGTCAGGCTCCTTTTTTATATTCGGCGTATGGTGCAGCGGCATTTCTAAAAACATGCGGCCGAACTGTTCATACTCTTTTGTGAATAAAATCATATTATGCCATATATCATCCACTTGTTGACTAAACATCGGCACTTCTTTTAACAACGCATTCATAAAAAAGAAACGTTTTAACTCAAAGAATCGCCACTCAAAATCCCCTTCTATTTTCGATTGTTGCCCTTCTTCAAAACGCCCTTTTAGAATCGATGGATCAAAAACTTGAAGAGCATTTTGCAGTTTCTTTTCTATTTCTTGAAATTCAGGGTGATCGATAGTAGAAAGAGCTTGAGGAGGTTCTTTTTTCAAATCGACTTTTCTTTTATTTCGTGATTTGCTTTTGGTTACGGCATTTATGATTACCATAACAGCCGCGATTATGACTACAAAGCCAATAAACTCTCCCATGTTCCTCCCCCATTTTTCCCTTAATTTGGCCACTTCTCTTCTCATCATATCGAAAGGTTGAAATCTTTTCCATAAAAAAATTCGCTTGCTTTAATACAAAAAAAATCCAGGGGAATTCCCTGGATTTTAATTCGCTTTTTACTCCCACTCGATCGTAGCAGGTGGTTTAGATGTAATATCATAGACAACCCGGTTGACGTGGTTCACTTCGTTGACAATCCGGGTTGAAATTTTTTGCAGGACATCATATGGAATGCGGGCCCAATCGGATGTCATCCCGTCAATTGAAGTTACTGCACGAATGCCGATGGTATAATCGTACGTTCTCGCATCGCCCATGACACCGACACTGCGGATGTCCGGAAGTACGGTAAAATATTGCCAGATGTCGCGTTCAAGTCCGGCTTTTTTAATTTCTTCGCGAAGAATATAATCGGATTCGCGGACGATTTCAAGCTTGTCTTCGGTAATTTCACCGAGAACGCGAATACCAAGACCCGGCCCCGGGAACGGTTGGCGCCAAACAATTTCATCCGGAATGCCGAGTTCCGTTCCGACTTTACGAACTTCATCTTTAAATAATGTGTTTAACGGTTCGATTAATTTGAACTTCATATCTTCTGGCAATCCGCCAACATTATGGTGTGACTTGATCGTTTGTGCCGTTGCCGTTCCACTTTCAACGATATCGGTGTATAGCGTTCCTTGTGCAAGGAAATCGATTCCTTCAAACTTGGCCGCTTCTTCATCAAAAACATAAATGAATTCGTTACCGATAATTTTCCGTTTCTTTTCCGGATCGGATACACCTTTAAGTTTTGAAAGGAACCGCTCTTTTGCGTCGATTTTAATAACATTCATGTGAAACCCTTCACTGAAGGTTTTCATGACGCTTTCCGCTTCGCCTTTACGTAATAGTCCATGATCGACAAACATACATGTAAGCTGGTCTCCGATTGCTTTATGGATCAAAACGGCAACAACTGAAGAATCCACTCCGCCGGATAAGGCGCAAAGCACTTTTTTATCGCCAACCGTTTCACGGATTTTTTCAATTTCAGTTTCAATCCAGTTTTCCATTGTCCAATCGCCTTTGCATTCACAAATGGCAAATACGAAGTTTTGGAGCAGCTCAATGCCATGTTCACTATGCCGAACTTCTGGATGGAACTGAATACCGTATAATTTCTTAGCGACATTGCTCATAGCAGCTACAGGGCAAGAAGGACTTGTCGCATCTGTAGTAAATCCTTCCGGAGGGCTAATGACAAGGTCACCGTGGCTCATCCAGACAACTTGTGTATTCGGAAGATCTTCATATAACTTTGATGGATTTTTCACATCAATTTCTGCTTTTCCGTACTCCCGATGGTTGGCACGGTCTACTTTGCCGCCTAATCGGTGTGCCATTAATTGCATACCGTAACAGATGCCGAGTACAGGAATCCCTAATTCGAAGATCTTTTCATCACAAGATGGCGCGCCTTCACCGTACACACTGTTTGGGCCGCCTGACAAAATAATGCCTTTCGGGTTCATTTTCTTAACTTCTTCCGCCGTTAATGTATGTGGATGCAGTTCGCTGTACACCCCTAAATCACGAATGCGGCGCGCAATTAACTGATTATACTGGCTGCCGTAATCTAACACAACGATCATTTCGTTTGCAATTTCCATTCCTTCACCCCATCAAAATTAATCTTAAATAGAAGTTCAAAAAGGAGGACAAACAGGGCCAAGAAGTTCAAGGAAGCGTAGCCTCCGAGCACCGGAGCGACGAGCGATTCGGCGCTGATTCACTGCGAGTTGCACCGAGGAAGCATAGTTCGGAGCAATACTGGCAGACACAGGTGCATAGGTCCTTTTAATACGTGAGGAGCACAGGAGCAAGCTGACGCAGAAATTCGCCGGCAATGTTTCCCGGACTTTTTGAACAACCTTTTTGATTTAGTATTCACTACCTTTCTCTTCTTATAAGACTTACAGTAAAAAGGATAAAAGGAAACCGGAATCACACCATGTTTTTCGTATAAAAACAAAGGTGGAATTCCGGTTACGCAAAGAATCCCACCTTCATAGTCGGAGCATTTATGGTGCCCCGGTAGAGACTTTCGGTCCTTATTACCGAGGATATACGAAGGAGAAAGTTATTTCGTTATTTACTATTCGAAGTTTTAAGAAAAGAAGCGCTTTTAAACGACTTTTCTTGATTCGACAGTTTCTTACAAACCACATTCTATCAATGCTGATGAGGAGGGTCAAGCGGGTATCCTTTTAATTAAATTTTCCCACAATTGTTTATGTGTTTCATTCCAGTGGCTTTGTTTATGTTGATTTCCGTAATGTATCGTTTCATATGCTTTTGTTAATAGGATCATGTCTTTTGTATCTAACGCCCGATCAACGAAAACCGCATATTCCCGCAATGTAAATGCTGGATCACGTTGAATGCCGTGATACTGCAGAAGCCATAACAAACGGTGATATGCTTCGTAAAAAGTTTTTTCATCATTTTTCCGTTTAAAGCGCCAGAGGAAATAATAGCGGAGCCATTGTTTCCGGTAAAGAAAGGCAATCAAGCCCCCTGAAGCAAGAACAAGTAAAAAAGCTAAAACTCCTCTTTTTATAAAATGATCTGTTTTCCTTGAGTCGGATGAATCCTTTTCAGACAGCGGCTTTTTAGTAATGTCCTCCGTTTTTTTCTCTTTCTTTTTAATAGGTGCCATTGTTTCTTGAGTTGGCCTCGTTTGGTTTTCTTCTTTCATTTGATTGATATTTGTAAATCCCCTTGTCGGCTCAAATGGTACCCATCCGGCATCTGTAAAATACACTTCCACCCATGAATGGGCATTCGCATTCGTAACTTTATACTCACGCAAGTTCGTCCTTTTGATCATCCCTTTAAATTCACCGGGCGAGAACCCTTTGACCCACCGTGTTGGAATGCCAATAGAGCGCAATAGAACAGCCATCGATGTCGAAAAGTTGTCGCAATACCCTTTTTTTGTTTTAAATAAAAACTGATCGACATAATCATCGTTTTTCCCAGGAACAGCAACGTTTGTTGTTTCATAGCCGTACCCTTCATCCGAAAACCACCGTTCTACCGCTTTGGCTTTGTCATACGGATTGCCCGCCTTCTTTGTAATATTTTCAGCCAGCTTTTTCACCCGTTTGGGCAGACTTTCAGGCAACTGAAGATAGTTGTCGCGAATAAAGCCCGGATACTCCTCTTTGCTTTTTCTGAGTTTATTCTCATCGTATACCGGACTTAAAAAGGACATGCTATAGGATGCTAAAGCTACCTTCTTATTATCTAAAAACGTATTAATTTTTCCTGTCAACGGGTCTAATTTTAACGAAACTTTATCAAAATTATAATTTTTCCCGATAAGCATTCCCGGCATTAATAGAAAAGGATAGCTTTTATCTTTGTCCATCACAATTTGCACAGACTCCCGTTTTAAATGAACCGCACCGGACGTTTCTTCCCAGAGGCGGGAAAACGGTGATGAATAGTTAACATTTAGAGGATTGAGAGTTTGCGGTGTATTGGGCCCTTTAACTTCCCATCCTTTGCCGGTATAACTATTTTTCGATTCCACCCGCCAATAATGCCGGGTTTCAACATAGGCAGTAAATACCGGTTTAAAATCGTAGCGGAATGGGCCTCCTAGCCTGCTGTCATTTGTTCCATACCCAATTCTGGCGATCCCGCCTTTTCCCTGAGGACCTTCCTGGCCGTCATCTTTTTGATGCGTTATTTTTTTCAAAAAAGGAACCGGGTCGGGCCATTGCGGTGATGCTTTCGGCGCAATAACGCCAAAAAAGGAAGACAGGCTAATGATGACAGTGAGCGGGGCCATCCATAGTACCGGAAATCTTCCTTTCAGTAAAGAAAAGCCTTCCGTTTCGATAATTTTCATCATCCGCAAAATGCCGATTAATATAAGTCCAATAAAAACGGTACGAATAATCGCGAACGTTGCATCATAGTCCGTAAACGTATCTAAAACGGTAATATAGATGACCGTAATGAAAAAGAAAAGAAAGATTTTCTTCGCTTGAATCAACCAATAATGCATCAAATAACTGATGAGCCATAACAAAATGAAAAATAGAAAAGAGCGGCTAATTTCCGTTGTGTCCGCCCACCGCTGTTCTAAAATGATTGCGATATTGCCCTTTACATCGGACAAAAAATGCGGAACCCAACGAAACGATAAAAAGACATCCGGGTAATACAACGAATGAAAGGCATACATCATGGCAATGAATTTTACCGGAAAGGAAATCCAAAAGGGCAGCCGAAAGTATGTGATGAGAAATAAAAAGGCAATGAACATCACGAAAATTCCGATTTCACTCATCGGTGTAACGATCGTCAACGGCCTGAGCCACTCCCAAAATAAAAAGAATCCAAGTGCATAAAGGACGAGTGTATGTAAAGCTGATTCTCGTTTGCCTCTAGCTTGTTGCATGTTTCACACCTGCCTTTAACGCCTCGTTAAACTGCTCGCCGATAATTGGCATCGTTGCGATCATTCGCTGATTTAACCGATTGATGAATTGATAGTCGATTGTAGATAATTTCGTGCCCTGTGCGATGTAAAAGAAAATGAGATTCGAATTTCTCATCGAGATCAGCTCCATCGTCTTCACAAGCGATTCCGTCAAAAGCGGCGATAGGATGACCATCGTTTTTCCGTCTAAATTTCCTTCAGCAAACTCTTCTTTTAGCTCGATTTCGAACGCCTTTTTATGATTTGCTTTTACTCTCGCCAATTCATGCATGATTCGCCATTCTTGCTCATACCCGCTATTCATCGGAATTTGTTCATTTTCATCGAGCACATAAAAACCGACCGCTCCCCCTTTTTGAATCGAATAACGAATAAGGGAGGCTGCAAACGAAACCGCCTTTTCAAACAGTAAGTCTTTGCCACCATAGCTTTCAATGGATTGGTCAATAATGATCGTAAAGTCATCATTTCGTTGATGTTCAAACACTTTCGTCAACAGTTTATTCGAACGGGCGCTTGCCTTCCAATGGAGCCAGGCAAGCCGGTCGCCCGGGGCATAATCTCGGACGCTTATGGTAGAAGTAAAATCTGTCCTCGATCGCCGGCCGGCCCGTTGATCCCCGTTATACAAATGTCTATCGATTTCCCATCGGTCGATTTCTTGATAACGAGGATAGACAAACAGATGGTCCGTTACTTGAACGTTCACTATTTTTTCCACAAAGCCAAAAATGTCGCCTGATTTTAACATGACCTTCGAAAGGTCATACACACCTCGCGGAACCGGATGGACATAATACGTGTATGATAATGTCTTTTTAAATAGTGGAAAAAACAGGCCGCGTGATTGGTGGATATATTCTTCTCCTTCTTGATCTGCATGTTTCGCAAGCGCTTCCGGCAACTCGTCAACGATCACTAAATAAAGTAGCGGAAACCAGCTGGAGCGTTTCATCGTAATCGTAACTTCCAATGATTCTCCCGCGACTAATTTTTCCTTATTCAACTCTCGTACGATTTGCACGTTGCCCAAACGATAAAAAAACATCAAAATCGTATACAAAACGAGCGGGAGACTACTATAAAACAAAAACCAACTGACAAATCCGCCTTGAAACATCGCATAAGAAAATGTACAAATGAGAAGGAATAGGATGCCAATGAACCCGATTGGCGTCCGATACTTGTTGCTTAACTTCCACTTAAGCCTGATCATCTTGCCGATTGTCCTTTATGCAGGGGAACTGGAACTCTCGCTAACATTTCTAGAATGATGTCGTTTGCTGTTTGTCCTTCAAATCTCGCTTCAGGCTTTAATAAAATGCGATGTGTCAATACAAATGGCGCTAAATATTTAATATCATCAGGGACGCAGTACTCTCTGTTCATTAATAGCGCATAGCTTTGCGCAGCCTTCATCAGGCTTAAAGAGCCGCGGGGGCTGACACCGAGATAAACGGACCGGTGGTTTCTCGTTCGATTGGATAAATCAACAATGTAGCGTTTCACCGTGTCATCCACATAAACGTCCCGGACCTGTTCTTTTAGCCGGGTTAATTCTCCGGCGGAAATAACACATTCTAACGTTTCGACCGGATGCCCCTTCTCCGTTACATTTAGAATCTTCATTTCGTCTTCAACAGAAGGATAGCCCATATTTAATTTCATCATAAAACGGTCAAGCTGGGCTTCAGGCAAAGGGAAAGTTCCTTCATACTCAATCGGGTTTTGTGTAGCCATAACGAAGAAAGGTTCCGGCAATAAATGGGTTTGTCCGTCGACCGTTACACTTTTTTCTTCCATTGATTCCAAAAGGGCCGACTGTGTTTTCGGAGACGTACGATTGATTTCATCGGCTAAAATAACATTCCCCAATAATGGACCTCTCCGGAATTCGAAGGCCATTTCCTTTTGGTTATAGATCGAAACCCCCGTAATATCGGACGGCAAAAGGTCGGGTGTAAATTGGATCCTGTTAAATTCGAGACCGAGAGAGCGGGCAAGCGAGCGGACCATCATCGTTTTCCCGACACCTGGAACGTCCTCCAAAAGAACATGTCCGCCAGCTAAAAGTGCCACAAGACTGAGTTCTGTCACTTGCGTTTTTCCGATCATTACTTTTTCGACATTTTTTATCACTCCATCCAATAATGGATGATAACTATCAAATCTTGTTTTATTGACACTCATCTTTATTCCCCCTCTTTTTCTCCACAACCTATGATGAAAGAACAGTAAATTTCCTTCCTATACCATTTCGAACTTGGGGGTCTTTTTTCCTTTCTTTTTTGCAAAAAAAGACAGATAAAAAGCGCTGTATGTCGAAAAATCACCGCACTTCATTCACTACGAGGGACTACGAGGGGATTATTCAGCCGATTTCAAGGATAATCCCGCCGATTCCAACGTTTTTTCCGCCGATTTTAAGAATAATCCCGCCAATTTCAAAGATAATCCCGCCGATTTTTTTCATATAAGAATATCCCGGCCTCCTTAAAAGAAACCGGGATTTTTCTCCATACTTTTTCATGTGCCATGTCAAGCTTATCGTGAAATTCCTCTTTGGCCTACTTACTTTTTTTCCGTAATTTTACGATAAGTATTGCTAAATAAGAAAAAATCAAGGAAAAAACGGTATAGACTAATGCCCACCCAAAAAATGACTGATTAAAAACGGTAAACATTAAAATTATACAGGCAATGAAACTAATAAGTGGCATAACGTAAATCTTCTTCACAAATAGCGTGAGGATAAATGATAATATGATAACACTAACAGGGACAAAACCAAAAGCCAACTCTAAATGGGTCATTCTGATTCTCCTTCGAATTTAAAAATTCATTTTACCGAAACTTGAATTTCCCTCCCGTCTAAATATTATTTTAAAGAAAAATTGCTCTTTAAAAAGTACTATCTTTTTCTAGTACCCCCAAATTGGTAAATTGAATATTGTATAATTATTAAACTTACATTAGCATGCATTTTTTTATCCCCGCCGCCTGGTGTAGTAAGTAAAAAGGCTTGTAGACCAGGCTTTGTCTACAAGCTTTTCCATGTTGTTAGTTACATTTCTGGCAAAGGCATGTTTTCATTCATAAGCTTTTTCCTATACACCACTCTCGATAGACTGATGCTTAATTCGTATAGAACAAGCAAAGGAATCGTCACTAAAAAATCTGAGATAAAATCTGGCGGAGTAATAACCACTGAAATGATGACCAAAGCTAAATAGGATATCTTCCGGGCCTTTGCGAGCCGCTTTGGATTAAGAATTCCTAGTCTTGTTAAAAACATAACGACAAGAGGCATTTCAAATAAAAATCCAAACGGTAAGATGAGATTGATCATAAATCGAAAGTACTTTTCTGCGGTGAACATCGTTTCGAATTGCCCGGCAGATAACGAGATTAAGAACTTTAATACCATCGGAAATAAAACGAAGTACCCAAATGATAGACCGAGGATAAATAATAGAAATAGACCCGGGATGAATCTTAATGTCACCTTTCTTTCCTCCGGCTTTAAAGCAGGCGATACAAAACGCCATGTCTGGTAAGCGGCTACAGGAATGGTCGCAGCAATTGATATAACAGCCGCTATCACCATATATACCCAGAGGATATCACTGGGGCCCAGTATGGCAAGTTTTCCATCAAAGTCTCTAACTACCCATTTGTAAATTCCCTTGACAAAACCAAAACTCACGGTAAAAAAAGCGACAAATGCCAAAAACGTTTTAAGAATCCTGCCGCGAAGCTCTTCCAAATGCCCCAATACGTGTAATTCTTTATTCTCCATTTCCCCAGCCTCCTTTTTTATAACCCAATGAATCCGCAAAAGAAAACTCGCTGAAAGGCGGTTCATGCGAGTTTTTTCGTCCAAAAGCACAGGTTTCATCTCGATTCTTGTGCTCACATCATTTCATAGTCACTTATGCCCGATAGGAAAGGAATGCTTTCCTATCGGGCCAAAAAGAAGCAGACAGGTCTCCCTGTCCACTAATGATAAATAAAACCAGTTATCCCTTTTTTTCAACTGCCGTTAGGACAGGTTTTTTTTCTTCCTCTTTTTCTTCTTCTGTCATTAATCCCGTTGAAGCCTTTTTAAACTCTGTTAAAGTACGGCCAAACGCCCGGCCGATATCCGGTAATTTTGATGGTCCAAAGATGATTAAGGCAATAACAAGAACGAGAATCAAACCCGGGATTCCAATATTAGAAAACATTTTCAATCAGCATCCTTTCGATTTTACTTCGTTGTCTATATACCGCTTTTTCTTTAAAACTTTCACTCAGGTTTATTAATTCAAGACTTTTCCGCGCTTTTTCTCAAGTTGTTTTTTATGCGCCTGTGCATGGGCACGATAACGGTCTTCTTCCACTTCATTTGATTGTAAGACACCGTGCGGAACGGTAGCCTTTGATACTGCTTTGAGCCCATTTTGGTCTTTTTCATAGACGAAAGAAGCTCTTGTGGTAATGTCAGCACCCGGTGAAGATACGTATGGAACGACACGATAATCGGCTTGCCACTTCTCTTTAGTGACACGGCAGCGGACATATCCGCGAAAATCATTAAAAAATTTAATATGGGGATTGAGTCCCAATATTTTATTCGTATCTGCCCGCTTGTCGGATCCGTCCCCGCCAGATGTAATCGAAGTGCCGACGAACTCAGCTCCAATGATCTTCGAGTTTGGATCATCAAAATTAGTTAATAAATTGGCTGCCCAGTTTGCATGAACATCACCGCTCAGGACAATGAGATTGTCAATGTCCCTGGTTTTTGCAAAATCTAATAGGCGTTGCCGTGCGGCCGGATAACCATCCCAGGCATCCATGCTGAACTTTGGCGCTGCCTGGGTCCCGTAATTTCGCTGCGCAAAAAAGATTTGCTGCGCAAGTACATTCCATACTGTTTTCGAGTGTTCAAGGTTGTTAAAAAGCCACTTTTCCTGTTCAGCTCCCATCAGCGTCCGTTTGGGGTCAAGGGACTCAGGTGTCTGAGGGCTGCTGCCGTCTCCATTTGCCTGGTCATCCCGGTATTGGCGGGTATCAAGAACAAAGAAATTAGCCAAATTTCCATATTGGAAGCTGCGGTATAGTTGTATATTGCCTCCGACCATAGTGGATTTGCGAAGCGGCATATGTTCGTAATACGCCTGGTAGGCAGCAGCACGCCGTTTGATAAATTGTTCAACAGGCTGTCCCTTTTCAGGAATAACATTTGCATAATTATTTTCGACTTCATGATCATCCCAGGTCACAATCCAGGGGAAGGCAGAATGAGCAGCTTTTAAATTTCTATCTGAGCGGTATTGGGCATAGCGGTTTCTATAATCTTGAAGCGTAGTAACTTCCGGACCGATATGTGTCCGAACATTTCCATTTGGAGCAACATATTCATCCGGGCCGTATTCATAAATGTAATCACCCAGGTGAAACACTACATCCAGGTCCTCTTTGGCCATATGCTTATATGCAGTATAGTATCCATGTTCAAATTGCTGACAGGAAGCAAAAGCAAATTTCAAACTGGAAACGTTGGACCCTGCCTTCGGAAGTGTTTTTGTTCTTCCTACTGGACTAATTTCATTACCGCATTTGAAACGGTAGTAATAGATACTCTCAGGCTTCAAGCCGCTAACTTCAACATGGACCGTATGCCCAAGGTGAGATGAGGCGATCTCCGTGCCGTGCTGTACGATGTGGCGGAAATGTTCGTCTTTTGCCAGTTCCCATTTTACTTTCACATCGCTGGGCGGCATGCCTCCCCCATTAAATGGTTCAGGAGCCAGTCTCGTCCATAGCACGACACCGTCAGATAACGGGTCGCCGGATGCGACACCAAGAGTAAAAGGATAATCACTGAAACTTGGCGCTGCATCCACTTTAAGACTTCCAACAGACTGGGCGATAGCGAGACCTAATGAAAGTCCAGCTATCCTGGTTGCACCTTGCAAAAAGCTGCGGCGGTCTAAATTTTTCCTCAGGCTTTCCTCAGTAAAATTTTTAATCCATTGCTCTAAAGCTCTCCCCTGGTTCATGATTCCTTCCTCTCCTTCATCAAGTCTTATGAACAAGCCCTATTATAATTCTCATCTGTTAATGGATTGTTGAATTATTGTAAACAGCAACAAACTAAAAAAAGGAAGAGATAGGTCCTTTTATTTATTTTAAAAATGCGATGATCGGGGTAATTCTTTTACATAAAGGAATTTGTTACGGTAGATAGATTAGCTGGCAATGTACGAAAAATAGTCCTTTCCGCTTATTTTTCTTCATATTTTTTTTATAAAATTTTACAATTCCATTTTCTCATATGAGAGCCAATATAGAAGAAAAGACCTCTCAACAGTTTAGTAACTGATGAAAGGCCTTTCAATATTGAACAATCGTTATTTTTAAATAACTGAAGACTTCCTTCACATTCGGTTATAAAGCACCATTACCTGAATTAAAAGTGCTTTCCGAATGGTTAATCCAAAGAGAGTTTTTCTTCCATTAGTAAAAAAACGGATACCTTTTTTTCCTTGAACCAAATAAGTAAAAAACCACTCCCTAAATAGATGGGGAAGCTCACCTTTCGGCAAGGTGAGCTTTTTTGTATCGGAAGACCTACCCTCATTCACCCGGTTGACACTTTTAAAGCAATCAAAAAAGCTATAGAGGATTCCTTCGAACGCGATGTTATTAATGGAGATGCTTATTCCAGATCCAAATGGTTCTCTTACGCCATAGGAACGGTTGTGACAAAAGGTTTAGGTTCGGTCACAAAAACCGGTGTGGCTACAACTAAGGCCGTCGTAAAAACAGGCGTGAAAAAAGCCACTACTGCAGCTAAAAATGTGTCATTATCCGATTTATTGCCATATGCTCGACAAAACCAATATGTCCTTGAAAACGTACCATATAACACAGTTAATGGATCTGCCTTCAAAGAAGCTTTAATTCAACAAGCTAGAAGACTTTCTGATTCTAGTAGAAAACCGTTTACAGGAAAGTATATTGATCTCCCATGGTTAAATAAAGAAAAATATAAAGCTGTTGAAATTGATGGTAAAGTAAAAGTTAAAGGTAAGATTAAAGACGTAAGTCGAAGAGTATACACCTTAAATGATATTGATATTAATCAAAAAAATGAATTTGGTATCACAAATCTTGAGCTCATGAAAAAAGGAAATGCTCCTTATGCAAAAGATGGCACTCAAATTAATTTACATCATCTTATTCAAGAAGAAAGTGGAACAATGCTTGAGTCCCAGGGAGTTTGCATAAAAAATATAGCCATGTTATTCATAAGTTGAAATCTGATGGTGAAAGCTTTAGGAATGACCTGGAGTTAAAAGCCCAGTATGAAAGATTTAGAAGCCGATACTGGAAATGGAGAGCGAAACAATTCGAGAATCAGGAATGAGGTGTTTTTATGATCTTTTCTGAAGTTGACAAATTTATTAATGAAAATAAACAAAATACAATATTTACTGGTGGTACGAGTAGCGAAAACATAAAATGGATAGAAGAAACATTAAGAGTTCAACTACCAGATAGCTATAAATGGTTTCTTAGCAATTATGGTGCTGGTGGGTTATTTGGGATCTTAATTTTAGGATACAATCATAACAACGCCTCAGTTGTAGACAAAACTATAGAATATAGAGAGCATTATAATCTAACAGATGGACTAGTAGTTATTGAGGATGTCGAATTCTTTGCCTATTGCTTAGATACAAACAAAATGGAGGATGGGGAATGTCCAGTATTTATATGGGATCGAGTGGTCGGGTACCAAAATGTTGTAGCTAAAAATTTTATAGAATTCTTCTACGATAAGCTTAAGAATATGAAAGAAAACTGGGAAGATGAAGATGAAGACTTGGACGATTAGAAAAAAAAGTTATCAGCCCGCCTCTTATGAGACGGGCTGATAACTTTTTTTGGAGAACTTGAATCTTTTTTAAATAATGATCTAGGGATTTTTTATTTCACCCTTCGAATCTATTTTATTGTCTGAATTTATCAGGAAATGTCGAATTCTTTTTGATTACAGTAATAAATTGTAATGTTATACTCATAAATGCGACTTGCAATTTGGGTAGTAAAGGAAAGAAAGGGGGTTAAAGGAAATTTATGAGGCCAAACGAGTCGTAGTCCCTTATTAGAAAGGAAAGATTAGCAAAATGAAAAAACTTAAAAACAATATAGCTCTACTATTCTTTGTGGCACTTTTAGCATTTCCTATAAGTGCATTTGCAGCAAGTTACAACATTACATATGAATTCGATAAATTCTTATCAGGTCCTGTTCGAGGTTTTGGTGGAAAAAATATTGCAGTTTATTTAAATTCTAAAACAACTTCTCCTTGTCGAAGTTGTTCAACAAAATTTGACGTGGCTTTATATCGTGATGTTTGGGGGCCAAATGATTATATTGGAAGTGGTTCTGCTCCAAGAAATGGATCTACAACCCTCAAATTTCCTAATGTCGGAAAAGGAGAATATTATATTGAGTTAACAAAAGCCGGTGATGATGTAACTGTAAAAAATGCTGACAGTTCACCAAAAATTTATAACTACTAAAATTAAAAAGGGATAGTATTTTTACTGTCCCTTTAAAGTAGGTGATTAAATGTTAGATTTTGATTCTTTAACAATGATAGTTTTTGCCATACCTCTATTGATAATTTTATTTATCAATTTCAAACAAAAAAAAGCTATTATAGAACAACTTTTTTTAATTGTTTTATATATTTATATTGTAGCGGTACTAGCAATTACAATCTTCCCCATCCCCTTTCAAAAAGAATTATTATTATTTTTAAAAGGGGGTGCTAAAGGTTTTCAACCATCAAATAATTATATTCCTTTTGAAAGTATTTACAATCTTACAAAGAAGGCACCTACAGTATTTTTCAAACAGGTTTTTGGAAACATACTTTTGTTTGCTCCATTAGGATTTTATTTACCCTTAGTTTGCAGAAAATGTTCTAAATTTAAGCATGTTTTTTTTACAGGTTTATTTTTTTCCCTTTCTATCGAGATATTACAAGCAGCCATATCTTTTGTTATCGGGTTTAGATATAAAGTTTTTGATATTGACGATATTATTCTAAATACCATTGGAACTATATTAGGATTTATACTTTTATTATCAATACGCCCGTTATTAGCAAAATTCTTCAATGTTCATTTCTTGCAACAATATAACAAACAAAAAAAGCGTTTTAATGGATAGAAAAACGGAAAATATCCTATTTCTTGAAAAATTAGCATTTAATAAGATAATGTAATTGAACATGAACAAAGCCCACCTCATAAGAGGCGGGCTGTTTTTATTATTTTACGCGTAATTGCTGACCAACATAAATCTAATTCCATTAACATTATAAGATTATCTTACACCGCGGAAAATACATCAGAGAAAACATTAACATGGAATGGTGGGTTCTCCAAAATAAATATTAACGGTACACAATTATCACTCGAAAATGCCAACAATACAGTTGAAAATAGTAATTTCGCAAGATTAGATTTTGATTTTATGCCAAAAACAAAACAAGATACTGGTTTAGAAATATATTATGCCGGTGATGCATCTAAGATTAAAAATTTGCAATTAGTCTCCTCCGATCTTTATGATGCAAGTGATTTTGTTTTTGATCATGAGTTAGCTAAAGAACAAACTATTTCTGTTCCAATAAAGTAATTATATTAGCCCTTTAGGGCTTTTCATTTACAATCAAAACAGAACATACGTTTCGCCACATCGTTGAAAGGGGATATCTCTATGTTATCTTATCGTCCCACACCTCTAGAATCCTGGGTCTCTGAAAAATATAAAAGAATGAAAATGGTCTTGCCTTCAGACCTTTCAGAAACACGTATTGCTATGGTCTATGACATTTACTTGTTTTACAAACCGATAAAAAGCAAAGCTTATGAAAATGGTCGGTTTAAGAGCATAACCATTGATTCACGACTTGATCGCCAACTGCAGCGTGAACAATTTTATCATGAGTGGTGCCATATCTTACGGCATACAAGCAATCCTAAATATTTGCCTAAATCCTTTATCGATTGGCAGGAATGGGATGCGCGAAATTTTACCAGATATGCCGCCATTCCTTATCACATGGTATCGTTATATAATCTTTGGGATCCACATTTAATCGACCATTGGCAGGAAGATTATAAAGTGACAAGAGAACTATGTCATGAGAGGATCCAAAATATTAAGCGAAGAATTTTACTGGAACGAAGAAACGGATAAAACGCTCTTATCGGTTTTTCTTTAGTTCCCAAAACAGAACATACATTCTAAAAACATACAATTTATTGTACAAAATCAAAGGAAAGGAGAATGATTAATGTACTGTAAAGAACTAATCAAGGGTAAGAAGTGGGTTTGCGTTGCTGATGGTCCCGCGGATCCAGTAACGGGTAAAAGGAGACAAATTTCTCGCCGTGGAAAAACTAAGAAAGAAGCTGCCAAAAGGGTTGAAGATGCGATAAGAAAATTAGAGGAAAACGGCATTGATGAGAAGAAAGTAAAGAAAATGACGTTTGATAAACTTGCTGCAGAATGGTTAAAGGTATAAGCATTAACAGGGGTAAAGAAAAACACTGTCAGGATTCGCCGAAAGGAAATTAAAATCCTCTTAAGATATATCGCCAAGGTAAATGTAGATAAAATATCATCCAAAATGTATCAGGACATCCTAATTGATTTATCAAAACCAAATAAAAATAGAAAACCTGTTTCCTATGCAAGAAACACAATTGAAGGCGTCCATACCACAGCTGGGATGATTTTTAGATATGCAGTTCAAGAAAAATTGATAAAAGAAAGTCCAACAACTTACGCCGTTATTCCTAAAAAGCGAAAAACAGTTGAAGAAATTGAAAATGAGGACATTGAAGATAAGTACCTAGAGATAAACGAGGTATCCGAGTTTTTAGATGTGGTAGAGAAATACGGCCTGTATCTGGACACTGAATGGTTTTATTTGCTTGTATTTTCCGGAATGCGTTCTGGGGAACTTTGCGCCTTAAAATGGACCGATATTACCTTTAATAAAAATTTAGTCCGTGTTACTAAAACGCTAACAAACGAAACGAATAACATGAAAAAATATGAACTCACTCCACCAAAAACGGAAGGTTCAGTTCGGACATTCGATATTCCTGAGTATGTGATGAATTTACTAAAACAGCACAAAATCAAAAAAATGAAGCTTCATGAGGCAGGAAGACTAAAGTACAAAGAGGACTTTCATGAAGCGAATTTTGTGTTCTGCAGGGATAATGGGTATCCATTCGCTCCTAAAAACATCCTGGTACGTATGGAAAGACTTATAGAAAAAACAACGATTAAGAAGCATGCAACCCCTCACATTTTTCGGCATACTCACATTAGCATGTTAACTGCTGCGGGAGTCGATCTTGCAACGATTATGGAACGAGTTGGACATGAAGACATAAAAACCACAATGAAAATCTATACTCATGTCACAAAGAAAATGAAAGAGGATGCCTCACAAAAGATTAATCAAACTTTAGTGGACATCCTCAATAATAAGATTTCGATGTGAAATGTTAGCGAAATGTGATTTTTTTGGATTGACAGCTCATTTATAAAGCTGTCAATCGTTGATAAATCAACACTTTCTGGCGACTTATTACATCATGCCGCCCATTCCACCCATTCCGCCCATGTCAGGCATTCCCGCTCCGCCTTTGTTTTCTTCAGGCTTGTCGGCAACTACCGCTTCAGTTGTTAAGAACATAGCGGAAACGGATGCTGCGTTTTGAAGCGCGGAACGAGTAACTTTTGTAGGGTCAACGATTCCAGCTTCGAACATGTTTACCCATTCGCCAGTTGCTGCGTTGAATCCAACACCGATTTCTTCGCCTTTTAAGCGTTCAACAACAACAGATCCTTCAAGTCCAGCATTGTGAGCGATTTGACGAACTGGCTCTTCTAATGCACGGCGAACGATATTTACGCCAGTTGCTTCGTCGCCAGAAGCTTCGATGTTTTCTAACGCACGGATGACGTTAACAAGAGCTGTACCACCACCGGAAACGATTCCTTCTTCTACTGCTGCACGAGTAGAGTTCAACGCGTCTTCAATGCGAAGTTTGCGTTCTTTAAGTTCAGTTTCAGTAGCAGCACCAACTTTAATAACCGCAACGCCACCAGCAAGTTTCGCTAAACGCTCTTGAAGTTTTTCTTTATCGAATTCGGAAGTTGTTTCTTCCACTTGAGCTTTAATTTGGTTCACGCGAGCCGCGATTTTGTCAGATTCGCCAGCACCTTCAACGATCGTCGTATTTTCTTTCGTAACGACAACTTTAGAAGCTGTACCTAATTGGCTGATCGTTGCAGATTTAAGGTCCAGGCCAAGCTCTTCAGTGATTACTTCACCATTTGTAAGGATCGCGATGTCTTCAAGCATTGCTTTACGACGGTCACCGAATCCAGGAGCTTTAACCGCTACTGCATTGAACGTACCGCGAAGTTTGTTCACAACTAATGTAGCAAGCGCTTCACCTTCAACATCTTCAGCAATGATTAATAGAGGCTTTCCTTGTTGAACGACTTGTTCTAGTACAGGAAGGATTTCTTGAATGTTAGAAATCTTCTTGTCTGTAATTAGAATGTATGGGTTTTCTAGAACAGCTTCCATTTTATCAGAGTTTGTTACCATGTATGGAGAAGCATAACCACGGTCGAATTGCATACCTTCAACAACTTCTAATTCAGTTGTGAAACCTTTAGATTCTTCGATCGTGATTACACCATCGTTGCCAACGCGTTCCATAGCTTCAGCGATCAATTGGCCAACTTCATTGTCAGCAGCAGAAATCGCAGCAACTTGAGCGATGGAGTCTTTGCCTTCGATCGGCTTAGAGATTTTCTTTAATTCTTCAACCGCTACAGCTGTTGCTTTTTCAATACCTTTGCGGATAACCATTGGGTTCGCACCAGAAGTTACGTTCTTTAATCCTTCACGGATCATCGCTTGTGCAAGAACCGTTGCAGTTGTTGTTCCGTCCCCTGCAACATCGTTCGTTTTGCTTGCAACTTCGGATACGAGTTTCGCACCCATGTTTTCAAAAGCATCTTCTAATTCGATTTCTTTTGCAATCGTTACACCGTCATTTGTAATTAACGGAGAACCGAATTTCTTTTCAAGAACAACGTTGCGTCCCTTTGGTCCAAGCGTTACTTTTACCGCGTTTGCAAGTGCATCTACACCGCGAAGCATTGCGCGACGAGCGTCTTCACTGAACTTAATTTCTTTTGCCATGTGTAAAACCCTCCTGTTTTTATGTTATGTAGCTTCATGCGAAGCTCTATCAAAGTAAACGTAATCTGTTAACCGATTACTGCTAAAACGTCAGATTCGCGAAGAATCAAATATTCTTTACCCTGGTACTTCACTTCAGTTCCAGCATATTTAGAGAAAATGATGGAATCGCCTTCGGATACTTCCAAAGCAATACGTTCACCTTTCTCAGTTACGCGACCGGTACCAACAGCAACGACACGGCCTTCTTGAGGCTTTTCCTTTGCAGAGTCTGGTAACACGATACCGCTTGCAGTCTTTTCTTCACTTTCTACAAGCTCAATCACAATACGATCACCTAATGGCTTTAACAAGTGAAACACCCTCCTTGGTTGATTTGAAAAATTGTTTTATTAGCACTCTTGTTTGGTGAGTGCTAACTCCATTTCTAATAATAAATAAATCTTTTGACTTTTGCAAGAGAGAACTCTATCTTCTTTAAAATTTTCTCCCCGTTTGCGTATTCACTCGTCCAGTTTCAATTTATGTTACAATAGGGAGACGACAGCAAACACACGAATCAACTACACATCTATCCATTCTGCCCAATGAAAAGGAGTTTATAAACATTGAGAAATCGATACTGGTGGATTGCTTTCACCTATATAATCATGCAATTTTCCGGGATTGTCGGCGTTCCGGTTCTTCAGTACTTTCATGTGCCACGTCATCAAATCGCCGGCCTGTGGCTGACGATCAGTTTTACGATTGCGCTTGTGATTATTTGCATTCTTCTTGTTCCAGATATGAAAACCCGTCACGAACAACAAGGGCGGGTATCAAAAATGGCGGCTATCGGCTGGGCGATATTCGGCATTTTTTTGGCGTATGTTTCCCAAATTATTGCCGGAAGCATTGAATTGAAGGTGCTCGGCATTAACCCACAGTCCGAAAATACAAACCAGCTTGTCGCGATTGCCGGTTACACACCTTATTTTATCGTCGTTACTTCGATCATCGGCCCGATCTTAGAAGAGATCATTTTTCGCAAAATCATTTTTGGAAGTTTGTACAATCGATTCAACTTTTTAATTGCCGGACTTATAAGTTCGTTAGTTTTTGCTGCAGTACACGGCGATTTTAAACACCTATTGGTTTATACAATGATGGGCTTTGTGTTTGCCTTTTTATATGTGAAAACAAAAAGGATTCTTGTCCCGATTGTTGCCCACGCCTCCATGAACACACTTGTGTTTATTCTTGTGCTGAACAAAGACGCGATACAGAACTATTTGGAGAAAATGCAAATCATTATTGGAGGTATTATGCAATGAGAACATCACCGTTAGTTATGAGCGGATTTTATTTGGTTATCGGCATTTTGTTTACAATGCTTGCGATCCATTACTCGAGAACCGATGGACTGACCGGGGTATGGACGATTATTAGCATGATTGTCGCTACATTTGACTTTGCCAATAGCATACGTTATTTCGTCTTGCATCGACATTTCCGGAAATATAAAAAATAATCCCCGTACATATACACGGGGATTATTTTTTATTCCGTACGCATGCTTTGAAACTCTTCTTCCAACTCGGCTTCTTCCTCTGCCGCTAACTTCTTTTTATAGGCAACAGCCGAAATGACAATGCTGATCTCATATAAAATGATGAGCGGAATGGTAATCATCAATTGCGTAACAAGATCAGGCGGGGCAATGAGCCCTGCAAAAACAAACGTTACAAAATAAGAGATCTTTCGGATTTTTTTTAAAAATTTCGGAGTCACGAGCCCTAACCTTGTTACAAAAAGGACAACAACAGGAAACTGAAAGATGAGTCCAAAGGGCAATATGAGCTTAAACAAGAAAGAAAAGTATTCATTAATTCCATAAACACCTTGAACGTTTAACGATTCTGCCATATCCGTCATAAAGTGAACGACAAGGGGCAACAGCACAAAATATGAAAAGCTGATTCCCCCTATAAATAACAAAAAGGAAATGGGGATATAGGACAACGTCACACGCCTTTCATTTTCATATAGCCCTGGACTGACAAACGCCCATATTTGATAAAGAATGACAGGAAACGTCAGCAAAAATGCGATGATAAACGAAAAATTAAGATACACTTTTAACGGATCCGTTAAATTAAACGCATTCATGTGAATACGATGGGCAACCGGGTCTTCTTGCAAGTATATGATCACCGGTTTTGCCAGATAAAGGCCTAAAACCATGAAAGCCGCAAAGAAAAGGACGGTAATGATCAGTCGTTTTCTTAATTCACCGAAATGCGCATAAATCGACATATTCTTTTCGTTCATTATTTTCATCCTTTAAACTACTTCTGTTCACTGTTAGAAGAAACGATTGCCTCTTTTTGATCGGCCTGAGCTCTGGCCGTTGTTTCGTTCACAGGTTTTGCGTCTTTTTCTTTCTTTTCATCATCGTCATCCATAATTCCCTGTGTGGCGTTTTTAAATTCGCGTAGTGTTTTTCCTGCAGCCCGTCCAAATTCAGGCAACTTTTTAGGCCCGAATAATACTAAAGCGACAGCAGCGATAATTAGCGCCTGACCTCCGCTGATAAAATAAAGCATATATGACACCTCCTTAAGAAAAATTTAAGTTTTATGACTCTTTGATCGGGTAGTGCTTCATAAAATAGATTAATGATTGCAATTCCACTGCTAAATCAATATGGTGTACCCGAATGTATTCGGGTATTGTCAACCTTGCAGGGGTAAAATTTAAAATCCCCTTCATTCCTGCTTCCACAAGTCTGTCGGCAATGCTCTGGGCGCTATTGACTGGAACGGTTAATATAGCTACATCAATTTCTGTCCCTTTCAGTCTTTTTACGATCTCATCGATATGATAGATCGGAACATCAGCAATTTTTTTTCCCACTTTTTCAGGGGCGATATCAAATGCCAATTCGATTTTTGTATTGTTATTTTTCGTAAAATTGTAATGTAAAAAGGCCGTTCCTAAATTGCCGACTCCAATTAACGCAACCTTCGTTACTTCATCTTGATTTAACGTTTTGCGAAAAAAAGAGAGCAAGTAATTAACATTATAGCCATACCCCTTTTTTCCTAGTGCCCCAAAGTAAGAAAAATCCCTGCGAATCGTAGCGGAATCTACTTTTACCGCCTCGCTTAGTTCAGCAGAAGACACACGCTGCTTCCCCGATGCTGATAAATTTTGAATAAATCGGTAGTAAAGCGGCAGCCTTTTTGCAGTGGCCTGCGGTATTTTCGTTTGCTCCTGATTCATGTATATCCTCCGAATCAAGCGTATTTAATAAATGTTCAAAAAGAAGCCGATAGATATTTGCCCGGCATCTCATTTGAACAACTTCTATTATAGTTTACCATATTTAGATAGAACGCTCATAGTCGCCGCTTTTTCCGCCGGTTTTGCTTTGTAAAAAGGTTGGCCCAATAACCATTCCTTTATCGACTGCTTTGCACATATCATAAACGGTCAGTGCCGTCGCAGATGCAGCAGTCAGCGCTTCCATTTCAACGCCGGTGCTCCCTTTTGTCTTTACTTCGGCCTCGATATGAAGAACATAGTTCGTCCCTTTTTCTTCCCACGAGAACGTAATGTTGACCCCGGTTAAGGCGAGCGGATGGCACATTGGAATCCAATCCGACGTGTTTTTAGCGGCCATAATCCCCGCTACCTGGGCAACGGCAAGAACGTCTCCTTTTTTAAATGTTTTTTCTATGATTTTTTTATAGATTTCTTCATTTACTGTTACAGCGCTTTTTGCTACAGCTGTTCGAAAGGTCGATTCTTTTTCCGAGATGTCAACCATTCTCGCCCTTCCTTGTTCATTAAAGTGGGTAAAATCTCCCATGAATTTCCCGCCTTTCACTATTTGACTATACACTATTCTTTTGCTTCCTGTCTTTTATTTTTCATGCTAAATCTAACGAAATGATGAACAATGATTTATTGCGAATCGTTCAGTATCTACGCTACACTAGACGTATGGCTAACGTCTTGTTGTCTTTATTTAAATAGAGGTGAATACCGTGATTATTTTACAAGTGAATAATTTATATAAATCTTTTGGGGCAGCTCCCATTTTATCGAATATTAAGCTTGAAGTCCAAACAGGTGAGAGAATTGCCCTTGTCGGGCGCAACGGGGCAGGAAAGTCAACGTTATTAAAGACGATTACCGGGGAATTGTCGTATGATTCGGGAACAATTATGATTCCAAAAGGCGTGAATATCGGCTACCTTGCGCAAAATACCGGCCTTGAGTCTTCACTATCCATTTGGGACGAAATGTTGACCGTATTTCAGCCACTAAGAGAAATGGAACAACGTTTGCGCCAGATGGAAGAAAAAATGGGTGACCCGGACTTAATCGCAAACGAACATGAATACAACAAACTTTTAAAAGAATACGACGAACTGCAAATAAAGTTTAAAGATGAAGGAGGCTATCAATATGAAGCGGATATTCGCACAGTACTGCACGGCTTTCAATTCGCAGATTTTGATCCTTCTACAATCGTTTCAACATTAAGCGGCGGACAGAAAACACGTCTCGCACTGGCGAAACTCCTTTTAACTAAGCCGGACCTTCTAATTCTGGACGAGCCGACAAACCACTTAGACATCGATACATTGTCCTGGCTTGAACACTATTTGCAGAGCTATCCTGGAGCTATTTTACTCGTCTCACATGACCGCTATTTTTTAGATAAAATCGTAACAACCGTTTACGAAATTTCACGGCACCAGTCGACGAAATATGTTGGCAACTATACGAAATACCTTGAACAAAAGGCGGAACGGCTCGCAATCGAAACAAAAGAATACGAAAAACAACAAGAGGAAATTGCCAAACTGCAAGATTTCGTCCAGCGCAATATTGCCCGCGCTTCTACTACGAAACGGGCACAAAGCCGGAGAAAGCAGCTAGAAAAAATGACAATAATGGATAAGCCGCTCGGGGACGAGAAATCGGCTAAATTCCATTTTGACATTGAGCGCCAGAGCGGCAATGATGTGCTTAAATTAGAAAATGTTTCGGTCGGTTACGAAGACGGCAAACCACTTTTAACAAACGTAAACTATCATGTAACCCGTCAAGATAGTGTAGCCATCGTAGGACCAAACGGAATCGGGAAATCAACGCTATTAAAGGCGATTTTAAAACAATTGCCGCTCGAGAGCGGTACTATTCTTTACGGAACGAATGTAAAAGTTGGCCATTATGATCAGGAACAGGCGAACCTTACATCGAATAAGACATTATTACACGAACTGTGGGATGAGTATCCGGAGAAGACGGAAAAAGAAATACGCACCGTTCTTGGAAATTTTCTTTTTAGCGGAGATGATGTACTAAAACACGTTTCAGAATTAAGCGGCGGACAAAAAGCAAGGCTCTCTTTAGCGAAATTGATGATGCAAAAAGCCAATTTGCTTCTGCTTGATGAACCGACAAACCATCTTGATCTTGACAGTAAAGAGGTTCTTGAACAAGCGCTAATTGATTATCCTGGAACGATCGTCTTTATTTCGCATGACCGTTATTTTATTAACCGAATAGCGACAAAAGTGGCCGAGCTTTCCCCTCATGGCATTACGAACTACCTGGGGGATTACGATTATTACGTTGAAAAGAAAGCGGAAATGGCCGCGAGAGAAGAATTGGAAAAAGAAAAGCAGGCGACATATGAGCCAAAGAATGAAACAACCTACGCCTATGATAAAGAAGCGAAACGCCAGGATCGAAAACGCATGCGCCGCATTGAAGAAATTGAACGATTGCTTGAGGAACTTGAGGAAAAGCAAGCAGCGTATGAAGAAGCGCTATGTGACCCTGACGTCTATCAAGATTACGAAAAAACACAGGACTATCAAAACAAAGTAGACTCCGTTAAAGATGAAATTGAAAAGTTAATGGAAGAATGGGAAAAGTTGCATACAGAAACGTGAAACATCGGATACAATTTCCGATGTTTTCTTTTTATTCACATATTCACTTATTTATGCACAGTTTACATCCAATTAAATCGGTTATCCACTCAAGTTATGCACATTGTCCACAGAGTTCTTGTTATTTATCCACATTTTTTTATTCACATTATAAAATCATTTAAAATCACTTTTTTATGAAGTTATACACATTGTTCACAACTTGTGGATAATAATTTTCCACATTACCTGCCCTACTCAAAAAATGAATTTCTCCTGCTAAATGACTGATACGTTCGCTGAATTGATTGATATCTCTACTAAATGACCGATATGTGCGCTGAATTGATTGATATCCTCTGTTAAATGACCGATATGGGTGCTGAATTGATTGATAACTCTCTTTATGACTGATACGTGCGTCAATTTGACTGATATCCTCTGCCAAATGACCGATATGGGTGCTGAATTGATTGATATTCTCACCGCAATGAGGACAAAAAAACGCCCCTCTATAAGCGAGGAGCATTTAAGCTTCTATATCAAGTCCGGGTACACCGTTTAATGTCAATTCAGCCCGTTTTCCTTTTTTATATTCAATATACCCTGCAGCGGCTATCATCGCCGCATTATCCGTGCAAAGAAACAGTGGCGGGATGACAAGTTCGCAATTTGCATCTTTGAATCTTTCTTCAAGCGCTTTTCTTAATCCTTTATTAGCAGCGACGCCACCTGAGAGCAACACTTGTTTCACCCCGTATTCTTTCGCGGCTCTTGCCGTTTTTTCCACAAGCACTTCAATGACGCTCGCTTGAAAGCTTGCGGCTAAATCTTCAGGGCGGATTTCTTGCCCGCGCTGGGACGCATTGTGAACCGTGTTAATAACTGCTGATTTTAGCCCGCTGAAGCTGAAATCATACGAATCCGGTTCAAGCCATGCTCGCGGAAGGTCAATAGTTGCCTCCCCGACTTCAGCTAATCGGTCGATATGAGGCCCTCCGGGATAAGGCAAGTTAATCGTTCTTGCTACTTTATCATATGCTTCTCCGGCCGCATCATCGCGCGTCTCGCCAATGACTTCATAGGAGCCATGTTCTTTCATATAAATCAATTCAGTATGGCCGCCTGACACAACAAGCGAAAGAAGCGGAAACTCCATTTCTTTTACAAGCCGGTTTGCATAGATATGCCCTGCGATATGGTGGACAGGGACAAGGGGAAGGTTATGGGCAAATGCCAATGCCTTCGCAGCATTTACCCCGATCAAAAGAGCTCCGACCAATCCCGGCCCCTCCGTTACAGCAACGGCCGTTATTTCTTCAATTGTTACTCCTGCTTGTTCAAGCGCTTCTTCCAAAACGATAGTAATTTGTTCCACATGATGTCTCGAAGCCACTTCTGGAACAACCCCGCCAAACCGTTTATGGCTTTCAATTTGCGAGGCCACCACATTGGATAAAATTTCAGTGCCACCTTTGACGATCGCAACGGCGGTTTCATCACAACTCGTTTCTATCGCTAATATTAATTCATTGTTTTCACTCATATTTTCACCCACATCACTAATGCATCTTCACCGTTATCGCTATAATAATTTTTCCGAATGCCGCCTTCTTGAAAACCGAGTTTACGATATAAGCTTTGCGCAACCGAATTGCTTACACGAACTTCAAGACTCAATTTTCTCGCTCCATACCGCTTTGCCAGGCGCAATGCTTGAGCAAGGATGGCTTCTCCAAGGCCCTGGCCTCTATATTCCGGGAGAATCGCAATGTTTGTAATATGCGCTTCATCAATCACAACCCAAACCCCGCAATAGCCAACTGGTTTAAAATCGACTTCAATGATTAAGTAATAAGCAAACTGGTTATGCACAATTTCATTGTAGAACGCTTCTTCCGTCCACGGTGTCGGAAACGAAATCCGTTCAATTTCTAATATATCTGGAATATCGCTAACTTTTGCCAACCGATAGGTCACTCTTTCCTCCAAAAAAACACCTACTTTTCCTTTGATGCCAGCCATTTTGCTTCCGCCTCAGCCAACTGCAAATAGCTCGGGACAAAAGTATGGACTTCTTCAGGTTTTTTTCCTAACCCGAGAATAGCGAGCTCCGAAGGCCTCGGATTATGGTCTGCCATGCTTCCAAACAGCGCAGCTTCACCGAGCATTTCTTGAATGACCGGCCGGTGAAGAGCTACATCATTTCCGAAAAATGAAATGGGCAAATTCCGTTCTTTTAGCTGCTCCAGCCAATCTTCGATCAATATCAATTGATCCGGCTCGATCGATTGAAAAACACCATTTCTTTTACCATAAAGGCCGGTATAGACCTGGGTTCGCCTTGCATCAAAAAGCGGGACGACGAGCCCTTCAAAATGCTTTCCATTTTGGGCCAAAACTTCAAGGCTTGATACGCCAACAAGTTCTTTTTTTAATGTCCAGGCAAGGGTCTTTGCGATCGTCACGCCAATTCTAACACCCGTATAGGAACCGGGGCCTCTGGCAACGACAATTCGGTCTAACGATTGTGGACTAATATTAAGCTCGCTTAATAAATCATGAATGGCAGGCATAACACGGATTGAGTGATTTTTTTTCAAGTTCGTTATGTATTCACCAATTACTTTTTCCCCGTCTGTAACAGCTATGCCCATTACTAGATTAGACGTATCAATTGCTAACACTTTCATTCCATTAACTCCTTACATAGCTTTATGTATCGATCACCCACCGGAGTCAGCACGATCTCTCTCTCACTTTCCCCGATATGCCGTATTTCAATAGTAAGATGCTCCTCAGGCAAATGTTCAGAAATAAACCGGGCCCACTCAACTACAGTTACTCCTTCCCCGGAGAAATATTCGTCAAACCCGAGGTCTTCATCACTATGTTCTAACCGATATACATCCATATGATAAAGAGGCAGGCGGCCATTATATTCCTTAATAATTGTGAAAGTAGGGGAGCTTACAACACGCTTGATTCCAAGCCCCTTTGCCAGTCCTTTCGTAAACGTTGTTTTGCCCGCTCCAAGGTCACCCTCTAAAATATAAACATTTCCCGGTTCCGATAGTTCCCCAAGCTTTTTTGAAAACGACATCGTTTCTTCCGGGGATGAAGTTTTAATTTTAATTTGTTCCACGTTCGTCACCTCACAAAGATGAAAAATGATTATACCCTTGTTTTTTTAACAATATCCGTTCCTGGTTTTTGATTAAATACACTTCTGGATTTCCTGCAGTGACGATGCCCACTTCAAATAATAACATTCCGTTTTCATTAAACTTGCGCTGCATATCACGAAATATTTCTCTTGGCATCGTACCCATTAGGATATAATCTTCTCCACCATTTAATATCCATTGTTCCTGTTGTTCAGGTAAATAATCCGCAAGTTCCCCACTTTTAGGGAGCCTGTCATAAAACAAGGTAAGAGTTACACCGCTCGCTTCGGCAATTTCATTTGCTTCACTCGCAATTCCGTCACTAATATCATTTAATGAGATTCGCGAGTGAGAACCGGCAAGCAAACGGCCCTCTTCTACATGTGGACGGGGCATCTGGTGCGAAAGAATGAGTTTTTTTTCGTTTGCGGTAAAAGGATGCTTTTTTGTATACTTCAATAATAAAGCAAGTCCTGCTGCTGAATCGCCGAGCATTCCTGTTACGAAGACGATATCTCCTGCACGTGCATTGCTTCGTAACAGTTTTCGGTTTTCCTCTACTTCCCCAATAACCGTTATGGATAAAACGAGCGAATCTTTTGTCGATACCGTATCCCCACCGAGTAACGTCATTTTATAAGAATCAGCAAGATAATGCATTCCTTCATAAATCGAAAGGAGCTCCTTCTCCGTCCAACTGTTCGAGAGGGCCACGGAAACAAGATAATATAACGGCCTCCCGCCCATGGCCGCGATATCGCTTATATTTGAAGCTAACGCTTTATAGCCGATATGAAATGGTTCCATCGTATCTTTTGTAAAATGGATACCTTCCACCATTGTATCCAGACAAAGAATCTGGTTAGTTTCGGCCTTTCCTTTTAGTAATGCAGCATCATCACCTATTCCTTGAATAACATTATAATTCCGATGAGATCCTGCTTTAATTTTTTTCAGCCATTCGAATTCATCATTCACAACTATCCCTCTTTATGAAAAACGTATAATCACGGTTTGCCTATGCTTCAGGGTCAACTTTAAAAAGGTGCAAAAAAACCTTAGGCATCAACGAACAACCTAAGGAATATGTATCTTTTATTAGTGTATCTTATTTTAGTAAAAAAACCTATTCTGCTCAAAAAAACAATAAAAAAAACGAAACCGTGCTGCTTCGTTTACATGAATGGCGGACCCGACCGGGATCGAACCGGCGATCTCCTGCGTGACAGGCAGGCATGTTAACCACTACACCACGGATCCTTTTTTATATGTAGATTCATCATTTAGCATTATGTTAGTCTTTGTTCATAAAGAAAATTGGTTGCGGGGACAGGATTTGAACCTGCGACCTTCGGGTTATGAGCCCGACGAGCTACCAGACTGCTCCACCCCGCGATGATATGAAAGTTTATGGACGATGCTGAGACTGCAGACTGTCTCTTCCTCTTCCAGTCCTGCTTCGCGGCTTGATGCGTCGAGACAACTCGTAGTAATTCACGATGTTACGCTCATTGCTCCACCCCGCGATGATAAATATTTCAACTGACGATTATTAATATAGCATATTAATCTTTATTTTTCAACTAACATTTCAAAAAAATACACCGGTTTTAAAAACCGGTGTATTTTTTATGCTACATGTTGATTCTCATTTCTTTTATGGAACCCTCTTGCGTAATATATGCCAACTAAAAGTAATAACCAGATCGGTCCCACGATTAAGGCCACTCTTGTGTCCGCCGAGAAACCTAATAGCACGACAACTAATGCTAAAAAAGCTAAAGAGATATAAGAGCCATATGGCCAAAATGGCATGCGATATTTTAATTTCGCACGTTCTTCTGCGGATAACCCTTTACGAAATTTCAATTGTGAAATGATAATAATGGCCCATGTGAATACAGCTCCAAATGTAGCAACGCTTGTAATCCATGCAAAAACCGGGCTATTCGGGAAAAGGAAATTTAAAACTACCCCGATTAATAGGGCTACCCCTGAACCTAAAATAGCCATGTAAGGTACCCCGCTCTTACTTACTTTGCCAAAAGATCCAGGTGCTTGATTTTGCTCAGCAAGATTGAATAACATCCGGGCGGTGCTAAAGATGCCGCTGTTACAGCTTGATAAAGCTGCAGTCAATACGACAAAGTTGATAATTCCGGCCGCTTTAGCGATACCTATCTTTTCAAAGGTTAAAACAAATGGACTGTTTTCCGTACCAATTTCGTTCCAAGGATAAATCGACATAATGACAAATAATGCTCCGACGTAAAAAATTAAAATACGCCAAAATACTGTATCTACAGCTTTTGTTAACGCTTTTTCCGGGTTTTTTACTTCTCCGGCGGTAACCCCTACCATTTCAATTCCAAGGTAAGCAAACATCACCATTTGAAGGGATAATAGCATACCTTTAATGCCATTAGGGGCAAATCCATCATGTTTCCAAAGGTTGCTAATACCTGTTGCAATACCGCCGTTACCGATACCAAATAAAATAATTCCTAAACCGACAACGATCATAGCGATAATAGCAATAATTTTAATTAAAGCAAACCAAAATTCAAACTCCCCGTACGCCTTAACGGCAATTAAATTGACACATGTCATAATAACCAGGGCTGCAAGTGCCCAAATCCATTTTGGTACATTCGGGAACCATAATTGCATGTAAACCCCGACTGCAGTGATTTCAGCCATACAAGTTACAATCCATAGAAACCAGTAGTTCCACCCGGTTAAATAACCGGCTAATGGACCAAGATAATCTTTTGCATAACGGCTGAACGAACCGGCCACTGGATTTTGTATTGCTACTTCTCCAAGAGCTCGCATAATAAAAAACATAATAATTCCTGCAATAATATAATTCAGTAAGATGGCGGGACCCGCTAATTTAATGGCTGATGCCGATCCTAAAAATAAGCCAACCCCGATACAGGCACCAAGAGACATCAATGTAATGTGGCGTTGTCCCAGGCCACGATGAAGGTCTTCGTTTTGCTTCATACGGTGTATCCTCCTTATAGAATTTCTATGAAGCGCTTTCAATGGTATTATAGCACATTTCGACAATTTTGACTAATTTGTTAATATTTCTAATGATTGTATTTCTAGTTTGTTTATTACTTTTTATGTAAAACGAATAACCATTTTTTACCATTAACTAAAA
>NZ_JBBHZM010000036.1:0-34801 GCF_049843615.1 Fictibacillus sp. Mic-4 | reverse complement strand
CCGGCGGCATGGATGTCTATTGGACAAAAATTGCACTCCGGGCATTAAAAGTGTCCTTGAGAACCTTTCTATTGGACAAAAATTGTGCTCCGGGCATTAAAAGTGTCCTTGAGAACCTTTCTATTGGACAAAAATTGCGCTCCGGGCATTAAAAGTGTCCTTGAGAACCTTTCTATTGGACAAAAATTGCACTCCGGGCATTAAAAGTGTCCTTGAGAACCTTTCTATTAGACATAATTTGTGCTCCGGGCATTAAAAGTGTCCTTGAGAACGGCTCTATTGGACATAATTTGTGCTCCGAACATTAAAAGTGTCCTTGAGACACGTTCTATAACAAAATTGTTCGGGCAAAATAAATGAAGTGGATCCTAAACTTTTAAAAAGGATTGCCCCTCTTTAAGGGCAATCCTTCTTTTCATTAAGCGAATACTCCGCGAACCATATTGGTTTGATTGCGGTCAGGGCCGACGGAGAAGATCGATAATGGAATGCCTGTAAGTTGGGAAACGCGTTCCACATAATGGCGGGCATTTTCCGGAAGATCATTCAATGTTTTCACTCCGGTAATGTCTTCCGTCCAACCTGGCATTTCTTCATAAACCGGCTCACATTCCGCAAGCACTTTTAAACTTGCAGGGAACTCATTGATAATTTCACCTTTATATTTATAGGCGACACAAATTTTAACTGTTTCAATTCCTGTCAGTACGTCAATGGAATTCAATGATAGGTCAGTGATTCCGCTCACACGGCGCGCATGACGGACAACGACCGAATCGAACCAGCCGACACGGCGCGGACGTCCTGTTGTTGTTCCATACTCGCGGCCAACTTCACGGATTTGATTTCCGATCTCATCATGTAATTCCGTTGGGAACGGGCCGTCACCGACGCGGGTCGTATATGCCTTACAAACGCCGACGACATGATTGATTTTAGACGGGCCGACACCTGAACCAATCGTAACGCCGCCGGCAATTGGGTTGGAAGACGTAACGAAAGGATATGTTCCTTGATCGATATCAAGCATAACGCCTTGCGCACCTTCAAATAGTACACGGCGTCCTTCATCAAGCGCGTCATTTAAGACAACGGATGTATCGCACACATATTTGGCAATTTGTTGTCCATATTCATAATATTCATCAAGGATTTCTTCTTTTGTAAATCCTTTTGACTCATAAATTTTTTCAAACAGGCGGTTTTTCTCCGCCAGGTTGCGTTCTAATTTTTCTTCAAACACTTCTTTATCAAGAAGGTCCGCGATTCGAATGCCGATCCGTGCTGCTTTATCCATATAGGCAGGGCCAATTCCTTTTTTTGTCGTACCGATTTTGTTTGCGCCCTTGCTTTCTTCATCAAGAATATCTTGATGGATGTGATATGGAAGAATGATATGCGCGCGGTTTGAAATGCGAAGGTTGTCGGTACTTACTCCGTGGCTGTGAAGATAAGCTAATTCTTCCACTAATGCTTTCGGGTCAACAACCATACCGTTTCCAATCACACAAATTTTATCGTTATAAAAAATACCGGATGGAATAAGATGAAGCTTATATTTCACCCCATTAAACACGATCGTGTGGCCGGCGTTATTTCCACCTTGATAACGGGCAACCACTTCAGCTCTTTCTGATAGGAAATCGGTGATTTTCCCTTTTCCTTCATCTCCCCACTGCGTACCTACTACAACAACGGATGACATATTTATAAACACCTCCAAGAGATTAAGACAAACACTTATAAACAAAAAATCCACCGTTAGTTTATCAATAATTGGACAAAAAGTCAATTTAAACACGAACATTCATTAATTCTTTTGTTTTTATGTTCGTAAATTTCAAGAAATAGAGATGAAAAATAGGCAATCTCTTTAAAAGATTGCCTTGTTACATTAAGAATTATGCACCTGAAGGGATGCTATTTTCATCATGGTGACGGTCGAGATTGACGAACTTATTGTATTCCTTCACAAATGCCAGTTCTACCGTGCCGGTTGGACCGTTACGCTGTTTGGCGATAATGATTTCGATGATATTTTTGTTTTCTGTTTCTTTGTCATAATAATCATCCCGGTAAAGGAAGGCAACGATGTCCGCATCTTGCTCGATACTTCCGCTCTCCCGAATATCCGACATCATCGGCCGCTTGTCCTGCCTTGATTCGACACCGCGGGAAAGCTGGGAAAGGGCGATGACCGGAACCTTTAATTCACGGGCTAACGCTTTTAACGAGCGGGAGATTTCTGAAACTTCCTGTTGCCGGTTTTCTCCCGCTTTTCCGCTTCCCTGGATCAATTGCAAATAATCGATCAAGATCATGCCCAGCCCTTTTTCCTGCTGGAGGCGTCGGCATTTGGCGCGAATATCGTTAATCCGGACACCCGGCGTATCGTCAATATAAATTCCTGCTGCAGATAAGCTTCCCATCGCCATCGTCAGCTTCTGCCAATCTTCCGCCTGCAAGCTTCCTGTCCGCAGGCGCTGTGCATCGATATTGCCCTCGGCGCACAGCATACGCATGACGAGCTGTTCTGCGCCCATCTCAAGGCTGAATATCGCAACATTTTCATCCGTTTTCGTCGCTACATTTTGGGCGATATTCAGGGCAAAGGCCGTTTTACCAACAGAAGGGCGGGCCGCTACAATAATTAAATCATTACGCTGAAACCCGGCGGTCATCCGGTCCAAATCCATGAAACCAGTAGGAATCCCTGTAATGTCTCCTTTGCGGTTATGGAGCATTTCGATATTGTCATAGGCCTGCACTAACACATCTTTAATGGAGATAAAGGAACCGGCATTTTTCCGGTTAGCGACCTCTAATATTGATTTCTCCGCTTCGTTTAATATCGTTTCGACCTCTTCTTCGCGTGCATACCCGTTGGCGGCAATATCCGTTGCAGCCCGTATGAGCCTGCGCAACAACGATTTTTCTTCGACGATTTTGCTATAGTAATCAATATTCGCTGCCGTCGGTGAGCTGTTGGCAAGATCGCTCAAATATGAGACACCGCCAACTTCTTCAAGCAGTTTCTTGTCTTCCAGCTCGGAGGTAACCGTCACTAAATCGACGGGCTCGCCTTTTTCCGACAAATCCAGCATAACCTGAAAAATTCGTTGATGGGAGGAACGGTAAAAATCTTCGGGTATCAATAATTCAGAAGCCGTCACAAGCGCTTCAGGCTCTAAAAAAATAGCTCCAAGCACCGCCTGCTCAGCTTCAATATTTTGCGGGGGGATGCGATCGGCAAATAGATCACTCATAGTATACTCCTCCTATATGAAAACTTGACAACAACCCGTCAAGTCCAAAAAACAACACACTATAAAAAGGGTAAACGGCTTCGTCAAGACCGTCAAGTTTAATCTTTTTCCATACAGACGAAGAAAAGACCGGCTCAATTACCGATCTTTTCCCTCTTAACCTTCTACAACGTGTACTTTAATCGTACCTGTAACTTCATGATGAAGTTTAACAGGAACATCGACAAAGCCTAACGTGCGAATCGGTTCATTGAGTTCGATTTTCCGTTTATCGATGTCGACTCCCATATTTTTTAATTCAGCTGCAATTTGTTTGCTTGTCACCGAACCGAAAACGCGGCCGCCTTCTCCGGTTTTCGTTTTAACGGTAACGGTCATTTTACTAAGTTTCTCTTTTAATTGTTTCGCTTCTTCAAGCACGGCTTGTGCTTTTTTTTCTTCCGCTTTCTTTTGCCCTTCGAGTGTCGCTAAAGCGCCTTTTGTCGCTTCAGCGGCCAGCTTGTTCGGGAATAAATAGTTTCTTGCATACCCTTCTGACACATTTTTTACTTCCCCTTTTTTCCCTTTACCTTTTACATTTTCAAGGAAAATGACTTTCATTCTTCTTCTCCCCCTTCAAGATATTCATCAATGGTTTGTTTTAGGCGCTTCTCCGCTTCACCAATGGTTTCATTTTCCACCTGGCAGGCCGCGTTCGTTAAATGGCCACCCCCGCCGAGATTTTCCATGATCACTTGAACATTGACATCTCCGAGAGAACGGGCACTTATGCCGACTTTTCCATCTTGCCGTTTGGAGATGACAAAGGAGGCGTTTACGCCATTCATCGACAACAAAATGTCTGCCGCCTGGGCAATCATGATCTGGCTGTACTCTACGTCTTCCTCTCCTCTGGCAATCACAATGCCATGTTTATAAATCGACGCGTTATTGATTAATTTTGCACGTTGATTGTACGTATCCAAATCTTCTTTTAAAAACCGTTGGACTAAAATCGTATCCGCACCATGTGCACGTAAATAAGATGCCGCGTCAAACGTGCGGGAGCCGGTTCTGAGCGTAAAGCTTTTCGTATCGACAATAATCCCCGCAAGGAGTGCCGTCGCCTCAAGCATTTGCATCTTTAACGGTTTCGGCTGGTATTCTAACAATTCCGTAACGAGTTCAGCTGTTGACGAAGCGTACGGCTCCATATAAACAAGAACAGGATCGCTAATAAAATCTTCGCCCCTGCGATGGTGGTCAATGATCACAACATGATCAAGCCTTTGAAGCAATTTTTCTTCAATCACCATCGAAGGTTTATGCGTATCGACAACAACTAATAATGTATTGGGCGTTGCAATGTCAAGCGCTTCTTCCGGCGTAATAAAATATTTCCATAACCCCTCGTTTTGCTTCAACTCGTTCATCAGACGACTGACGCTCGTATCAAGATTAGATTTATCAAGGACGACATATCCGTTTTTCCCGTTTGCTTGCGCTACTTTTAAGATCCCAATGGAAGAGCCGATGGCATCCATATCCGGATTTTTATGCCCCATGATGAGAACTTTGTCACTGTCGAGCACAAGTTCAGTCAGCGCATGAGAAATGACGCGCGCCCGAACCCTCGTGCGCTTTTCGACAGGGTTCGTTTTCCCGCCATAAAACCGCACCTTTCCACTCGGTTGCTTGATCGCTACCTGGTCGCCCCCGCGTCCCAATGCGAGATCAAGGCCCGACTGCGCCAATTGTCCGAGTTCTGGCAGGGAAGAGGGGCCGGTCGCCACCCCGATACTTAACGTTAACGGGACATTTTGTTTCGCCGTCGCTTCACGAACTTCATCCAGGACGCCAAACTTGTTTTTCTCAAGTTCCGTTAAAATTCGCTGATTAAAAACCGCTAAAAAGCGATCTGAAGATGTCCGCTTCAAATAGATTCCATATTCGGATGCCCATTCATTTAAGATGGACGTCACTTTTGAATTGATTTGCGATTTAAACTGGTCATCAAGCCCCTGGGTCACTTCATCATAGTTATCCAAATAAATGATCCCAAGGCTCGTTTGTTCTTCTTCATACAGGCGTTCCACTTTAATTCGTTCGGTTACATCAAAAAAGTAGAGAAGCCGTTCTTCTTTTTTAATATGAACTTTAAACTTTCTCGCATCAATTTTAATGAATTCGTCTTTTCCATCATTTTTAATAAGTGGAATAAGGTCCTCTGACACATGGTTTAACGAGTGTCCAATAGATGAGTCTCCGTCGACCCATTGATTGATAAATGGATTGGCCCACTCAATTTTATATTCTTCATCATATAAAATAATCCCTATCGGCATTTCCATTAACGCTTCTTCACCGACTTTTTTAATTCGGTGTGATAAAGTGGAAATATAATCGCCTAAATCCTCTTGAAAAACCGTTTCCGCACGCATTACGAAATAAAAAAGCGCTCCTAAAATGAGAAATCCAATAACTCCTAATGTCCATTGAAAATACGTAATGATGCTGACAAATAGAAACGATAAGATGAACAAGGCGATCACGGGATAACCATGCCACCGTTTTAACAAAAACTTAGGCATCTTTTCAGCTCCCTACTTTCCTGGATTGATCCGTTTCTTTACATTAAAGCCTAAATCCATTATACCTAACAATTTGGTTACTTCCATTAGTATTGGCAATATAGCGGACAAAATAAAGGCAATGATCGTAACGAAAATTGACAGCGCCCGTGGCTTTTCTTTCGCCCACATATAATAATAGATGACGGTTAATCCTTGAATAAACATAATCGTTGCCAATATGTAATAAAGATTTACAGCGACATTATAAAGAATGGAACCTTTCTCTGGATTTGTAAACATTAAAAGAACCGCAACTAAATAATACCATAGAAATGCTCTTGGAAAATTCCATTTATAAAAGGGCGGAAAGGAATGAATGTGAAAACGCAATCGCTTCATGATAATTTTTGCGATCCACTGTGTAAAAAAAGTGAGCAATACCGCGGAAAAAATAAGTGTCGTCGGCAGTTGATATATAATTAAGTCGACTTGTTCCCGCAGCTGATTAAGAGCAGATACATCTTGATTATTATACTTATATAGCTCTGCGGTTTTATTAATTACCTCTGTTAGCATGTCTTGAATGTCTTTTACAAAGTTAAAATGTAAAACAAACTTCATAACAGAAAGCACCCATAAAAAATTCACAAGACTTGCCAGACTGCCGCCTAGAAGAATCGCAAATGCTGATTTTTTCTTATGGTATAAAACACCCATAACGCCCCCTAAGAGACCTGAAGAAACCGTGATCAGTAATCCATTGATTCCCCCTATAATCAGCGATAAGGCAAGTGTAACCGCCCAAAAGACCACTCCTGGCTTTAATCCATATTTATAACTATAAATGATATAGGGAATGGGCAGAAGAAAATAAACAAAAAGTCCGACGAGCGGTAAATTGAGGCTGACTAAACATAATATGATATAGATGCTAGCCGTTATAGCCCCTTCCACTACTACTGTAGTTCTTTGCATAACTCACCTCTTGATTTTGCCTACGCTATTTATTGTAGTAAATAGAGGCTATAAAATTCAACTTTTTCACTTTTGGTCTATGATTGATCCATTTTATTCTGCCTCGTCTTTCGGTATGCTTCTTCTTTCGGTAACTGAATATGAAAAAGGGCTCCTCCACGATTGTTGTTACGCGCTTCAATCTTTCCATGGTGGGCTTCGATGATCGCTTTTGTAATTGCTAAACCAATTCCTGATTTGCCGTTTTCCCCTTTGTAAAAACGTTGAAAAACTTTTCTTTCCTCTCCTTCTTTAAATCCATTTCCGTCATCTGAAATCTCAATATGAATCTGGTTTCCTGAATTCACGCAATCGATCCAAACATTCTTTTTGGCATAGCGGAGACAGTTTCCAAGCAAGTTGTGGAACGCTTGTTTTAAACGGTATTCGTCCATCCATACGTCGAGAGCCGGACAATGTTTCACGTGCAACAAGATACCTTTTTTATCCGCTAGTGGCTTCATGCTCTGGATCATTTCTTGAATGACATTATTGACCGGATGATAGCAAAAGCGGTACGTCTCTTCAATATGTTCCAGCTTCGTTAAATCGCTAATTTCTTCAACCAATTTCTTCAGACGCTGGCTTTCATTAATAATCACCTGCAGACTATTGGACACTTCATCTCCTTCAACGACGCCATCTACGATCGCTTCAGCATTCCCCTGAATCGCCATTAACGGCGTTTTTAATTCATGGGAAGCATTTTGTAGAAATTCCTTTTGCTCATGATCATACATTTTGATTTTTTTCGTTAATTTGTTAAAACTATTGGCCAGATCCCCCATTTCATCTTTTGTTTGAATAGAGACCGGGGAAAATTCCCCTTTGATTGAAAATTGATTCATGTGCGACTGCAATTTGCGGATCGGCTTCGTTAAATTCCGTTCTAACACAAATGCGGCAAGGGCAGCAACGATAAAAGAGACGAATAAACTGATCAACACCGTTCTTCGAAAAACCCTCTCCAACGCCGTAAGATTCTCAATCGGGGTGATGAGTGTAACATAGCCTTTTACTTCACCACTTTTTGAAAAAATGGGGAGTGTTTCATCAACATAATTCATCTCTTTTTTTTGATACTTCTTCAGTTCATTTTCTCTTAAATTCGTATCAATGACTTCATGTTGCTGATTGAAAATGATCAATCTGGACTCCATTAGTTTGCCTGCCAGCTTTAAACGTTTTCTTTCCGTCATTTGGCGGTGGACCGTTTCTTTATTAAAAGGGACGTTTGCCAGCAATTGACTCACTGTTCTGGCATCCGCACGTAATTCCTTTTTAGCATGATGGATTAAATACTCTTTTGAAAAAAAATGAAAAGTAACCATCGTCACCAAAAACACAATCAAAAGGATGAGCCAATAGGTGATTCGTATTTTTTTACCAATTTTCATGTCAGCCGTCCAATCGGTAGCCGTAGCCCCAGACTGTCGTAATTTCTGCCACCGCTTGATGCTCGGCTAATTTTTTTCGTATTCTTTTTACAAGGTCATCAATAATTCTTCCGTCACCGGTATAGTCATAACCCCAGATTTGCTCAATCAACTGTTCTCTCGTAAACGGCTGTTTCGGATAACGCGCCAAGTATTCAAAAAGCTCATACTCTTTTGTCGTTAATTTCATTTCATTCCCGTTAACTTCTACATAACGTCTTATAGGATAAATGCGGGCCTCTCCGATCGTAATGATCTTGTTTTCTTTCTTCCCGTCTGATAAATGAACCCGTTTGAAAATGTTTTTAATGCGGGCGACCAATTCCCTCGGGCTGAACGGTTTCGTTAAATAATCATCCCCGCCGATTTCTAAACCGAGAATGCGATCAAGTTCCTGATCCCTTGCTGAAACAAAAATAATTGGTATTTCACTAATTTTTCGGATGTCCTGGCATAATTCAAGCCCATCGATCCCTGGCATCATAATATCAAGAACAAGCAAGTCCGGCTTTAAACGGGCCATTTCTGCAATCACTTGTTTTCCATCAGAGAAAACCGTTACTTTATACCCTTCACGTACTAAATACTTTTCTAATATATCTCTTATATTCTTCTCGTCATCGACGATAAAAATATGTTTCATTTTTGCACCTCCCATTTTCATCATAGTAGAAAATAAAGCTTTTGCCGAGCGGGACGCCAATGATTGACCATGTTAAAAAGAGATAGGTTAAGTAACCTACCTCTTTATCTGCCTTTATTTTTCTATTTTTGGAGTATGTCTATCATTTCATTTAGAAAGCTTACTTTCTGCTCTAGCTTCTTGTTTACCGACGTTTTTAACGTGTTTAGCTTTTGCAGATGAGTACGTGCTGTTTCTTTATTTTTCGCTTTCACCGCTTCTTTTAGCGCCTTTCGTTCTTCATGAATCGTTTTGTTCAATTGCTTGATCTCTTTATTTATGTCTTTTATTTTTACTTTTACTTTTCGCGCCTCTTTTAAAGCCGTTTTGTTTCCATTTTTCACAGCGTCCACGTGTAAGTCACGGAGCTTGTCCTTTAGCTTCACTATCTCTTGTTTTAATCCAAGCTGCTTATACTTGAGCTCGCTTGCTTCATGAAGCTCCTTCTTTAACGACTCCGAGAACGTTGCTTTTTGAAGCGCCTTCTCATGATAGGGTGATGCCGTTTTCACCTCTGTGTCACCTTTAGCAAATACGTGCGCGGCCCCCGCTCCTCCGCCTAATAGTAGGCTGCCTGCAAGAGCCATTGTCGCTAGCTTTTTCATACTCTTTTTTCCTCCCTTAAAGATTGATAGCATTAGTGTAAGCAAAAAGTGTGGAAATCGTGGGAGGGAAATGTGTGAAAAGGATGTGAAAATAAACTACGACTAAAATCAAAAGAGCACAGTAAAGGTTGCTTTACTGTGCTCACGTTCGTTCTTATTCAGATACATATGGTAACAATGCCATGAAACGCGCACGTTTGATTGCACGAGTCAATTGGCGTTGGTATTTAGCAGATGTACCAGTTACACGACGAGGAAGAATCTTACCGCGTTCAGAGATGAAACGTTTTAAAAGATCCGTATCCTTATAGTCGATGTAAGTGATTTTGTTTACTGTAAAGAAACAAACTTTACGACGCTTTTGGCGTCCACCGCGACGTCCAGCCATTCTTGTCCCTCCTTTGTAGAAGATGTGTCGTTCCGTGTCTATTGGATCCCGTTCGTTTAAAATGGCAAATCGTCATCAGAAATGTCGATTGGCGTGCCATCATTGGCAAACGGGTCGTCATTAAAGTTATTCCGATTCGTATTTTGGTTTTGATTTTGCCCAAAACCATAATCGTTTTGTTCGAAGTTACTTCGGTTCTGATTTTGCTGTCCAAATTCACGGTCACTTGATGGTCCACCAAAGTTGTTTCCGCCCTGAAATTGGCCGGCATTGGCATTTCTCGGTTCTAAAAACTGAACACTTTCTGCCATTACCTCGGTAACATAAACACGTTGACCCTGATTGTTATCATATGAACGCGTTTGAATGCGCCCATCCACTCCGGCTAGCGAACCTTTTTTCAAGTAATTCGCGACATTCTCGGCCGGTTTGCGCCATACGACGATATTAATGAAGTCGGCTTCACGTTCACCCTGGCTGTTCGTGAATGTGCGGTTAACGGCAAGCGTGAAATTGCACACTGCCACACCGCTTGGAGTGTAACGTAATTCAGGGTCTTTCGTTAAGCGTCCCACAAGTATTACACGATTGAGCAACAGAACCACTCCTTACAACTCAAAAAATTTATCTTTCATCAACAATAGTCATGAAACGAAGAACGTCTTCATTGATCTTCATTAAACGATCGAATTCGTTAATCGCTTCAACAGGAGCGTTAACATCCAAAACAGTGTAAACACCGTCACGGAAGTCGTTGATCTCGTATGCTAAACGACGCTTACCCATATCAGTTTCTTTCACGATCTCCGCACCATTATCTGTCAAGATGCTTTTCGCTTTCTCTTTCACAGCTTTAATGGCATCTTCTTCAAGATTTGGACGGACGATGTACATGATTTCGTACTTTTTCATTCCGGTCACCTCCTTTTGGTCTAAACGGCCCAATCCGTGGGCAAGGAGTAAATAATCAACGTATATATCGATACTTACTCACAATTAAGTATTATAACAAAACGTTTACCTAAAGACAAGGTCAAAAAGAAAAACGGAATGGGACTTCTCTCCATTCCGTCTCTTCTTTATACATTAAAGCGAAAATGAACGACATCTCCGTCTTGCATCTCGTACTCTTTTCCTTCTAATCGGACTTTTCCTTTTTCTTTTGCAGCGTTCATATTACCTGCCTCAATGAGATCCTCATAGGCCACCACTTCGGCACGAATAAATCCTCGTTCGAAATCGGTATGAATAATTCCCGCACATTGCGGCGCTTTCATTCCTTTACGGAACGTCCAGGCGCGAACTTCTTGAACACCTGCGGTAAAGTAGGTGGCGAGGCCTAATAAGGAGTAAGACGCGCGAATGAGCTGATCGAGGCCTGCTTCCTCAATTCCTAGTTCCTCAAGAAACGCCTTTTTCTCTTCGTCATCAAGCTCGGCAATCTCCTCTTCCACTTTTGCACAAATGACAATCACTTCTGCATTTTCGCGGGCGGCATATTCCTTTACTTGATCGACATATTGATTTCCGCCTTCCAACAAATCTTCTTCACTGACGTTTGCCACATAAAGAATCGGCTTCATTGTCAAAAGATGAAGACCATGGACGATTTTCTTTTCTTCAGGCGTTAATTCGACACTTCGGGCAGGAAGTTCTTGCAGCAAGGCTTCTTTAAGTTTGACAAGCACTTCGTGTTCGGCTACAGCCTCTTTATCTTTTGCTTTCGCTAATTTCTCAACGCGAACAAGTCGTTTTTCAACTGTTTCCATATCCGCAAAAATCAGCTCCAAATTAATGACTTCAATATCATCAATTGGATCGACTTTACCGGATACATGGGTGATATTTTCATCCTCAAAACAGCGCACGACTTGAAGGATCGCATCAACCTGGCGAATATGAGACAAAAATTTGTTGCCGAGCCCTTCTCCTTTACTTGCCCCTTTAACAATGCCGGCAATATCCGTAAACTCAAAATGAGTAGGAACAGTTTTTTTCGGCTGAACAAGTTCGGTCAATTTTTGCAGGCGGTGATCCGGTACTTCGACGATGCCGACATTCGGATCGATCGTGCAAAACGGGTAATTGGCTGATTCCGCTCCCGCCTGGGTAATTGCATTAAAAAGTGTGGATTTCCCAACGTTTGGGAGACCGACGATTCCAGTAGTTAAAGCCATGCCTCTTTCAACTCCTCATCTATATCAAAAAGCACATTGTTTATACACATCTTTCACAATTATAGGTTGGTTGATAGGAAATTACAAGCATTGTTCCAAACAAAAAACGACTGGAAACCAGCCGTTTTTTGTTTCACGTGAAACAATTATTCGCTATGAGAAACAAGTATTTTTTTTAGTTTTTTCGCAAATTCTTTTCTTGGGATCATTACACTATGCTGGCAACCCATACATTTAATCCGAATATCCGCACCCATACGAATGATTTTCCAATGGTTGGTGCCGCATGGATGAGGCTTTTTCATTTCGACTTCATCGTTTAAGTGGAAAATTTTCTGTTCCAAAGCACTCACTCCCTCAATTTTAATCTAAACCGGTCCTACTCGGAAGCTTCTTTTTGGTGATAATACGTTATCATCTTTGGATATGGAATTTCAATGCCTTCTTGTTCCAATCGCGTTTTAATCGACTTTCTTAATTCGCGCGCGACTTTAAAATGGGTCATCGGAAGGACCTCGGCCGTCACGCGGATAACGACTTCATGCGCCCCGAGCATTTGTACTCCAAGAACTTCCGGATCTCGTACCATCTCAGGAAATTCAGGCGCCTTCTCTTTAACCACTTCTTCTATAATCGCTTGCGCACGGTCAATATCCTCTTCATAGGCAATACTGACATCCACTACGGCCATACTGTTATGGACGGAAAAATTGGTCACTTCCGTAATCGACGAATTCGGTAAAATATGAACTTCCCCTGTCCAATTTTTTATTTTCGTTGTCCGTAAGCCAATTTCCTCTACCGTGCCTTCAAAATTCCCAACCCGCACAAAGTCTCCAACTGAAAATTGATTTTCAAATATAATAAAGAAACCAGTAATAATGTCACGAACAAGGTTTTGGGCGCCAAAACCGACCGCAAGGCCAACCACACCGGCACTTGCTAAAATCGCTTCGACTTTTACATTAAACTCGCTAAGAATCATTAAGATCGCGATAAAATAAATGACATAGCCTACGACATTGTTTAGCAATCGAATTAACGTTTGTTCTCTTCGCTCCGATAAGCGTAGCGGACTTTTCATTCGAAACTTAAATCCATTTCCGATCGCCGCCCTTATAATCCGCACGAGAATGATCGCCCCTAAAATAATCAAGACGATTCGAAGCGATTTAATGCCTATTTCAGTCCATAGTTCGGGGTTACTTATATAGTTACTGATCTTTTCTATTACTCCGGGATTTGTCAACAACTTCACGAAAAGACCTCCATTTTAGTTCTTTACCGTTTTATATTAAACATTTTTTTAGTATTTTTTCAATTCCTAACAACCAAATTGTAATAAATGGATTAAGAAGTGCTGAATTCGGGTATACATTTCTTGTCAGTAGTTGGTTCCGGGAAAAAATATTCTAAAGAACTTCTCGCAAACTGTGTATAAGAATGGAAATAGTTCCGTATACTGTTACTACTATTATGAAGGAGAGGATTCCATGTTCTTAAAGAGGAAACTTGCCCCTAAAAAGGTGTTTCAATGTAAAATTCATCATGAGAACAATGAAGCCCCAATGTTTCTAGCTGAAAACGTGAAGCTTCTACTTCCTAACCTTTTAAACCGGCCAATCGTTATTGTATGCATTGGAACTGACCGCTCAACGGGGGATTCGCTCGGTCCTCTTGTCGGCACGAAATTAAGTGAACGAACGTCCTTTCCTTTCAAAGTATACGGAACGCTAGATGACCCGGTTCATGCCATGAATTTGGATGAAAAGCTGAAAATGATTAAAAAGAACCATCCCAATGCCTTTATTATCGGAATCGATGCATGTCTTGGCCGCCTTAACCATGTCGGCATGATATCTGTTGGAGAAGGGCCGGTTAAACCCGGAGCCGGTGTAAACAAAGAACTTCCTCCGGTAGGCGATATCCACATGACAGGAATTGTAAACGTCAGTGGATTTATGGAGTATTTTGTCCTGCAAAATACTCGTTTAAGCATTGTTATGAAAATGGCTACTTTAATTGCGAATAGCCTTGTTATCGTCGCTCGCCATTTCAGCCAATATCAGCTTTCATCAGGCTTGCAAAAGGATGATCTCTATAACATTCAATAATATAACCGTTAGGACCAATTTCTCCTAACGGTTATTTTTATCGCTCGATCAAATCAAGAATGCGCTGTAAGTCCTCGTCTGAAAAAAACTCAATTTCAATTTTCCCTTTTCGTTTCGTTCGCTTGATGGTAACAGATGTTCCGAAGTGATCGCGTAAATACGATTCTTTTTCCTGAATGAAAATATTTTTTTCCGGCTTCTTTTTCTTTGTTTCATGTGAAACATTTTGATTCATTTGCTGGATTAACTTTTCCAGCTGGCGAACATTTAGTTGTTCGTTTACGACCCGCTTAACAACTTGTTCCATTTTCTCTTTCTTTTTAAGTCCAAGTAACGCCCTGCCATGCCCCATTGATAATGAGCCTTCTGAAATCATCGCTTGAACTGGTTCAGGCAGCTGCAAGAGACGAAGGAAGTTGGCGATATGCGGTCGGCTTTTGCCGACACGGCTCGCTAATTCTTCCTGTGTCAATTTCAGATGTTCGATCAATTTTTCATAGGCTTGCGCTTCTTCAATCGGATTTAAATCCTCCCGCTGCAGGTTTTCAATAAGCGCTATTTCCATCATCTTTTGCTCGGTAAACTCTTTAACAATTACAGGCATAACTTTAAGACCGGCTTCTTTCGCCGCCCGAAAACGCCGTTCGCCGACAACGATTTCATATCCTTTAATGGTTTTTCTTACGATAATGGGTTGAAGAATGCCATGTGTTTGAATGGATTCTTTTAATTCATTGATAGCCGACTGATCAAAAACTTTACGAGGTTGGTACGGATTGGGCCGTATATCTTTCAAACGAACTTCCTTCACTTGTTTATCATCGACCGCTTCGTCTACAGGAAAGAGGGCATTAATTCCTTTACCTAACCCTTTCGCCACTACCCATCACTTCCTTCGCTAGTTCTAAATACACTTCCGCTCCTCTTGACTTCGGATCGTAAATGATAATTGGCTTCCCATGACTGGGAGCTTCAGAAAGCCTCACATTGCGCGGGATAATCGTATGATACACTTTATCCTGAAAGTATTTCTTCACCTCTTCAATCACTTGAATCCCAAGATTTGTCCTGGCATCAAGCATCGTCAAAAGGACACCGTCAATCATTAAATCGGTATTTAAATGTTTTTGCACGAGTCGGACAGTGTTTAATAATTGGCTTAATCCTTCAAGCGCATAATATTCGCATTGAACGGGGATCAGGACAGCATGGGCTGCTGTTAATGAATTAATGGTCAACAGGCCAAGTGAAGGCGGACAGTCAATGATAATATAATCGTAATTACCTTCTACTGCTGCCAATGCACGCTTTAACCTTACTTCACGTGAAATGGTTGAAACGAGTTCTATTTCCGCTCCTGCAAGTTGGATGGTTGATGGGAGTATATGTAAACCTTCACAAAGTGTTTCTACTATAATATCTTTTACATCCACATCTTCTACGAGGACGTTGTAAATACATTGATCAATATCACCTTTGTCAACGCCAACCCCGCTCGTTGCGTTCCCTTGAGGGTCGATGTCGACAAGCAGGACTTTTTTCCCGAAGTACCCGAGGCATGCGCCGAGGTTTACGGAAGTTGTCGTTTTTCCGACACCGCCCTTTTGATTGGCAATAGCAATAATTTTAGCCACGATGTCACCTACCTGTTCTATTCCTCTTTTGGTGAGGACGTTCAAAAAAGTTCTTTTAGCTGGATTTTTGAACACGTACTTTATCTCTTATTCTATCATGAACCTATAAAAAACTCTCATTTTTTATAAAAAAATGAGAGTTTTCGTTTATTTTTTTGGAATTCGAATCGTAAATTGATAAAATTCATCATGTTCTTCTTCTTCAGTATCAATCGATAGCCCGCTTTGCAGGACCATATCAACCGATTGACGAACAGTATTGATCGCAAGTCTCATATCTTTGCTGAATGATTTGCGTTGAGGTGCCTTCTTTTTCGCCTGGCCTTCACCTTCAATCAATTTCTTTACCCGCTCTTCCGTTTGTTTCACATTTAATTGCTTTTCCAAAATTTCTTTAAGCATTTGTTCCTGTTTTTCAACTGATTTTAAAATAATTAAGGCGCGGGCATGGCGTTCCGTAATTTTTTTTTGCAATAAGGCTTCCTGAATGGATGGAGGCAGCTTTAACAAACGAAGTTTATTTGCAATGGTCGATTGCCCTTTCCCGAGCCGTTGCGCAAGGCTCTCTTGCGTCAGTCCATGAATATCAAGAAGCTTGGCATAGGCCATCGCCTCTTCTATGGCGGTCAACTCTTCGCGCTGCAAGTTCTCGATTAAGGCGACAGATGCCGTTTGTGAATCATTAAATTCCTTTACAATCGCAGGAATCGATTCCCATCCTAATTTCTGTACCGCTCTATATCGACGTTCTCCGGCAATAATTTCATATTTCCCATTTTCAATCGTACGAACAACGATCGGTTGGATCATGCCATGGGTCTCAATCGTTTGTGAAAGCTCTTCGATTCGCTCATCTATAAAAACCGTTCGTGGCTGAAAACGGTTCGGAATAATATCTTGAACGGGGATTTGAATGACTTCCTCGTTTTCATTTTTCTCAGTTTCTTCAACACTCTGGCTTTTTTCACCTATGCCGAACAAGCGTGAAAAAGGATGCTTCATTGAGGATGACACCACCTTTTATGATCTACCTTAAGATTTCGCTCTATTTCAGCAAAACTCCTGCCAGGCTTTAAAAATTCTTACCAAATGATGTATGTAACGATTCAGCATGTTTCACGTGAAACGTTCACACTTTTATAATGGATTTTTGTTTGGCATCCCGGGTTTGCGTGGATATTTTTTCGGCGTTTTCGCTTCTTTTTGAATGACGACGATATTTCGTTCACTCTGTTCCTCAGGAAGAGTGAAGGAGTAAACATCGACCACTTTTCCGCCGAGCAGTTTGATCGCTTTATCACTATCGGTTAACTCATTTGCCAGTTGCGCGCCTTTCATAGCCAGAAAATGTCCATTTTGTTTTACGAGCGGCAGGCAAAGTTCACTTAATACAGACATTCTCGCCACTGCACGTGCCATGCACAAATCAAACGATTCACGGACTTCATGGTTTTGTCCGAACGTTTCTGCACGATCATGGTAAAGCGTTACATCGGTCAATCCGAGCTGTTTTGTCAGTTCTCCTAAAAAATGAATTCGTTTTTGCAAAGAATCAACAATAGATAATTTAATAGCAGGAAAACATATTTTTAAAGGAATGCCCGGGAAACCTGCCCCGGCACCAACATCACAAACGGTTTGTTCTTTTGTAAAATCATAATAAAAGGAAGCCGTCAATGAGTCGTAAAAGTGCTTTAAATACACTTCTTCCTTATCGGTGATTGCTGTTAAATTCATTTTTTCGTTCCATTCCACAAGAAGCTTGTAATAGTCTTCAAATTGTTGAAGCTGGTCGGAAGAAAGGGAGATCCCCTTTTCCGCCAGCATTTGTTCAAATGTAGAAATGTTCATAATTCCTCCATCAACCATTACCGTTCGATTTTCGCAAGCTTTCCTTGCTCCAAATAGATGAGAAGGATCGAAATATCGGCCGGATTCACACCGGAAACACGAGAAGCCTGGCCAACAGATAACGGTCGTACTTCGTGAAGCTTTTGTTTGGCTTCAGTCGCCAATCCATTAATGGCAAAATAATCGAGATCTTCCGGCAGCTTTTTCGTTTCCATTTTTCGCATCCGCTCGACCTGGGCAAGCTGCTTGTCAATATAACCCGCATATTTAATCTGGATTTCTACCTGTTCGGCGACAACGTCACTAACAGATGGATTCGGGGTCATTTTCGCAATTACATCATATGTGATCTCCGGCCGTTTCAAAAGATTGGCCGCAGTCATTGGCTCTTTTAATGGCGAGCTGCCCGCTTCTTCAAGAATCGCTTGAACCTCCGCTGTTGGTTTGATCGATTCATGTTCAAGCCTTTCAATTTCCCTGGCAATTTCTTCTTTTTTCTTTAAAAAGCGTTCGTAACGTTCGTTCGGAATAAGCCCGATTTCATGCCCGATTTCCGTCAAGCGGAGATCCGCATTATCATGGCGAAGAAGAAGGCGGTATTCCGCTCTTGATGTTAATAAGCGATAAGGCTCATTTGTCCCTTTAGTGACAAGGTCATCAATAAGGACACCAATATACGCCTGCGAACGGTCTAGCACGATCGGGTCTTTCCCTTGCACTTTCCGGCACGCATTGATTCCGGCAATAATTCCCTGTCCTGCCGCTTCCTCATAACCGCTCGTTCCATTCAATTGCCCGGCTGTAAAGAGGCCTTCCACAAGTTTCGTTTCCAAAGACGGCCAGAGCTGTGTCGGGACAATCGCGTCATATTCAATCGCATATCCGGCGCGCATAAGCTCGGCTTTCTCAAGTCCCGGAATTGTCTCTAAAATTTTTCGTTGAACATCCTCGGGGAGGCTCGTTGAAAGACCTTGCACATACACTTCTTCCGTGTTTCGTCCTTCCGGCTCCAAAAAGATTTGGTGGCGCGGCTTGTCATTAAAACGGACAATTTTATCCTCAATCGAAGGACAATAACGCGGCCCTGTTCCTTCAATCATCCCGGAATACATCGGCGAGCGATGAAGATTGCTGTTAATCAATTCATGCGTTTTCGGACTTGTATACGTTAACCAGCAGGGCAGCTGGTCAGTAATGAATTCCACTGTTTCGTACGAAAAGGCACGCGGAACATCATCCCCCGGCTGGATTTCCGTTACAGAGTAATCAATAGTATGGCTGTTGACACGCGGTGGCGTACCGGTTTTAAAACGGACCATGTTAAATCCTAATTCTTGTAAATGGTACGATAATTCAATGGACGGCTGCATATTGTTCGGTCCGCTCTCATAAGCTAGTTCACCAATAATAATTTTACCGCGCAAATACGTACCCGTCGTCAAAACGACAGATGTCGCGTAATATTGGGCACCGGTTTTCGTAATGACCCCTTTACATACACCGTCCTCGACAATTAAGCGTTCCACTAACCCCTGACGTAACGTCAAGTTTTCCGTCGTCTCCAGCGTTTTTTTCATTTCACTTTGATAAAGCACTTTATCGGCCTGTGCCCTGAGTGCACGGACCGCCGGGCCTTTCCCCGTATTTAACATCCGCATTTGAATGTGCGTTTTGTCAATGTTTCTAGCCATTTCCCCGCCAAGGGCGTCAAGCTCGCGAACAACAATCCCTTTGGCCGGCCCACCGACAGACGGGTTGCACGGCATATACGCAACGGCATCAAGATTGATCGTTAAACATAACGTTTTTGCTCCCATGCGGGCGGATGCAAGCGCTGCTTCGACACCGGCATGACCGGCTCCGACGACTATTACATCAAAATTGCCGGCATTGTATCCCATTGTCTTCTCCTCCTTCTTCGTTTTTGATTATTTATTTCCCTAAACAAAATTGTGAGAACAACTGGTCGATCAAACTTTCAGAAACAGTGTCTCCAACAATTTCCCCTAAAACTTCCCATGCTCTCGTAATATCGATTTGAACCATATCAATCGGCAAGTTCATTTCAATTCCGTGCAATGCTTCTTCCACATGGTTCAACGCCTGGTTTAACAACGCAATATGTCTTGAATTGGAGACATAGGTCATGTCCTGGGACTCGATGCCACCTTTAAAAAACAATTCGCTAATCGCTTGCTCCAATCGATCGATTCCCTCTTCTTTTAAAAGGGATGTTGTAATGAGCGGGTAATCACCGGCCAGATTTTTGACACGGTCCATATCGATTTTCTGATCAAGATCTGTTTTATTCACAATGACGATGACGTCCATGCCTTTTACGGCTTTAAATAAATTCTCGTCTTCAGGAGAAAGGGATTCATGAAAATTTAATACGAGTAAAATCAAGTCGGCTTCTTTTAACACCTGGCGCGATTTTTCAACGCCGATTTTTTCAACGATATCTTCCGTCTCTCGAATTCCTGCCGTATCTACTAATCGTAATGGAACGCCGCGGACATTGACGTACTCTTCAATGATATCCCTTGTCGTTCCGGCAACATCTGTTACAATCGCTTTATTTTCATGGACGAGCGCATTCATTAACGAGGATTTACCCACATTTGGACGGCCAATAATTGCCGTTGAAAGCCCTTCGCGAAGAATTTTCCCTTGCTCGGCTGTCAGCAATATTTTTTTAATTTCTTCAGCAACAAATTGCAATTTTTCATTCAGGAGGCCTTGGGTCATTTCTTCCGCATCATATTCCGGATAATCAATATTCACTTCCACATGGGCGATCGTTTCAAGAAGCGTTTGGCGCAAGTGGCCGACAAGCTTTGAGAGCCGTCCTTGCATCTGGTTTAATGCCACATTCATCGCTCGATCCGTTTTTGCCCGGATTAAATCGATGACGGCTTCAGCCTGCGATAAATCGATCCGTCCATTTAAAAAAGCGCGTTTCGTAAATTCTCCAGGTTCTGCCAGTCTTGCTCCATTTTGTAGCAGCAGCTGAAGAACACGATTAACCGAAACGAGACCTCCGTGGCAGTTGATTTCTACAACATCTTCCCTTGTAAAGGTTCGAGGGGCACGCATAACGGAAACCATAACTTCCTCTACCGGCTGATTCGTTTTCGGGTCGATCAGTTTGCCATAATGAATCGTATGGGAATCGACTTCTGCCAGCGGCTTTTTCCCTTTAAACAGACGGTCGGCTATTGGCACTGCTTCTTGTCCGCTTAACCGGACGATAGCGATGGCTCCTTCTCCCATTGGAGTTGAGATGGCGGCTATTGTATCATATTCCATCTCTTTCACCTCGCCTTCTAACTACATTTAGAACCATTTTATATCTATCCACAATCTATTATTTCCTTCTATTTCATTTTCTAACGATCCACAGTGGATAACTACTTTTCATCTTCCTTGAGTTATCCACAGTAACTTTTAGTTTAACGCATTTTCACGGTAAAAAGCAATGGGAAGGCGCTTTTCAATTGGACAAAAAAAATCCTCAGGTTAGCCACCCGAGGATTCTCTATTTTGTTACTGGACGGATAATCACTTTCCGATAAGGTTCCGTCCCCTCAGAACTTGTTTCGACATGCTTTTCAGACTTTAATGCCATATGAATGATTTTTCTTTCATTGCTTGGCATTGGATCAAGGGCAATTCCTTTTTTCGTCATCATTACCCTTCGTGCCGTACTTGTCGCCAAACGCTCAAGCGACTCCCTGCGGCGTTCACGGTAATTTTCAGCATCCAGGATAATTCGGATAAAGCCATTGGAATGGTGATTCGCAACAAGATTCGTCAAATATTGCAAAGAATTTAAGGTTTGTCCTCTTTTCCCGATTAAAATGGCGATTTTGTCACCGGAAAGATCAAGAACGACTTCTTCCCCCGTCTTTTTTTGCGTAATGGTAACCGGAACGCCCATTTTCATGGTCACTTCCTGCAGGAAAGCAACTGCTTGTTCGATCGGATCTGGTTTTAGGGAAACTTCGACCAATGCCGGCTTCCCACCAAAACCTAAAAATCCTTTCTTTGATTCTTCAAGCACTTTAATCTCTACTTGGTCTCTGGAAGCTTGAAGCTGTTCAAGAGCTGCAGAAACTGCTTCTTCTACCGTTTTTCCCGTTACCTGAATTTGCTTCACTTTTTCGCGCCCCCATCAGTTTGTTTTTGCTTATTTTTCATTGGGGAAATGACAAAGTAAGTTTGTGCAATCATAAAGATATTACCAACTACCCAATATAACGATAATGCAGCCGGAAAATTAATCGCAAAGACAACAATCATGACCGGCATGACATATAACATAATTTTCATTTGCGGATTTTGGCTTTGCGGTCCCGTGCCCATCATGATTTTTTGCTGCAAGAAAGTTGTAATCCCCGCGACGATCGGCAAAATATAATACGGATCGTGCTGTCCTAAATCAAACCAGAGAAACGTATGCTGTGCAATCGCTTCCGTTCTTCTAATCGCATGGTAAAAGGCGAGCAATATTGGCATTTGAATGACTAACGGCAAGCATCCTGCAAGCGGGTTGACGCCGTGCTTTTGAAACAACGCCATCGTTTCTTGCTGCAATTTTTGCTGTGTAGCAGCATCTTTTGAACTGTATTTCTCTTTTAATTTCTGCAATTCCGGTTGGATATCCTGCATTGCTTTTGAACTTTTTGTTTGTTGAATCATCAGCGGCAATAGAATGAGACGAATAAGAATCGTAACGATGATGATTGATAGTCCGTAGTTAGGCTTTGCCCCAAATAAGTATGCCACTTTTGTGATGACCCAGGACAATGGGTAAACAAAGTAATGATCCCAAAATCCTGTACTATGAGAAGTTATCGGTTGATTTACCGAACAGCCAGCTAACAGAGCCATTAACGCTACAATGGTCAGTGTTAAAACTAGTTTCTTTCGCACTCCTTTTGTCCTCCTTATAGGAAAAAAAATTAGTTGAAATGATTGTTCTTCTTTCCAGGCTTTTCTGGAACAGGATCCAAACCGCCCGGATGAAATGGATGGCATTTTAAAATCCGTTTTAAAGTCAGCCAGGACCCTTTAGCCACCCCAAAACGCTTGAAAGCTTCAATTCCATAATGTGAGCAAGTCGGGTAAAAACGGCAAGTCGGGGGAGTTAGCGGTGAAATGAACCGCTGGTAAAAACGAATCAGCAAAATGCACAGCTGCCTCATTTCCGCTTCTCCCTTTGTATGTAAATGGCACCTGAACGTTTTAATACGTGCAGGAGGCTTTTTTCCATTTCTGCAAAATCCATCGTTGCCACAGGGTTTCGCGCAATAATGATGTAATCTCTCGCTGACTTGATTTGATCTTTATGTTTCATAAAAATCTCCTTCACCAGGCGTTTGATCCGATTACGTGTTACCGCATTTCCCACCTTTTTGCTTACAGATAGACCAAGTCTAAAGTAAGGTTGCTCGTCCTTTTCAAGCGAATATATAACAAATTGGCGATTGGCAGACGATTTTCCTCTTTTAAAGACTTCCTGAAATTCCTCATTTTTTTTAATTCTTTGCTGTTTGTTCATCCGCTGATACCCCATTTGGAATTAAGCGATTTTCTTCAAGTCGATGTTCAAAATGTCCGGGAATCGTTGTCCTCCTTTTTTGAACATGCACTACAAGTATTGGTTAACGCTGTAAAACTAAAACCATAAAACATTGATTATATGAGAAAAAAGACCACTGATGTCAGTGGCCTAAGCGGATAATACTTTTCTTCCCTTACGACGACGACGAGCTAGAACTTTACGGCCGTTCTTAGTTGCCATACGCGCTCGAAAACCATGTACTTTTTTACGTTTTCTATTGTTAGGTTGGAACGTAGGTTTCATCTATACTACACCTCCCTGAGGATTAAATCAAAGAAAGACAGTCTAAATAAGTATAGAAATACTTCTTCTTTTTGTCAAGTGGGCTTAAAAAGTAACCGCTCATTTTAAAAATGAATTTTTTTGGATCCAAAACTTCCAAAATTCATTCTGTGGATATCATTTTCGACACTTTTTTCACTATCCACACCTTTTATCGACAAGTTTTACACAAAATATAGTGCTGTGGACAACGACTTTACACAAGGTATTGACATTGTGGATAAGTGTAAAAAACGCATTGCAATCGCTGATTTTTTTTGTTATGATTGTTGTGTTTTAACTCGTGAATAACCATCGTGTGTATATCTTTTATCCACATCCTGTGGATAAGGTTGTGGACACATATATTTTACTTGTTTATGGGGTTGTCCACAAGACCTGAATAACAATTATTTTACTATCTTTCTACTATATTAATAGTTTTTCACATTTCGTGTGAATTGCATATTTACTCATGCGGTGTATATCAGTGTATAAAAATACATTGCATGTTAGTTCCACCTATCATAAGGGGGACTTTTAAGAATGTAAGGGGAGGAACGATTGGTGGAAAATATAGCCGATCTATGGACCAAAGCCCTTTCTGTTATGGAACAGAAGGTTAGTAAACCGAGCTTTGAGACATGGTTAAAATCCACAACGGCACATGCGCTGCAAAATGACACGCTTGTCATCACTGCACCCAATGAATTTGCTCGAGATTGGTTAGAATCGCGATATTCTTCACTTATCTCTGAAACATTGAACGACGTTACCGGTGCAGCGCTTGATGTGAAATTCATCATTCCACAAAATCAAATGGAAGATGAAGTCGATTTTGAAAAAGCGTTAAAAAAAACGCCTAAAGTTGCCGTTAGTGCTCAAGAAGAAATTACCCAAAGCATGCTAAATCCCAAATATACATTTGATCGGTTCGTTATCGGCTCAGGAAACCGCTTCGCCCATGCCGCTTCTCTTGCCGTAGCTGAAGCACCGGCAAAGGCATATAATCCGTTGTTTATTTATGGAGGAGTCGGACTTGGGAAAACCCATTTAATGCATGCGATCGGGCATTACGTCATTGATCATAATCCAAATGCGAAAGTCGTTTATTTATCATCGGAAAAATTTACAAATGAATTTATTAACTCGATCCGTGATAATAAAGCCGTTGAATTTCGAAATAAATACCGAAGTATCGACGTGCTTCTTATAGATGATATTCAGTTTTTAGCCGGAAAAGAATCAACGCAAGAAGAATTTTTCCATACATTTAATGCACTTCATGATGAGAGCAAACAAATTGTCATCTCAAGCGACAGGCCACCTAAGGAAATACCAACGTTAGAAGACCGCCTTCGTTCACGATTCGAATGGGGACTCATTACGGACATTACTCCTCCTGATTTAGAAACGCGTATTGCTATCTTAAAAAAGAAGGCGAAAGCGGAAGGCCTGGATATTCCAAATGAGGTCATGCTTTACATTGCCAACCAGATTGACACCAACATACGGGAATTAGAAGGGGCATTAATCCGGGTCGTTGCCTATTCTTCGCTTATTAATCAGGATATGAATGCAGACCTGGCGGCGGAAGCATTAAAGGATATCATCCCATCGGCTAAGCCAAAAACGATTACGATTCAACATATTCAACAAATCGTGGGAAAGCAGTTTAATGTGAAGCTCGAAGATTTTGCCGCTAAAAAACGAACGAAGTCTGTTGCATTTCCACGGCAAATCGCGATGTATCTTGCACGTGAGTTAACCGATAATTCATTGCCGAAAATCGGTGAGGAGTTTGGAGGAAGAGACCATACGACTGTTCTTCATGCTCATGAAAAAATTTCAAACTTGCTTGCGACAGACCAACAATTACAAAAGCAAATTCAAGATTTGCATGATCAGTTAAAAAACACATAAGGCGCGCGCTCTTTTTTTTGCAATTGAATAATGTGCATAACCATCTATTGCTTATACACAGTCTATCCACATGTGGATAGACTGTTATTCCTTTGAAAAATAATACTTATCCACAGATTCACAGCGCCTACTATTACTACTACGAATTTATTAAAAACAATTAATAAATAGAACCGACCATAAAAAAAGCCAGGGGGATATTTATGAAATTCAAGATTAACCGAAACCAATTAATCCAAGGTGTTCAAGATGTGATGAAAGCCATTTCTTCACGAACAACGATTCCGATTTTAACGGGGGTCAAAATGACGGTTGATTCGAGCGGAATGACTTTAACGGGAAGTGATTCCGATATTTCCATTGAACGATTCATTCCAGCTGAAGAAAATGACGAAATTAATCTTGAAGTACAAACACCCGGCAGCATTATATTGCAAGCCCGTTATTTTTCAGAAATCGTAAAAAAATTGCCGGATGAAACCGTTGAAATTGAAGTGGGAGAGCGTTTTGAGACACAAATGCGTTCAGGGGCTTCGGAGTTTAGTTTAATCGGACTGGATCCAGAAGAATATCCACGCCTGCCGCAAGTTGAAGAACAAAACGTCTTCAGCATCCAGGGAGATCTATTAAAGATGATGATCCGCCAGACTGTCTTTGCGGTGTCCACCTCAGAAACACGCCCAATATTAACCGGGGTAAACTGGAGTTTAGAGGATGGCCAATTAACATGTGTCGCTACAGACAGCCATCGCCTGGCGCAGCGAACGGTAAAAATTGATTCGAACGCAACTGAATTATCGTTTCGCAATGTCGTTATTCCAGGAAAAAGCTTAAATGAACTGTCTAAAATAGTTGAGGACTCAGAAGAATTAGTTCAAATTGTCGTAACAAACAATCAAATTTTATTTAAAACAAAAAACACGTTATTTTTCTCACGTTTGCTTGACGGAAATTTCCCGGATACATCCAAATTGTTGCCTGGAGATAGCAAAACAACGCTTGTTTTAGGCACAAAAGAACTCTTGCAAGCCATTGACCGTGCTTCCTTGCTTGCAAGAGAAGGAAGAAACAATGTTGTTAAGCTAGTGACACTGAATGAAAATGAATTGGAAATTTCATCGAACTCTCCTGAGATCGGAAAAGTATTTGAACATGTAGCCATCACATCAATGGTTGGCGAAGAGTTAAAGATTTCTTTTAATGCAAAATACATGATGGAAGCCTTAAAGGCGATGGACTGTTCAGAAATTAAGATTTTATTCACCGGGGCTATGCGGCCGTTCTTGATCGAGCCCCAAAACGGAGATTCGATTAAACAGTTAATTTTGCCGGTTCGGACTTACTAAATAGTGAAAAGCTGCTGAGGACTTTCAGCAGCTTTTGCAATGGTTGGTCATTTTAATGCCATACTAAAACTAAAAAAGGCGGGTGAGCGAAGTTATGGCTGAAGTAAAAATAACGACAGAATATATTACGCTTCAACAACTATTAAAAGAAGTGGATGTTCTCTCAACTGGTGGAATGGTAAAATGGTATTTAAGAGAACATGATGTTTACGTAAACGGAGAACGTGAAGAGCGAAGAGGAAGGAAATTATATGACGGTGATGTCATTGCAATTCCTGGAGCGGGGAAGTTTACGGTAACGAGGTAATGGGAGGTATCCCTTTTGTACATTGAAAAATTACAATTGACACACTATCGTAATTATCCTTCACAAACTCTTTCATTCGAAAATAAAGTGAACGTATTCCTCGGGGAAAATGCACAAGGGAAAACGAACGTGATGGAAGCGATCTATGTGCTTGCGATGGCAAAGTCGCACCGAACCTCACGGGATAAAGAATTGATTTATTGGGACAAAGAATATGCTAAAATAGAAGGAGAGGTCGAAAAAAGGAGCGGGCCTGTCCGTTTAAGTCTTGTCATCTCCCAAAAAGGGAAAAAGGCAAGAATCAACAGCCTGGAACAACGAAAATTAACAAACTATATAGGAACCATGAATGTCGTTATGTTTGCACCTGAGGATTTGAATCTTGTAAAGGGAAGTCCCCAGGTGCGAAGGCGTTTTATTGATATGGAGATTGGACAGGTTAACCCCGTATATTTGTATGATTTAGGGCAATATCAGAAGATTTTAGCACAGCGCAACACATTATTGCGCAATATGCAGCCGAGAGCCTCGAAAGAAAATTTGGTCATGCTTGAAATTTTAACAGCACAACTTATTGAGGTGGCTGCCAGATTAACGGAAAAACGGCTAAACTACATGAAATCATTGAATATATGGGCAAATCCGATCCACGAGGGCATTACAAGAGGGAACGAACAACTTGAAATTCAATACAAACCGACGGTGAACGTATGTGAAGGTCAAGATTTGACGAAAATGATAGAAGAATACGAACAAAAATTTGTTAAAATAAAAGATAGAGAAATAGAACGCGGAACGACTCTTTTTGGCCCGCATCGCGATGACCTTGTCTTTTATGTGAACGGAAAAGATGTCCAAACCTATGGGTCGCAAGGACAGCAACGAACTACCGCACTTTCGCTAAAGCTCGCGGAAATTGAATTGATTCATTCTGAAATTGGCGAATATCCCATTTTGCTTCTCGATGACGTTTTGTCCGAACTGGATGATTTCCGCCAATCCCATCTGTTAAACACAATTGCAGGGAAAGTGCAGACATTTGTGACCACAACAAGTGTGGATGGCATTCACCATGAAACGTTAGAGAAAGCAGCAACCTATCGGGTCAATCAAGGAAACGCTGAGCGAATAAGGTGAGGTGAGGCTGATGTTGCTTCATTTGGGCGAAGATATCGTAATCAAAAGTCATGAAATTATTGCCATCTTAGATTATAACGCTCTTTATGAATCAAAAGACATCGAGTTGTTTTTGGATGTTCAAAAGAAGGAAAACAATGTAAGGGATTTAAGCGAGGATCATCCTAAATCAATTGTGATTACCGATAAACTCGTTTATATATCTCCGCTTTCATCAACAACGTTAAAAAAACGGGCAAATGATCGAGCGGAATTGGAACAAGGATGGTATTTGAAATAAGGATGAACCGAATTGTAGGTGGAAAATATGACAACGGAACAACAATTAGAACAACATTATGATGAAAGTGATATTCAGGTACTCGAAGGCCTTGAAGCCGTTCGAAAACGTCCGGGGATGTATATTGGATCAACCAATGTAAAAGGACTTCACCATCTTGTATGGGAAATTGTCGATAACTCCATTGACGAAGCTTTAGCCGGGTATTGTGATGAAATTACAATTACGGTTGAAAAAGACAACAGCATTACAGTTGAGGACAATGGACGCGGAATCCCGGTCGGCATCCAGGAAAAAATGGGCCGGCCAGCGGTTGAAGTCATTATGACTGTCTTGCATGCAGGAGGTAAATTCGGCGGGGGCGGCTATAAAGTATCCGGAGGGCTGCACGGAGTTGGTGCCTCTGTAGTAAACGCCCTTTCAAGCTCATGTGAAGTGACGGTTTATCGTGATGGCAAAGTACATTACCAGGAATACCGCCGCGGTGTACCTGTGGCCGACTTAAAAGTCATTGGTGAAACGGAGAAGCATGGAACGAAAACACATTTCACACCGGATCCAGAAATTTTCACGGAAACGGTTGAATATGATTTTAACACGCTTGCCAGCCGTATTCGGGAATTGGCTTATTTAAACCGCGGGTTAAAAATTAATGCCGTCGACAAGCGCCCTGATGAACCTGTTCGAAAAGAATTCCATTATGAAGGCGGCATTAAGTCATATGTCGAGCATATTAACCGGTCACGCGAAGTGCTTCATGAAGAACCAATTTTTGTTGAAGGGGAAAAGGATGGAATATCGGTTGAAATCGCTCTTCAATACAATGATGGCTTCACGAGCAATATTTATTCATTTGCGAATAACATTAATACTCATGAAGGTGGAACACACGAGTCTGGTTTTAAAACGGCGTTGACCCGCGTAATCAACGATTATGGCCGGAAACATCACATATTTAAAGACAGTGATACGAACTTGACCGGAGATGATGTCCGTGAAGGATTAACGGCCATTATTTCGATTAAACATCCCGATCCGCAATTTGAAGGCCAGACGAAAACAAAATTAGGCAATAGTGAAGCACGAACGATAACGGAGTCCATTTTCGGGGAACATTTTGCGACCTTTATGCTTGAAAACCCGACAGTTGCAAAAAAGATCGTTGAAAAAGGAATGATGGCTTTACGCGCAAGGGTAGCCGCGAAAAAGGCGCGTGAATTGACAAGAAGAAAGAGCGCTTTAGAAGTTTCGTCGCTGCCTGGTAAATTGGCCGACTGCTCGTCAAAAGATGCGGCAATTTCCGAGTTGTACATCGTTGAGGGGGACTCCGCAGGCGGATCGGCAAAACAAGGGCGTGATCGCCATTTTCAGGCGATACTGCCGCTCAGGGGAAAAGTTATTAATGTGGAAAAGGCCCGTTTGGATAAAATTCTTTCCAACAATGAGATTCGAATGATCATTACAGCTCTTGGAACAGGAATTGGGGAAGACTTTGATATTTCTAAAGCCCGTTACCATAAAATTATTATTATGACCGATGCCGATGTAGACGGAGCGCATATCCGCACATTGTTGCTTACGTTTTTCTATCGCTATATGAGGCCGTTAATTGAAAATGGCTATGTATACATTGCCCAGCCTCCTCTTTATAAAGTGCAGCAAGGCAAACGGGTAGAGTATGCCTACAATGACAAGGAATTGGAGAAGATCATCACTACATTCAATCAAAATCCAAAGCCACAACTTCAACGTTATAAAGGTCTTGGAGAAATGAATGCGACCCAACTCTGGGAAACGACGATGGATCCTGAAACAAGGACCCTTCTGCAAGTCGAGTTGAAAGATGCGGTTGAAGCCGATGAAACATTTGAAATTTTAATGGGGGATAAAGTAGAACCCCGTCGCGATTTCATTCAGGAAAACGCACACTATGTTAAAAATCTAGATATTTAAAATAAGGAAACAGGGGATTCCCTGTTTCGCTTTGCTAAAGAGGTAATGGAGGTTAGAATCTATGTCTGAAATGGATCGTTCACGGATCAAAGAAGTAAGTATAAGCACGGAAATGCGTACATCATTCATCGATTACGCAATGAGTGTTATCGTCAGCCGTGCATTGCCGGATGTCCGTGATGGGTTAAAGCCGGTGCACCGCCGTATTCTGTATGCCATGAATGAGCTTGGAATGACCGCGGATAAGGCTTATAAAAAATCAGCACGTATCGTCGGTGAGGTTATCGGTAAATATCACCCGCATGGGGATTCGGCAGTGTATGAATCGATGGTCCGAATGGCTCAGGATTTTAACTTCCGCCACATGTTAGTTGATGGACACGGAAACTTTGGTTCGGTGGATGGTGACTCCGCTGCAGCAATGCGGTATACAGAAGCCAAAATGGCCAAAATTGCTATGGAAATGGTTCGTGACATCAATAAAGATACAATCGATTACAAAGATAATTACGACGGTTCCGAAAAGGAGCCCATCGTTCTCCCTTCCCGTTTTCCGAACTTGCTTGTCAACGGGGCGACGGGGATTGCCGTTGGAATGGCAACCAACATTCCTCCACATCATCTGGGTGAAGTAGTTGACGGTATTCTTGCATTAAGTAAAAATCCCGACATATCTATTCCGGAGTTGATGGAGTATATTCCTGGTCCCGATTTTCCTACAGCCGGCGAAATTTTAGGCCGCGAAGGAATTAGGAAAGCCTACCAGACCGGTCGTGGCTCGATCATTTTACGGGCAAAAGCGGAAATCGAGGAACATGAGAATGGGAAAAGCTCCATCATTGTTACAGAAATCCCTTATCAAGTGAATAAAGCGCGATTGGTCGAAAAAATTGCAGAATTGGTTCGGGACAAGAAAATCGATGGAATTACGGATCTTCGTGACGAATCAGACCGAAACGGAATGCGGATCGTTATTGAAGTGCGCCGAGATGTGAATGCCAATGTGCTGTTAAACAATTTGTATAAGCATACGGCACTGCAAACAAGTTTTGGCATTAACATGCTTGCGCTTGTAGATGGACATCCAAAAGTTCTAAATTTAAAAGAATGTTTGCATCATTATTTGAAACATCAGCAAGTAGTCATTCGTCGCCGTACGGAATTTGATTTACGTAAAGCCGAAGCAAGGGCTCATATATTAGAAGGGTTAAGAATTGCGCTTGACCACATTGATGAAATTATCGCTCTCATTCGTTCATCTCGGACTACTGATATTGCCCGGGAAGGGTTAATGGAGAATTTTTCATTAACTTATGAACAGGCACAGGCCATTCTGGAAATGCGTTTGCAGCGCTTAACAGGACTTGAAAGAGATAAAATCGAAAACGAGTATAATGAGCTCGTTAAGTTGATCGCAGAACTAAAAGCCATTTTAGCGGATGAAGAAAAAGTTCTTGAAATCATCCGAACAGAGCTTATCGAAATAAAGGAACGTTATAGCGACGAACGTCGGACAACTATAACGGTTGGCTTTAACGCGATTGAAGACGAAGATTTAATCCCACGATCCAACGTTGTTATTACGTTGACGAATAAAGGGTATATTAAACGTCTTCCTATATCGACATACCGTTCACAGCGACGGGGCGGAAGAGGAATTCAAGGAATGGGAACCAATGAAGATGATTTTGTTGAACATCTTTTTACCACGAATTCCCATAACACTCTCCTATTCTTTACAAACAAAGGGAAAGTATACCGTTTAAAAGGTTATGAAGTGCCAGAAATGAGCCGAACGGCTAAAGGTATTCCGATTATTAACCTGCTGCAAATTGAAAAAGAAGAGACGATTTCCGCCGTCATTCCTGTTGAAGAGTTTGATGAGTCTTCTTATTTAAACTTTATGACAAAACAAGGAATTACAAAGCGCTCACCTCTTTCTTCTTTTACCAATATTCGAAAAGGCGGTCTCTTTGCCATTAATTTAAGGGAAGACGATGAACTCATCGAGGTGAAACTGACGGACGGAACGAAAGATATTATTGTCGGTACAAGCCATGGACTGGCGATCCGTTACCATGAGACAGACGTTCGTTCAATGGGCCGATCGGCAACCGGGGTAAAAGCGATTACGTTAAGCGATGATGATTTTGTCATCGGCATGGCTGTTCTTGATGAATCGTTGGATGTCCTGATTGTAACGAAAAAAGGTTACGGAAAACGTACGCCAATGGATGAGTATAGACTTCAGTCGCGCGGTGGAAAAGGAATTAAAACATGCCATATTACAGATAAAAATGGCCCGGTCGTTGCACTTAAAGCGGTAACGGACGAAGAAGATTTAATGGTTATTACAGCTGATGGCATTTTAATCCGAATGAATATTAGTGGAATATCAACAATGGGCCGTAATACACAGGGTGTGAAACTTATTTCGATGAGTGAAGGAAACCAGGTAGCAACGGTGGCCATTGTGGAAAAAGAATCGGAAGAAGAGGAAGACTTACAAGAAGAGTCATTTGATGATCAAGAAACAAATGAATAATTTTTTTGAAAGAGGAAAATAATCATATATTTTCCTCTTTTTTCTTTGTACAATAGAACATATACATTTTAAAGCGGGGAATAACGGAATGAAAATTAAACGATCATTAGCAAAAGAAGGAGACGTATTAGCCGAGGATATTTTTTCAATGACCAATCATCCGATCATGAATAAGCATACGGTTCTAACTGCCAGGCATTTATCTGTTTTAGATCGTTTTCTTATTGAGGAGATCGATATTCTTCGTGATACGGTCAAAACGGAAAAAAGAGAAAAGGAATCAATGAGAAAAAAGGAAGAACAAAACAGCCATGAAATAAAGGATGATTCTTTTGTTTCGATTTATCTTCAAGCGGTAAAAAAATATAAGCTGCTGTTTGAAAATTGGCGGGCCGGCGCTCTCGTAAGTATTCTTGATGTCCGAAATACCATATTTCCGGCAGTTCTAAAAGGAATGGATGATCCGCGCAGCATTTTAATGCTCCATCATTATACAAAGGCAAAGGAATATATTTATTTTCATGCGATTTCTGTTGCCGTATTAAGCGCTTTTTTAGGCAAGCGCCTTAAACTGTCCCGGGGAGATTGTTTGCAATTAGCGCTTGCAGGAGCGTTAATCGACTGTGGGATGGCAAAGGTGTCCTCTAACCTATTACATAAAGAAGGCCCTTTAACTTCTGAAGAAATGAAAGAAATAAAGCAGCATACCATTATGGGCTATAACATGTTAAAAAAAGCAGCGGGAATAAAAGAAGCAGTATTACTTGGAGTACTACAGCATCATGAGCGGGAAGATGGCAGCGGCTATCCACTGGGAAGCAAGGGCGACCACTTGCATATTTTCAGTAAAATTCTTGCTGTCAGTGACGTTTATTTAGCCATGACAGAAGAACGGCCATACCGGGATAAACAAAGTGGCTTTAAAGTGCTTGAAATGATGATGAATGATCAATTCGGCTGTTTTGACCATCGTGTATTGAATAGCCTTATTGATAGTTTGTCTATTTTCTCCGTTGGGACTCAAGTTAAGTTAACTAATCAAGAAATAGGCGAAATTGTTTTTATTGAACAGGCCTATCCAACACGTCCTATGATCAAGCTAAAAACGTCTCAAGAAATTATTGCATTAAAAAACAGACGTGATTTATTCATTGAAGAGATTTTGTCTTAAAAAGCTATCTAAACGGCTAAATCATTTGAATTTAGTCGTTTTTAAATGAAGAACAATCTTTTTTTGAAAAAAGTATTGACGATAGTTAAGAAAGATGATACATTTATTTAGCTGCTTTGAAACACGAAATTCGACTTAAAAAAAGTTGTTGACGAAGCGGTTGAAGATATGCTAAGATATAAAAGTCGCCAAAACGAGCGGCGGAACAAAAAACATCTTAAAATGTTCTTTGAAAACTAAACAAAAGCCAGGTAAGTCAGGGATAAATAAAATCCCGCAATTCTTATTTGAAATGATTGAGCAAGACAAACTTTATTGGAGAGTTTGATCCTGGCTCAGGACGAACGCTGGCGGCGTGCCTAATACATGCAAGTCGAGCGAACGGAAGGAGAGCTTGCTCTCCGGAAGTTAGCGGCGGACGGGTGAGTAACACGTGGGCAACCTGCCTCATAGATGGGGATAACACCGAGAAATCGGTGCTAATACCGAATAATAGAGCGGAGCGCATGCTCCGCGCTTGAAAGTCGGCTTTC
>NZ_JBBHZM010000035.1:0-40683 GCF_049843615.1 Fictibacillus sp. Mic-4 | reverse complement strand
TATAAGAATCGCTTCGGTTGAAAGAGGATATGATATTTGTTAAGCTGATAGGGACATTTAAAATTGAAAGGATGGTTCATTATCCAACAAATTAAAGTCAAGCATACATCTGAGATGGAAAAAGCGATGCAGAAATCACACGGCATTGGATACGCAGAGTATGAAAGAAGCCTTGAGAAGCGTTTAGAGGTTGAGGAAAAACGTGAAGCAGAATACGTTAAAGGTTTAGATGTTACAGCAGAATTGGACCGTAAGATATTATAATGGGCAAACTATTATAATGTAAGAAAAAATCAGTATCCTAATAATGGGGTACTGATTTTTTGACAGAAGAAATAAAATAACCGGAAATGTTGAAGATACATTTCATTTGTTATAAAATTAGAATGAGAATAAATTGAGAATGGAAAAGCACTTCACTCTCGAGATTACTTTCATTACGATTAGATACGTATGAATTTTAAGATGGAGGTCATTCTATGTCAACACCTAACTTAAAGATTGAAGATTTACATGTTGCAATCGACGATAAAGAGATCATCAAAGGTCTTAGCCTTGAAATAAATGGCGGGGAAATCCATGCGGTTATGGGACCTAACGGGACGGGGAAATCTACTCTTTCAGCGGCTCTTATGGGTCACCCGAAATATGAAGTAACAGGCGGTAAAGCATTTTTTAACGGCGAAGATCTTTTAGAAATGGACGTTGATGAGCGAGCTAAAGCTGGTCTTTTCCTTGCGATGCAATATCCAAGTGAAGTAAGCGGAATTACGAACGCTGACTTCTTGCGTTCTGCCATCAATGCAAAACGTGAAGAAGGCGATGAAATTTCTTTAATGAAATTCATTCGCGAACTAGACAAGAAAATGGAAGTCCTTGAAATGGACAGCTCTTTTGCGCACCGTTATTTAAATGAAGGGTTTTCCGGCGGTGAGAAGAAACGTAATGAAATTTTGCAGTTAATGATGTTAGAGCCGAAAATTGCGATTTTAGACGAAATTGACTCAGGTCTAGATATTGACGCTCTTAAAATCGTTGCAAAAGGTGTTAACGAAATGCGCAGTCCTGATTTCGGCTGCTTAATTATTACACACTACCAGCGTCTATTGAATTACATTAAACCTGATAAAGTACATGTAATGATGCAAGGGCGTATTGTAAAATCAGGCGGTCCTGAACTTGCTGAACGTCTTGAAGCTGAAGGATATGACTGGATTAAAGAAGAATTAGGCATTGAAGACGAAACTGTTGGTCAAGAAGCGTAGCAAGGAGGGCTATACATGTCAGTTGATACTTCTTTCAAATTCGACAAGGATTACGTAAGCAAGTTTTCGAGTGAGAGACAAGAGCCTTCCTGGCTGGCGGAACTTCGCTTACAAGCATTGGAACAAGCGCAAAGCCTGCCAATGCCAAAACCGGAAAAAACAAAAATTGACAATTGGAATTTTACCGAATTCAAACATGAAGTAAGCGGGAATAAACAAGTCGCTTTCCATGAACTTCCAGAAGCGATTCAAGCGTTAATCGGGAAAGAAGAGGAAGCGGGAAGCGTCCTCGTTATTCGAAACGGAGCGGTTGCTTATCACTCGGTTACGGAAGAGTTAAAAGATAAAGGCGTCATCTTTACCGATTTTGCCACAGCCGTTCGGGAACATGGCGATTTAGTCCGCAATTATTTTATGAAAGACGCAGTGCATGTAGACGAGCATCGTTTAACTGCCCTACATGCCGCTTTAGTTAGCAGCGGAGCATTTGTTTACGTTCCAAAAAATGTTGAAGTGGATATTCCGATTCAAGCGATTTATTTTAATGATGATGGAGAAACGGGCATATTTAACCACGTTTTAATCGTCACGGAAGATAACAGTTCCGTAACGTATGTGGAAAATTATTTGTCTACCAATGATGAAAGCCCATCTGTTGCCAATATCGTTTCTGAAGTATTTGCCGGAGCCGGTGCGAAAGTGATTTACGGAGCGGTAGATAATTTCGCTAAAGGAATGACGACATATGTAAACCGCCGTGGTCGGGCAGCTCGTGACGGAAGAATCGAATGGGCACTCGGCCAATTGAATGATGGAAACACCATTTCAGACAACACAACCCATTTAGTCGGAGATGGTTCATATACGGACAAAAAGACGGTATCGATCGGCCGCGGGGATCAAAAACAAAACTTCGTCGCACATGCCATCCATTATGGCAAACATTCAGAAAGTTACATTTTGACCCATGGTGTAATGAAAGATACAGCAAGTTCAATTTTTAACGGAATCGCCAAAATTGAACATGGCGCAACGAAATCGAATGGGGAGCAAACGGAACGTGTCTTAATGCTAAGCGAAAAAGCGCGTGGTGATGCAAACCCGATTCTTTTAATTGATGAGGATGATGTAACAGCAGGCCATGCTGCATCTGTCGGAACCATTGATCCGATTCAACTTTTCTATTTAATGAGCCGCGGTATTTCGAAAACGGAAGCTGAACGGTTAATTATTCATGGTTTCCTTGCTCCTGTTGTAGGAGAAATTCCGCTTGAATCTGTTAAATCACGGTTGATCGAGGTTATAGAAAGGAAAGTTAAGTAATGGACATTCAGGAAGTCAGAAAGCAGTTTCCGATCCTTGATCAACAAGTTAACGGTAAACCACTCGTTTATTTCGATAGCGCTGCGACTTCTCAAAAACCGATTGCTGTTATTGAAGCCTTAGACAAGTATTATCGTGAATATAATTCCAATGTTCATCGTGGTGTGCATACCCTTGGTACGCGCGCCACGGATGGCTATGAAGGAGCACGTGAAAAGGTTCGGCGCTTCATCAATGCAAAGCAGACGGAAGAAATTATTTTTATGCGCGGAACGACAACCGCTCTTAATACAGTTGCATCAAGCTACGGTTTAGCCAATGTTTCAGAAGGTGATGAAATTGTTATTACACCGATGGAACATCACAGCAATATTATTCCGTGGCAGCAAGTGGCAAAGAAAACGGGTGCAACGCTTAAATATTTGCCGCTTCAACAAGACGGAACAATCGATCTTAAAGATGTAGAAAGCACAGTGACGGCACATACTAAAATTGTCTCTGTTGCCCATGTATCGAACGTTTTAGGAACGGTCAATCCGATTAAGGAAATTGCTGCAATCGCCCATAAAAATGGCGCGATAATGGTTGTTGATGGTGCTCAAAGCACTCCGCATATGAAAGTTGACGTTCAAGAATTAGACTGTGATTTCTTTGCCTTCTCTGCTCATAAAATGTGTGGGCCAACGGGAATTGGCGTACTTTATGGAAGGAAGTCATTATTAGAACAAATGGAACCAGTCGAGTTCGGCGGTGAAATGATTGATTTTGTTGACTTATATGATTCAACATGGAAAGAATTGCCGTGGAAGTTTGAAGGCGGGACACCGATCATTGCAGGTGCGATTGGTTTAGCCGCGGCTATTGATTTCCTCGAAGAAATTGGTTTAGATGCGATTCATGACCATGAACAAGAGCTTGTTAATTACGCAATGAGCCGCATAAACGAAATAGAAGGCTTAACGGTATATGGGCCATCAGCGCGTGCTGGACTTATAACATTTAATATTAATGATGTTCATCCACATGATGTCGCAACGGTTCTTGACGCAGAAGGAATTGCTGTCCGTGCTGGCCACCATTGCGCGCAGCCGTTAATGAAATGGTTAAATGTGACTGCCACCGCCCGCGCAAGTTTTTATTTATACAATACAAAAGAAGAGATTGACATTTTTCTTAAAGGCTTAATTACAACAAAGGAGTATTTCGGTCATGTCTTCTAATTTAGATCAGCTTTACAGGCAGGTCATCATGGATCATTATAAAAATCCACGCAATAAAGGGGAACTCTCAGATGATTCAGTAACGATTCATATGAACAACCCGACATGCGGAGATCGAATTCAGCTTCACTTGAAAATTGAAGATGGAAAGATAATGGACGCTAAATTTGATGGTGAAGGCTGTTCCATAAGTCTTTCTTCCGCATCGATGATGACGCAGGCGATCAAAGGATTGTCGGTGGAAGAAGCGCAAAAACTTGCCCACATTTTTTACAATATGATGCTCGGGAAAGAGTATGAAATAGAGAACTTTGATTTAGGTGATATTGAAGCGCTGCAAGGTGTTTCTAAATTCCCTGCCCGCATTAAATGCGCCACTCTTGCTTGGAAAGCGATGGAGAAAGGCGTAGGGAGCCAGACAGAAAAACAATAATTACCATGTTTGCGCAGGTGGTTGTTTATTTGTGCTTTAACACGTACAATGAATGCAAGAAATGCCATTAGCGCAAGAACGTATCCTTTAAGGAGGGACCTGAACGATGGCGAAAAAAATGCCTGAAATCGGCGAGTATAAATATGGCTTTAGAGATAAAGACGTATCCATTTTCCGTTCAAAACGCGGGTTAACGAAAGAAATCGTCGAAGAAATTTCACGAATGAAAAATGAGCCTGAATGGATGCTTGAATTCCGTTTAAAATCATTAGAACAATTTTATAAAATGCCAATGCCTCAATGGGGCGGAGATTTATCTGAGCTAAACTTTGATGACATTACGTATTATGTTAAGCCGTCAGAGAAGTCAGAGAAATCATGGGATGAGGTTCCGCCGGAAATTAAGGCGACTTTCGATAAACTTGGTATTCCAGAAGCAGAACAAAAATATCTTGCCGGTGTATCCGCACAATATGAGTCTGAAGTGGTATATCATAACATGAAAGAAGACCTGGCTGAATTAGGCATTTTATTTACTGATACAGATACAGCGCTAAAAGAACATGAAGAAATTTTCAAAGAGTATTTCGGTACGGTTATTCCACCGTCGGATAACAAATTCGCGGCTTTAAATTCGGCAGTATGGTCCGGAGGTTCGTTTATTTATGTACCAAAAGGCGTAAAATGCGACACTCCGTTGCAAGCCTATTTCCGCATTAACTCGGAAAATATGGGACAGTTCGAACGTACATTAATCATTGCCGATGAAGGAAGTTCCGTCCATTATGTAGAAGGCTGTACAGCCCCTGTATATTCAACAAACTCTCTGCACAGTGCGGTTGTTGAAATTATCGTAAAGAAAGACGCATATTGCCGTTACTCTACGATTCAAAACTGGGCGAACAACATTTATAACCTTGTAACGAAACGTGCCGTTGCAGAAGAAAATGCGACAATGGAATGGATTGACGGTAACATCGGTTCACGTTTAACGATGAAATATCCGGCCGTTATTATGAAAGGCCGCGGTGCAAAGGGCACGATTCTTTCCATTGCAATCGCTGGTAAGGGACAACACCAGGATGCAGGAGCAAAAGTTCTGCACCTTGCGCCGGATTGCTCTTCAACTATCGTTTCGAAATCGATCTCTAAACAAGGTGGTAAAGTAACATATCGTGGTATCGCCCACTTTGGACGCAAATCGGATCGATCTAAATCGAACATTAAATGTGATACGCTCATTATGGATAATCAATCAACATCCGATACGATTCCATACAATGAAATTTTAAACAACAATATCACGCTTGAGCATGAAGCGACTGTGTCGAAAGTGTCCGAAGATCAATTGTTCTATTTGATGAGCCGCGGTATTTCTGAACAAGAAGCGACAGAAATGATTGTTATGGGCTTCATCGAACCATTCACAAAAGAACTTCCAATGGAATATGCAGTTGAAATGAACCGTCTCATTAAGTTTGAGATGGAAGGCTCAATTGGTTAATATCTTTTTTGCAAAGCGAACTCGGGGTGTGAGTTCGCTTTTGCAATACGTTCAAAACATTTATAGCTACATAAGGAGACAAATTCATGATATTAATTGGAGTAACCGGGTGGGGAGATCATGACATATTGTATCCAGACGGGGCACCTTCAAGCGAGAAGCTGCAAGTATACAGCGGCCATTTTCCAGTTGTTGAAATTGATTCTTCTTTCTATGCCATTCAACCAGAAAAAAATTATGTAAAGTGGGCAAAAGACACGCCCGAATGCTTTTCTTTTGTCGTCAAAGCGTACCAGGAGATGACCGGTCACTCAAGAGGAGAGCGGAAATTCAAATCAATAAAAGAAATGTTCCATTCGTTTAAAGAGTCGATCCAACCTTTAATTGAATCAAATAAATTAAAAATGGTATTGTTTCAATATCCGCCCTGGTTTGAATGCACGAAAGATAGCGTTACTATTCTGCGGGTTACGAAAGAATTGATGGGCAATCTGCCTGTTGCTCTTGAATTCCGGCATCAATCATGGTTTTCACCTGAGATGAAAGAAAAGACATTACGCTTCATGACAGAAGAAGGATGGATCCATTCGGTTTGTGATGAGCCGCAGGCGGGATCAGGATCGGTTCCGACCGTACTTCAAGCAACAAATACTAATCTTACACTCGTCAGAATGCACGGGCGAAATGTGTATGGCTGGAACAATCATGGCCAGCCTAATTGGAGAGAAGTCCGATATTTGTATCGCTACAATAAAGATGAGCTCCTTGAGTGGAAGAAGAATATTGAGGAACTTGCCAAACAATCAAGAGAAATCGTTGTCTTGTTTAACAACAACTCAGGCGGGGATGCCGCAGAAAATGCGAAACAATTGATCGAGTATTTAGGTATAGAATATAAGGGATTGGCTCCGAGACAACTAGATTTGTTTTAGAGGATGGTCCGGGAAACCTCCTTATTGGACACATAATGAATAAAGAAAGCGAGGGAGATGGGTGCTTTGGATTATACTTATCATAACAGGATTTCTTGCAGGTACATTTGGAAGTATTATCGGTCTTGGCGGAGGCATAATTGTTGTGCCTTCTCTTTTATACGGTGGTGAACATGGGCTCTTCCCTAATATTACACCTCAACATGCTGTTGGGACATCGATTATCATATTGATCGTCACAGGCCTGTCATCTACACTTTCATACATAAAAAAAGGAAAAGTGGATTATAAAAGCGGATTGATCTTTTTTATCGGGAGCGGTCCCGGATCGATTATTGGCGCAGCATTAAATGAAGGCGTCAGCCAGGGTACATTTTACTGTTTGTTCGGCGGATTTATGATATTTGTTTCGTTCTTACTGATGATTCGGGATAAATTAAAGCCGATCCCGGCAAAAAAAGGATTTAAAAGAACGGTAATGAATGATGAAGGTGAGACGGTCACGTATTCCTATCAACCTGTTCTTGCTGTCATTATCTCATTCGTCGTTGGGATGATTTCCGGGCTGTTCGGAATCGGCGGCGGTTCTTTAATGATGCCTGCGATGATTCTTCTTTTTGGTTTTCCGGTATCGATAGCGGTTGCGACAAGCATGTTTATGATTTTTTTATCGAGTGTTGTTGGTTCTTCGACTCATCTATATTACGGTAATATCATCTGGTTATATGCGCTTGCGCTTGTCCCAGGAGCCTGGTTTGGCGCTAAGTTTGGCACGTATATCCATTCAAAAATGAAAGATAAAACGGTTGTTCTTAGCCTTCTTCTCGTTCTCATGGGTTTCGGGGTACGTTTCATTTATAAAGGAATCTTTTTATAAGAGAGGTACATCTCGTGAAGTCAACATTACATATTTACCATACGAATGATTTGCATAGTCATTTTGAAAATTGGCCCGGCATTGCCCGGGAAGTGAAATTGGCAAAAGAACGTTTTGAATCATTGGGCGAATCTGTTCTTTATTTTGATTGCGGCGATCATGTTGATAAGTTTCATCCTTTGACCGAAGGAACAGCCGGTCAGGGGAATACGGCACTACTTAATGATATCAATGTAAGTGGAGTAACGATTGGAAATAATGAGGGAATCACCTTAACGAAAAGCGAATTAAATGCTCTTTATAAAGAGGCGAAATTTCCTATTTATGTCGCGAATTTATTAGATGAAAAAGGGCGGAGGCCATACTGGGCAAAGCCATATGATTATTATGAAACAAAAGACGGTTTAAAGATCGGTGTGACCGGCGTGACAGTCCCTTTTACCGGTTTTTACAGTCCGCTCGGTTGGGAGGTTACGGATCCATTTGACGCTGTACGCCCAATCATAGAAAACTTAAGAAAAAATGCAGACCTTGTCATTGTTTTATCCCATTTAGGGTTAAATGAGGATAAGCGATTGGCGCAGGAGGTTGAAGGAATCGATATGATTCTCGGGGCTCATACACATCATGAGCTGAAAAAAGGATTGATCATTAATAAAACGTTCATCGCCCAAACTGGAAAATATGGAAATAACCTGGGCTCGATAAAAGTGGATTATCATCCATTGACGAAAAACATTATTCACATTGAAGCTGATTTAATCCCAGCAAATACTTTGGAACCTGATGAAGGAACGTCAGAATTAATAATGTCTCTTGAAAAAAAGGGGAGAGACCTATTAAACAAAGAAATTGCCTATTTACAGGAGCCATTAACGATTTCATGGGAAACGCCTTCCCCGTTTGCTAAGCTGTTAGCAGAAACTTTAAAAGAGTGGTGTAAAACGAAATTAGCAATGGTCAATAGCGGTGTCCTCCTGGAAGGCTTACCTGCAGGGCCTGTCACAAAGGGCGATTTACACCGCATTTGCCCCCACCCAATCAATCCATGCATCATTCGTTTAAAAGGGAATGAACTAAAAGAAGTCATCGGACACAGTCTGACAGACGAAATGATTCATCTGCAGCTTAAAGGTCTGGGATTCAGGGGGAAAGTGATAGGTTGCATGGTTTTTTCCGGGATTGATGTTATTAAAGAAAGAATGAAGGACGGACATTTTCATGTGAAAAGAATAATGGTTGAAGGTGTACCGGTAGATGACGAGAAAATCTATGAAATTGCAACGATAGATATGTTCACGTTCGGGCATCTCTATCCATCGATTGCAAGAAGTAAACATAAAGAATACTTGCTCCCTGAAACGCTTCGGGATTTATTAGCCTGGAAATTGAAATCATAAACGTTCATACATTCCCACTTCTCGCCTCTAAAAAATTGCGTTAGCATTTTTGGATTAACAACATAAACTTATAGGGGAAAGAGGTGGGAATATGTTGGAAATGAATCCGATTTTTATTGAAGGTCATCCATATACAGCAGTAACACTGCGCTTGCCCAAAACAAATTTCATGGTAATCTATAATGAAAAAGGATACATTTCATGTGGAGCACTTGATGTTTCGCTCTTAAACGAAAAATTAGCCGATCGAAAAATTATTGCAGCAAGAGCTGTTGGAGTCCGGACGATTGAACAACTATTAGAAGCACCGTTAGAATCGATCACATATGAAGCGGAAAATATCGGGATTAAAGTCGGAATGACTGGGAAGGATGCTCTTTTGAAAATGGTTTGATAAAAACTGCGCCATCATTGGTGCGGTTTTTAATATTTAAACCGGTCTCGTGTTAATTTTAACGCGATGAAATTAATGCAAAGCACACCGGTCATGATTGGAATACGCTCTTTATTGTTTGTGAAAATGTAGATTAAAAGGAGGTAAAGCCCGCTGACAAAAAAGCTGATCTGTAAATAATAAATGGCCTGGATTAGCTTTTTAAAGTCCAATTGACATTCCCTCTTTTCTTATTATTTTTTCTCCTCTCTTAGTATAACAAGAAATGATCCAAATTGGATGAAAAAATGAAAAATTGAAATAAGATTATTCTGATTAAATGTATGATACCATTAAGGCAAAGGTAAAAAAGAGGTGGTAAGATGAAGCAATATTTGAATTTGCTGAAGGATATCCTTGAAAACGGAGTTGAAAAGGAGGATCGGACAGGCACTGGCACGATTTCTGTATTCGGACGTCAAATGAGATTTAATCTTGAAGAAGGATTTCCTGTCGTCACTACGAAAAAGCTGCATTTGCGGTCCATTATTCATGAGCTGCTCTGGTTTTTAAAAGGAGATACGAACATTCAATACTTAAAAGAAAATGGCGTCAGCATCTGGGATGAATGGGCTGATGAGAACGGCGATTTAGGCCCCGTGTATGGACACCAATGGCGCTCCTGGCCAAAACCCGATGGAGGGACGATTGATCAAATTGCCAACGTCATCCATGACATAAAGCATAACCCTGATTCCCGCAGGCTCATTGTATCGGCATGGAATCCGGCTGATTTGCCGAAGATGGCTCTGCCGCCATGCCATTTGCTGTTTCAGTTTTACGTCGCAAATGGAAAGTTGTCCTGCCAGCTTTATCAGAGATCAGCGGACAGCTTTCTTGGAATCCCGTTCAACATCGCATCTTATGCGCTGCTGACCATGATGGTCGCGCAAGTTTGCGGCCTGAAACCGGGTGAATTTATCCATACGATTGGGGACGCCCACATTTACAAGAACCATATTGAGCAAGTGAAATTGCAGCTGACACGCGAGCCGAAGCCGCTGCCGACGATGAAAATCAACCCTGCGGTAACTTCAATCTTCGATTTTAAATACGAAGACTTCGAGCTCGTGAACTATGAATACCATCCTCACATTAAAGGAGAAGTATCCGTATGATTTCTTATGTCGTCGCGATGGACGAGAACCATTTAATCGGAAGTAAAAATAAGCTTCCATGGCACTTGCCGGCTGATTTAAAATACTTTAAAAAAGTGACGATGAATAAGCCGATTGTAATGGGCAGAAAAACGTATGAATCGATCGGAAAGCCGCTTCCAGGGAGGGAAAATATCGTACTGACGAGGGACCGAAACTATAAAGCGGAAGGCTGCACGGTTATTTATTCAGTAGAGGATATTATTAAGCGGGATAATGAGGAGATTTGCGTGATCGGCGGAGCGGAAGTTTTCAGGCTTTTTATGCCATATGTCAACCGAATGTACATTACAAAAATCCATGAGACGTTTGAAGGCGATACGTATTTTCCTGACTTTAATGAAAAAGAATGGAAGATCGTTTCAAAAACTCCCGGACAGGTAGATGAGAAAAATAAATATCCTCATGATTTTATCGTCTATGACAAGAAAATGTCCTAAATCGTGAAATAGCTCCCCCTTTCCATGCATAAACATAGCATGAAAGGGGGTTTTTCATTGATGAAACGGCGGAGGATGAAACTGAGGAAAGGCCCGCTTCGCTTTCGGACTGTGCTTATTATTTCGTTCATTCTTTTTATAGGATTAACCATTCTTGCATTGGAATTTATTGATAAAGGGATTGAACCGACATTGCTGTTAATAGCAGATAAAAAGACAGAGGAAGTTGCAACACTTGCACTGAATGAAATCGTGATGGAAAAGATTGTGGGCATTGATGAGATGAAAGATATCGTCAGCCTGGAAAAGGATAAAGACGGGAATATCATATCGAGTGATTTAAATTATTTCATCATTAACCGAATACAAAGAAAATCTAACGAAATGGTTCAAAGCTATTTAGATAGCATTTCGAATGGCGAAATTTCAGTAGAGGATTTAAGGGAAGGGAAATTAAATGACAAAAAAGCTTCACATAAAAAAAGCGATGGTGTCATTGAATATATTCCGCTCGGCCAGGCGATGAAAAATTCAATTCTTGCGAACGAGGGGCCAAAAATCCCCGTAAAGTTCGTTATGGTTGGCGACGTGAAAACAAAATTAGAACCAACGGTCAAGAAAGTTGGAATTAACAATACCTGGATTCAAGTGGTCATCAAAGTAAATGTCGATGTACAGACGGTTATTCCATTTGCCACAAAAACGAAAGAAGTTGATCGGGATTATCTAGTCGTTGGGAAATTCATCCCTGGAGAAGTCCCTCAATTTTATAGCGAATCAGGAACTCCGATTCAGCCTACCGTTCCGTATGATGCTGAAAAAACTAAAAAGTCCAATCAAACAAAAGAGAAAAAAGAGGAATGATGTTATAAACTGGATTTTGAAACTCGTATTAAAGATGAGAAGCCATCGTTTATTTTTATTCCTGGCTATTATGAAGAAGCCGGTTTAATGGTTAACAAGCTCTTGGTTAGGAATCAAAGAGCAATGGTGGGAGTAGACGGGTTAAATGCGAGTGACCAGGTGAGATGGCCTTTTATGGCGGACATTAAAAATAAAAGAAATAAACAACGTGAAATGGTGCACGTTGTTTATTTCTTTTTTAAGGATATTCGTTCCTGTCGCTCCCAGGCGCGTAAATAAGGATAAGGGTCGAATGCCCACTCAAATATCCCATTGTCGCGGTACATTCCGTAATGCAGGTGTGGCGGGAATTTTCCGGACGTTCCCGGCGGTCCGTATCCGGAACTTCCGACATATCCGACAATCATTCCAGGTTCTACGATCGTTCCTTTTTCAACCGATTTGTTAAAGCTGCTTAAATGGGCGTAATAATGGTATACATTGTTAATATCCCGTATCCCAATCCGCCATCCTCCATAACGATTCCAGCCTTTCATTTCGACAATACCGTATGATGTTGCCCTGACAGGGACTCCGTATCCGGCAAAAATATCCGTTCCCTCATGAATACGTAATCCCCCGTATCCTCTCCTGTCTCCCCATGTGTCCCGAAAGCTGTAGTTTGCTCTTAAAGGCAGGACGAAACAATGTTTATCAAGTGCGACCGTGCCATATGCTTTATATATAGCCGCATTTCCCATAATAATCCCTACCGCTTTATCGCGTTTATAATACTCCCATAATCCGATTTTAAAATCGTCTGGATCGGAACCATATTTTTGAATAAAATGAGCAAACGTATAAAGAACATCTTCATCATCTTCAAGACTCGCCTTTCCGTCATGATTTCCATCTAAACCTACTCCCCCGAATAATTGAATACTTGATGGATTTGTATCATGGAGGTCAGGATTTAACGGCCCGACCCATTGTCTCGGAGCGTAATAAATGCCGACAAGCCCTTTTTGTTTTTCTATATCTTTTCTTGCACGTCTTACGCTTCTTTCGTATTGATCGACTCCGGCAAAATAATACCATGGAATCAACGTAAGTGCTTCCATTTTTTTATACAATGCCATGCGCTCTATTTCTTCTTTAGAAAATGAGGAATTTTCGGCCTCTGTTTCTTTACACGGCAAGAATGAAAAAAGAAAGGCTGTCAAAGTGAGGAGAATTAACCCTTTCCTCATGAAAGTGAAACAACTCCTTTCTGGGCATATATCAATAGTTTGGTTTTTCAATGGAAAATCATTAACTCAAAATGTTGGAAAAAATCGTCGGTTGGTGTTTTTTTATTGAGTATGTTAAAGTAAAATTTGGAGTTAAAACAATTCATCATCACGGCTAATTTAACAAACATGAAGCCAAGTGAAATGGGAGTTGAGGAATTTGGCAAAAAAAGAAGAACATCTACGTAAGCCGGACTGGCTTAAAATAAAACTAAACACAAATGAAAATTATAAAGATTTGAAAAAAATGATGCGGGAGAAAAAGCTGCACACCGTTTGTGAAGAGGCAAAATGCCCTAATATTCACGAATGCTGGGCAATAAGAAAAACGGCAACTTTTATGATTTTAGGCGATATTTGTACCCGTGCTTGCCGTTTTTGTGCGGTAAAAACAGGTCTTCCAACTGAACTTGATCTACAAGAGCCGGAACGCGTAGCGGAATCTGTTGAGCAAATGGGATTAAAACACGTTGTTATTACCGCGGTAGCACGTGATGATCTAAAAGATGGCGGGGCCGGAGTTTTTGCCGAAACCGTTCGTGCGGTTCGAAAACGAAATCCGTTTTGTTCAATCGAAGTCCTTCCTTCAGATATGATGGGCGTTTATGAAAATTTAAAAACGCTAATGGATGCAAAGCCTGACATTTTGAACCATAATATCGAAACGGTCAGACGTTTAACACCTAGAGTTCGTGCACGTGCTACATATGAGCGATCATTGGAATTTTTGCGTAGAGCGAAAGAAATGAATCCAAGAATCCCTACAAAATCCAGCTTAATGATCGGAGTAGGCGAAACATGGGAAGAAATTTTGGAGACAATGGATGACCTGCGGGCAAATGATGTTGACATTATGACGATCGGCCAATATTTACAACCGACGAAAAAGCATTTAAAAGTACAAAAGTATTATCATCCGGATGAATTTGCAGAACTCAAGAAAATCGCGCTTGAAAAAGGCTTTAAACATTGTGAATCCGGTCCGCTTGTAAGGTCTTCATACCATGCTGACGAACAAGTAAACGCAGCCGCACAGAATAAATAAGAGACAAAACCAGAAGCATGCCACTCGCTTCTGGTTTTTCCTCTTTATTTGGCTCTGCTTTTCTCCATTTCCATTTCTCCCGGCTTCTCACCGTTTGCATTTTCAGTGCCGACAGGATAGCCTTGAGGAGATCGTTTCATTTCTTTAATTAAATGATTGATAACGACTCTGCGATTAGCTGTATGCGTATTAAACGATTGATATTGCTGCAGTTTCGGAATCATCCCTTTTTCATCGGATACATAGACATGATAATAACGCGGGACAATGGACATCGCCGTATCTTTTACCATGTCGGCTGCAGCCATACGGTCTTTGTTCGTTGTAACGTAAGCAATTAATACTTCTTTGTCAGTTACAAGGGTTGCCGCATCTTTAATTTGAGGCATCCGAATCGCTAAATCAGTTACGGTATGGGCCAATTTTTGCCTGTCAATGTAAGGAATTTCATGCTGCTTTAAAGCCCGGGCATGCTCGCCCTTGCGCTCGTGCCTTTCAAAACCAAAATCTGCATAATTTCGGTTTCTCTGGTTCGCTTCTTTATAGTTCACTCTTGAAAATTTATATTCAGTGGCTCTGTCGTTACGCCAGTCATATCCGCCACATGCTGACAATAAAAGAACAGCAGCCAGACTTAGTATGATTTTGATTTTCAATACTTTTCACCTCCTCTTTAGTTAGAGTGACCTGAATTAAACAATCTTTTACAAGAAATTGTTGGCTGAATTTTTGTCGTACATGGTAAAATAAAGGGAAGAGAGGTGACATTCATGATTCGGATTGGCGAATATGTATATGAACTAGTAGAAAATGAAAAAAACGCCTTTAATGAAGAACAATTTAAAACACGTTACAGTGAAATTTTACATAAATATGATTATATTGTTGGAGATATTGGGTATAATCAGCTCCGATTACGCGGATTTTTTGAAGACCATCACGAAAAAGCGACGTTTGACACGAAAATCAGCACATTGGGTGAGTATATTTATGAATATTGCAATTTTGGCTGTCCGTATTTTGTCCTTAAGAAAATAAACCCCTAGAAATTCTAGGGGTTAGGATAATCGTCATATGGCTCCTGCACATGTGTATCCGGGTCATCGTGCGTAACATGGGCTCCGGGCATTTGCCGTTCGAGTCCTTCATGAAGATTTTTGTATTCATAGTTAAAGGGTGTATAATGCCGCTCATTTCCTTCCCACGGTGTTGATTTCCCGAGTTTCATGTTCACGGGCGAGCCAACCGGGCCTTCCGGAAATTCTTCTTGAATCATATAGGTTCTGCCTGTTTCCACATTAGAGAAATCCGTATATTTTCGTTCTTTAGACAAAAAATCACCCCTTTAGGCTTTTAAGGATAGAGAAAATTATCCTTACTTTTAAACTGCCCAAAAAGGTGATCATGGCCGCTGGTTTTTTTGCCCAGTTTTTAAAAAAAGGATCCTTGTCCCTGTTTATATTATTTCATAAAGGAATTGTCGTAATTCATCGGCATCCTCTTCGCTTATGCCGAATGCATATTCTAAATAGCCCTCTTCTTCAAGGTCATCATGGCCAATGATGGCAAACCGATTTCCCTGGATATTGAGGACAAGCTTTTTCCCAAAATGGCGGTTGGTTTTTACAATGGCTAAATCAAAACGGTTATTTTTCCCCATAAAACCGACAAAGCGTGTTTCGGACTCTTCTTTATCATCATACAAAAAGAAACGTTCCTCAGTCATTTTCTTCTCCTCCAAACGTAAAAATGCTTACTTTATCATAGCGTAATCCGACATTTCCTACAACAATATGCTAAACTATACAATAAGAACAATAAAGATAGGTGAAAAAAATGTATTTTGTAGACCGAAAAAAAATTGAACAAAAACTCCAATATATTGAAAAATTGACTGGTGATTTCGCCAATTTAGAAAGCGTGGGCACTTCTCTTGAACAATTAGCGTTAGAGCGGATTGGGCATTTGTTAATTGAGAGTATTCTGGATGTCGGCAATGGCATTATTGATGGGTTTATTATGAGAGATCCAGGAAGTTATGAGGACATTATAGATATTTTACATGATGAAAACGTCATTGATGAACAAGCGGAAAAAAGTTTAAAACAAATCATCGCTTTACGCAAATTATTAGTTCAAGATTTTTGTGAGATTGACCATGGTCAATTAATGCAAACGCTAAAAGAGAACCTTCATGCAGTATCCAGTTTCCCGGCAAACGTTCGCGAATATCTTGAAAATGAATTAGGGCCGGTTTCAGCCTTTTTGCCGGACGAAAAATAGGCAAGTGCGACTAAAGTTCGTACTTGTCTATTTTTTAAACATTTTTGTTTAATAATGTACTTTTTAAGGAAGTTACGTTAAAATAAAGGAAAGGAAGGTGATCGTATGATAAACAACACCTCGACACGTGATGAAATCATCAATATGCTAAAAAAGCAAAAGCGCTTGACTGTAACTGAAATGGCAAGTCAATTAGGAATAACAGAAATGGCGGTCCGCCGTCATTTAAATACATTGGAACGCGACCATCTTGTTCAAACGACTCTCGTTCGCCAGGCAATGGGCAGACCGCTTAATGTCTACCATTTAACCGATTTAGGGGATGAACAGTTCCCGAGAAATTATTCAGGCATTACGGTTGAGTTTCTTAAAGACATTGAAGCTTTAAAGGGAGAGGAAACGGTGAATGAGCTCTTCAGCCGCCGTGAACACCGTTTAAATGATAAATATAAAGAACGATTAGAGCATAAATCGTTCGAGGAAAAAGTCGCGGAACTCGCCGCGATTCAAAATGAAGCAGGCTATATGGTCGATTGGGAGAAAAAAGACGACGGCACGTTTGAACTGAAAGAATATAACTGTCCGATTGCGATGGTTGCAAAAGAGTATCAACAAGCATGTTCCTGTGAATTATCTCTGTTTAAAAAAATGCTTGGCACGGACAATATTGAAAGAAAAATATGTCTCGCTAAAGGCGGCGACTATTGTCACTATATTATTAAAAGAAACGAAAAAGAAGCTTAAAACTTTGTCCCGATTTGGGCAAAGTTTTTTTGTTTAACGGTGAAACTTTTTTGTCGCTTGAGTCGTAATTGTATAATGAAAAAAGAAACAAAACCTTGAGGAGGATTTTTAAATGGGTTTATTTAAACGATTAAGAGATGTAACACTTTCAAATGTTTATGCGCTAATTGAAAAAGCGGAAGATCCTGTGAAAATGCTGGATCAATATATTCGTGACATGGTAGAAGATTTAGAAGATGCGGAAAAAGCTGTTGCTGCCCAAATTGCCCTTGAAAAGAAATTTAAACTGCAATATGAAGAACAGAAGGCGCTTGTTGAAAAACGTGCAGAACAAGCAGAGATGGCGGTTCAAGCAGAAAAGCTTGACCTTGCCCGCCGCGCTTTGGAAGATAAGAAAGCTGCAACGCAAAAAATGGAAGAGTTTAAAGCGGCTTATGAACAAAATAAAGCTACGGCGGAAACGCTTCGTCAAAAGCTTGATGAAATGAGAAAACAAGTGACGGAAATGAAAAACAAGCGGGAAACGCTTGTTGCCAGAGCGAATGCCGCAAAAGCACAAACGCAAATCAATAAATCAATGGCTGAATTTAACGCCGATTCTGCAATGTCGGGGCTAAAGAGAATGGAAGAAAAAGTATTGCAAATGGAAGCTCAAGCAGATGCCTCCAATGAGTTTTATGCAAAAGGGAAATCGCTTGATGATGAATTTGCTGAGTTAAACAAAGATAAAGATATTGAGGACGAACTTGCGGCTCTTATGCAAAAACACCAAAAATAGAAAAATAACGAAGAAAATCCTGTGTTCGCATAGGATTTTCTTTCAACTTTTTTGCACGATTGGCTTATAATGTTTTTAAGGAGAGAAAAAAATGGGATTGTTCAATCGAATCAAAAATCTTGTTTCAAAACCGGAACCGCCTAAGCCAGAACGTACTGTGCTAGATCTAAGGGAAGGGGACATGGTAGAAGTTTCGTTAGTTACATATGAAGTCATTGGCTCCGTGAAAAATCACGCCCGCAAAGAGCAGATGGTAACCTTGAGAGATGGGAATGAACTTCGCTATTTGCATATGGAAGATCGGGAAACATTATCGTTTGCCCTCTATTCTACAATTAATGGCCGTCTCGATTCAATTCGTGAAGTCCCTTCTACAATTGAATTAGACGGAGTCGATTATTATTTAGAAGAAGAATACAATGGCCGGGTGATCGCCACGGGGAAAACGCCTTTTTCAATGGCCGGAGAACAATTCGTCTGGAGATTTCAGTCCGATCAAAGAAAGTTGTTGCGGATTGAATGGCAAGATGGCCGGTTTATGATGTATGAAGGCGAACCAACGATACGTGCGGATGTGCAAGTCGTCCGTGCGACGTAAATAAGGAGGAATTGATATTGAAACGTTTCTCCCTGCTTTTAAAGGTCGGAATTGCTACTATTTTAATGTTAAGCATTTTTTCCGGCTGCTCAAAATCGGATGAAATCAAAGCCCAATATCCACTTGTCTCGGTGAATAATAATGGGGATCAAACATCTTACGTCTATCGGGCAAAAAACCAGACGGTCCCGGAGACAGCCAAACAAATAACGGAAGACCGTAAGCCTGAACAAGTTTCTGAAGAAAATTCGGATCAAATGTTTATCGTTTATTCGGATGAACTTTACAATCTTCAAAAGGATCCGAAAAATCCAAACGATACGTTAATCGAAATCGATAATAAAGAATTTGTAAAAAACAATTATGATTCCTCTTTTCTAAAAGGATTTATTGCCGCGCAAATTTTAGATCATTTCTTTGATTTATTGGATCATTCCTACGGGAGCCACGGTGGATCGTACCACGGGTATGGGGATAGGGATGTTTACAAACCGAACGGATCGTATCATAAACCTACAGCAGCAGATAAAGAAAAGGCACCGCCTGTTACTGTATCAAAGAAAGGCTCCATCACTCGAAGAGGAAGCCATACTTCATCAGGAAGCAGCTCTACAAGCACTTCCGGGCATCAATCGAAGGGTAAAATCAATCGTTCACAATCTGATGATGGAGGGGGTTCATGGTTTCATCCGAAGAAAAACTCCCATCCGCGGACACACTATGGCGGTTATGGCAAAATAAAACGACGATGAAGAGGCACCAACACAAATGAAGTTGGTGTTCTTTTTGCATTTAGGAAAGTTTGTGGAAAACTTTTTTTGCGGTAATGGACATTTTTTCGTCACGGGAGTCAAAGCTGTTCAACAGAAGCGCTCTATAAGACAAAATTTAAGTGGGGAGAGGCAAAACTGTGCAATAGAAGCGCTCTATAAGACAAGATTCAAGTGAAGAGAGGCAAAACTGTCCAATAGAAAAGGTCTATAGGACAGTTCCCCGTCACGTTTCCCGAAATGGTCCTTTAGGGCTGATCTGCTGGGCATTTTTCCTGTCTCAGAAGTCTCGGCACCTGAATTTGTCTATCGCGCACTATTTCAATAAAGTCATGTTAAGCTTTTATGGTTAGACGGTCTTCTCATTCCAAAAACATTGACAACAATAACTCCGGATATAGCAATGACTCCTCCGATAATCGACAGCCATTCCGGCAATTCGCCGAGCCAAATCCATGCAATAAAGATAGCAAGCACGGGCTGGATGTACAACGAACTTGTTACAGAACTAGCATTCACTTTTGATAGAGCTACCGCCCAGGTGACATATCCGATCGCTGCGGGGAAAACGCCAATATAGACCGTGGCCAGAGTCGCCGGGGCGCTGGCATGCTGCATATCTAAGAAAAGCCGTGGCAGAAATACGAGCATTGGAATCGTGCCTGCCCATGTAAAATAAGCGGTCAATTCGATAGAACTATATTTCTTAAAAAGCGGTTTTTGAAAAACAAAAAAGATGGATGTAGAGACCGCTGAAAGCAATACCAACAGGGCACCCTTTGAAATTTCAATCGACGTTTCTCTCGCACCAAAAGTAATGAGAGAAATTCCGGCAAAGCCAATCAACAGACCGACCCAGCCGATGGGCAAAATTTTCTCTTTTAATATGAAAGCGGCAATAATGGCTGTGAAAACAGGGGCGGCACCAATTAATAAACTTGCCGTTCCAGCTGACACTGTTTTTTCTCCAAAGGCAAGTGATGTGTGGTAGACGCTAATTCCAATAAAGCCGAGTAAGAAGATTTTTAGAAAATCTTTTTTATTCGGTATTCGGAAAGGTTTCTTCGCAAATAGCGCATAAATAATGAAAAAAGCCGATGCGCTTAAATATCGGAGCAATACTAAGCTTCCAGGAGAATATCCTCCTGATAGTCCGGCACGAATTCCGGCAAAAGATGAAGACCAAAACAATAACGTAATTGCAACTGCTAACCAAGGATTCAATGGACTCATGCCCCCTAATGAAATGAAGTCTATGTACCATTTTCGGGCATGATTTAAAAATTTACAACTAATTTGTTTTGGAAATAAAGATGCCGGAGGAAATAGAATTTCACTTCGGCATCTTTTTATATTATACGAGCCCGAGCCCACGAACGATTTGATTGACTAAAAAAGTGACAATGATGGCTAACGATGTTGGCAGGATAAATGCGACGAACGTCCACTTCACACTCTTTGTTTCTTTGTAAATATTAATCAATGTCGTACCGCATGGATAATGAAGCAATGAAAAAAGCATCATGTTCAGTGCGGTAAGCCACGTCCAGCCATGACTTGTAAATATGTGGCTTAGCTCGCTCATGTTATCCACTTCTGTCAACGCACCTGTCGCCAGATATCCCATCAATAATGTCGGCAGAACCACTTCATTTGCAGGTAAGCCAAGAATGAATGCCATTAAAATAAATCCATCCAGTCCTATCGCTTTTGCAAATGGATCGAGGAAATGAACAACATACATTAAAATACTCGTATCACCAATATAAAGGTTGGCAAGCACCCATGTTAGCACTCCAGCGGGAGCGGCAACGATTACTGCACGTTTTAAAACGTATAAAGATTTATCAAGGGTAGCACGAACAATCGTATTTATAATTTTCGGTTTCCGGTAAGGAGGCAATTCCAGCGTATAATGGGTTGGGATGCCTTTTAACGCCGTTTTTGACAACACCCATGAGACAGTTAATGTCACAATGATTCCAAATACAACCATTAAGACAACCACAAGTGCTGTTATGAATGTCTTCATCCCTCCTGTAAAGCTAGCCGCCATAAAAAGAGAAGATAAGAGAATAAGAGTTGGCCATCTTCCGTTACACGGGACAAAATTATTTGTTAATATCGCAAGCATCCGCTCCCTTGGAGATTCAATAATCCGGGTAGACATGATGGCAGCCGCATTACAGCCAAATCCCATGGCCATCGTTAATGACTGTTTTCCGTGTGCCCCCGACTTTTTAAAAAGACGATCCATGTTAAAAGCTACTCTCGGCAAATAGCCGAAGTTTTCAAGTAAGGCGAAAACGGGGAAAAATATGGCCATTGGCGGAAGCATAACACTAACGACCCATGCCGTACCCCTGTAAAAACCTAAAACAAGAATGCCATAGAGCCATTCGGGGGCGTGGATTGCTTTGAAACCTGCCGTTAAATATCCTTCGATCCAATTGAAAAAGCTGGCGATCGCATCTGACGGAATGTTTGCGCCCGCAATTGTTAAATAAATGACGACCGCTAGCATTGCCAGCATAATCGGAAATCCCCAAATTGGGGACGTTAAAATTTTATCAAGTTTTTCAGAGCGCTGCAGTTTTTCTTTATTCGAATAGTGGACGACATCCTTGCAAATGGAATGGGTGGTTTGATAAATGCTGCTGACAATTTCTTCACGAACGTCCTGATCGGTTAAAGTTTGTGAGTATCCAAACAATTGTTCAATACTAGTGGCATGCTGAGTATCCATGAACAGCAACCTCCTTTTGGACGCCGTTTTGCCGTTTCTTTAGTGCATTGAGAAAGCTTTTGTCACCATCTAACAATCGTAAGGCCACCCAACGTGCAGGGAAAGCATCTCCGACTGCACGTTGAACAAGAGGCTCTAATTGTGCTATTTTTTCTTCGATATCATTACTGTAAGTGACTTGAATTGGGTTTGTCGCAATCTTTCCGTCGGCCATTTGATCAAGCGTTTCAAGCAGTTCATTAATTCCGGTTTTGTTTCGGGCTGAAATTTTTACGACGGGAACGCCAAGTTTTCTCGCTAATTTTCTTTCGTTAATTTCAATCCCTTTTTTCTTTGCTTCATCTATCAAATTAATGCAAACAATCACCCGGCTTGTCATCTCTAATACTTGAAGCGCTAAGTTCATGTTTCGCTCCAGCGCTGTTGCATCAAGAACAACAATGGTTACATCGGGACGTTCAAAAATGATATGATCGCGGGCGACTTCCTCATCGGCCGAATTCGAATAAAGGGAATACGTTCCCGGTAAATCAATAAGCGTGTAGTGTTTTTCTTTATAGTCCAATGCCCCTTCAGCATGTATAACCGTTTTCCCGGGCCAGTTGCCGGTATGTTGCCTTAGCCCTGTTAACAAATTAAATAACGTACTTTTTCCGGTGTTTGGATTTCCGGCTAATGCAATTCTGAAATTACTCATGCGCTTCACTCCTGATTAATGATCCGGTTATCAAAAGGCTTTCTTCTTTTCTTAATGCGATCGTCGTATTGCTTACACGATAGGCAACTGGATCACCTAATGGGCTCTTTTGTAGCACCTCTACTACTGCTCCGGGGATAAACCCGAGGTCCAGCAATCGCCTTTTTAAAGGACCTTCTAACTGAATTTTGTTTATTTGAAACATTTCACCTGTTTTCACTTGAGATAAGGGAATGCTGTTAGATAAGCCCATAATAGTTTTATACCCCCTATTGTTTTGTTTCTAGTCGATTATTTTGCCTCAGTGCAACTTTTAGTTTATATTCATTTTATGAGGTAAACATCTAAGTTGTCAATTAAAAAAAATAAATTTTTCTAAAAATTGTCTTTATCTATTTGACAATGAGAGCGACACTATTTAATATGAATACATACTCATATATAAACGAGGTGTTGAAAGTGGAGCATAAAGAGCAAAATGAATGCAACCATTATAAAGGGCTTGATGAAGAAACATTATTTATGGTTTCACAAACCTTTAAAGCCCTCTCTGATCCAACGCGAATCCGCATTTTGCACCTCTTGTCGACGAGAGAGTGTTCGGTCAATGAGATAACCGGAGAACTATCATTGATGCAATCAACGGTTTCCCATCAGCTTCGTTTTTTAAAAAATTTACGGTTAGTGAAATTCAGAAGAGAAGGAACAAGCCTTTATTATTCTATTGACGATGAACATGTCATTACACTATTAAATCAAATGATCCATCATGTGAATCATGATTAAAAAGAACTGACGGCTTTTTTAAGCCTTCAGTTCTTTTTTGGTTGACAATTTATACCTATTTTTGTATAAATAAAAGTAAGTTATTCAACCAACTAACTTGAAGGGAGAAGCTTTATGGGGAAACCAAATGTTGTTTCAAAGAAAGACCTGATTAACTCGGCAAAAGAATGCATTGTTAAAATGGGAATTGAAAAACTCACGTTAAAAGCGGTTGCTAACGGAGCTAATGTAACCCAGGGGACTGTTTATTATCATTTTCGATCAAAGGAACAATTATTGCTTGAAATTGTTCGAGATGTTTGTAAATCTTCCTGGGAATCGTTAGACAAAACCAATCAGTCTAAACAAAATTTAATAACCGAATCCTTAAAATCAGCCCGAAGTAGAACTACAGCTAATTCTTTCTATCATCAGTTATTTCTTTCTTTAATTGTAAAAAGCTTTACCAATGAAAAAATTAAAACCGAACTTGGAGAGCTACTGGATTATGAAAATCAATCTATTGAAAGTATTTTTATGGACCGGCAATTAAAGTCTCCAATTGAAGGAGTTTCAATAAAAACATGGGCAATTCTGCTCAATGCTTTAATTGATGGACTTGCGATACAAGCGTTAACATCAAACCATTTTTCTGAAGAGGATATTTATAACGAATTAGAACTAATTTTGCGGGAGTTATTTATTGGGTAAAAAAAATTAAAGGGAGGAAGGCATATGTTTACACAAAAACTTGGATTAGCGGTTTTATTTTCATTGATGGTTTGGTTTGGTGCTACCCTTTTTTTTCTCTTTTTCGGTGATTCAGTTCTCGTAATAATTGAAGATAAGCGTTTTCTAACCCGGTTCGTCATTCTTGAAGCTATTACGGCGTTTCTGTTAGCAACAGTCGTTTTGATTTACAAAAAACTTGATAAAACTTCATATGCAGGCATTAAGTTTGGAATTTTTGGAACGGTTATAGGTTTATTTCTAGATACTTTCACAGTGTGGAATCACAATATTTTCTTTCCCCATTTATCGGAAGGGCAATTCATTTCATTTATCATTTGGATGATTTTTGCTTATGTTTTGTATTTGCTTATTCCATTTCTATTTGAAATAAGAAAAGAAAAAAGGCCCTTGGCTTAGATTCAAGGGCTATCTTTCATTTAGGCTTTAAATCGCAGAAGACGCATACTGTTTAAAATGACAATAAGGGCTGCTCCGGTATCGCTCAATACTGCAATCCATAACGTGAGATAATCCGGGTAAATGAGGGCTAAGGCGGTAAGCTTAGTGAAAAGTGAAAACCAGATGTTTTGCTTGATGATCGTCATCGCTTTTCTGCTTAATTGAATCGCATGAGGCAGTTTTTCTAAATGGTCAGCCATTAGAACAATGTCTGCTGTTTCAATGGCTGTATCGGTCCCGGCTCCGCCCATAGCGATTCCGAGGTCAGCAGTTGCAAGAGCGGGAGCATCATTAATCCCATCTCCAACCATTCCGACAACTGTTCCATCTTTTCTTAGTTGATTGATCTTTGCTACTTTATCCTCAGGCAGTAATTCAGCAAAATATCGGTTCACTAGTGCCTCTTTAGCGATTTTTTTCGCCGTTCCTTCATTATCCCCGGTTAGCATCACGATTTCCGCCATGCCTATTTCTTTTAACCGCTTTAAGGCATAAGCTGAACTTTCCCTGACTTGGTCTGATACAGCGATAAGCCCGAGAATTTTCGTTCGGGTACCGATAAGGACAACAGTATGGCCTTCTTGCTGGAATTCTTCAAAAAGGACTTTAACATTTTGGAGAGAAAGGTTCATTTCTGCAAAAAGCTTTTCATTTCCGGCAAAATAGTCAATACCATTGATGGTTGCCGTTGCACCTTTTCCTGGAATCGCTTGATACGCCTCACCTCTTAAACCGATGATATTTCGTTTTTCCGCATGTTCAATAATTGCTTTTGCAATCGGGTGTTTCGATTGTTCCTCGATGGTCCGTGCAATCGAAAGCAAATCTTTTTCTGCCACTTCCGCCAATACGTTGACGGAACAAACTGTCGGCTTGCCTTTCGTTAATGTTCCGGTTTTGTCAAAAGCGACAACATTTAACTTACCGGCAGTTTCAAGAGCGGTTCCGCCTTTTATTAATATCCCTTTCTTTGCCGCATTTCCGATGGCAGAAACGATCGCAACCGGAGTGGATATTACAAGAGCGCAAGGACAAGCGATAACCAATAGCTCCAGCCCTTTATAAAGCCACTCATTCCATGAACCAACGTTCAATAAAGGAGGGATGATCATCGTAAAGATGGCTAGCAGAAATACAATTGGAGTATAAATGGCAGCAAACCGGTCAACAAAAGCTTGTGATTTTGCTTTTTTCTCCTGTGCTTCTTCAACTAAATGGATGATCCGTGATAAAGTCGTATCATTTGCTGATGAAATCACTTTTACTTCGAGCGCACCGCTTTCATTTACGGTTCCAGCATATACGGCATCTCCTTCTTTTTTATCGACTGGAACGGATTCACCCGTAATAGGCGCTTGATTAACGCTCGATTCTCCATTAAGAATGGTTCCGTCAAGAGGAATCCGTTCACCTGGTTTAACGACGATCGTTTCCCCGACTTTAATCGCTTCAATCGATTGTTGAACAAGTCCTCTTGCTGTTTTCAGCCAGGCTTGTGGTGGAGTGAGGTCCATTAAGTCACGAATAGATGAGCGTGTTTTATCAATGGATTTGTTTTGCAATATATTGCCAATGGCAAACAACCAGACGATCGACGCTCCTTCTAACCACTCACCTAGAATTGCTGCCCCTATAGCAGCGATTGCCATCAAGACATTCATATCGAGTGAACGGCTTTTTAATGCATAATAAGCGCTTTTTGCAGGTTTTGCACCGCTGATTACGATTGCAAGCCCGTAAAAAATGTCCGTTGTAAATTGAGATAAACCTGTATGGGATAAAATATAACCACATGCAATGAAAAGACCTGCCAATAAAGCCGCAACATTACCTTTTGCAGTTGAAGTGGAAGGCAGTGATTTTTGACCTGTAAGCAATTGGCCGGTATACCCTGCTTTTTTAATTTCCTTTTGAATGGATTCTGGCGGTAAACTATGGGCAATTTTCATTTTTCCTGTAGAAAAGTGAACTTGAACCTTTTGGACAGAAGGGAGATTCGCCATATGCTTTTCTAATGATGCAGCGCATGAGGAACAATCCATCCCTTCGATTCGGTAAATTTGATCATTTGTATCTTGATGCAAAGGCTTATCTTTTTTGTGTAGCATTTTACTTCATTCCCTTCCATTGGTAGCAGGAAAACAGATTAATATTTAATATATGATTATATATTCATATATTAAAAAGAAGGTGACAATTTGTAAAGAGAAAATTCGAAATTTATGAATGGTTTTTGGTACAATAGCTAGAGTTAATAAGAAGGGGTAGTGAAATATGAAATCATATAAAGGCTATTTAATTGATTTAGATGGTACGATGTATCGCGGAAAGGAAAGGATTGAGGCTGCCGTTCATTTTGTGAAGAGATTGAAACAAAGAGGGTTGCCTTATTTGTTTGTGACGAACAATTCTTCAAAAACGAAAGAACAAGTGACAGAGACTTTAACAAGCTTTAGCATCCCGGCAACACCAGACAATGTATTTACGAGCAGTATGGCAACAGCGGAGTATATGGAAAAAAAGCATCCAAATGCACGCGTATATTGTATTGGGGAAGAAGGGCTCAAGCAAGCGTTACTTGAAAAAGGATTCAAGCTAACCGAAGACCATCCCGAATTTGTCGTCATGGGGATTGATCGTTCGATTACATACGAGAAGCTCGCCATTGCCTGTCTTGCTGTAAGAGAAGGAGCAACCTTTTTATCAACGAATGGCGATATTGCCCTTCCAACCGAACGTGGATTGTTGCCAGGGAATGGTTCTTTGACATCGGTGGTTGCTGTTTCAACCGAAGTCAAGCCAACGTTTATAGGAAAACCGGAACCGATTATCATGGAAATGGCATTAGAAAAGATTGGCACGAATAAAGAGGAGACATTGATGATTGGGGACAATTATCAAACGGATATTTTGGCCGGTATCAACTCGGGGCTGGATACATTGCTCGTACATACTGGTGTAACGACCAAACAACATCTTGAAAAAGTTGAAGTACATCCAACGTATGTGGTCGACAGCTTAGATGATTGGGCACTATAAAAACAAAATTAGAATAACGGGAAACCCGCAAGTAAGGGTCTCCCGTCATATTTCATCTTTCGCCGCGCGATGAGCAAGCCGGCTAGATGCGGCCGCCGCAATGGCGCCAACAATGTCATCAAGGAAGGTATGGACTTTGCCCGTCGATTTATCATTTAACTTCTCTAAAATTCCGGGTTTTTGTTTATCGATAAAACCATAGTTTGTAAACCCAATCGATCCGTAAATGTTGACGATCGATAACGCGATCGTTTCGTCAATTCCGTACAAACCTTCATCTTTTTCGAGAATGGCTTGCAAAGGATCGGGCAATTTTTTTTGTTCTGCCAGAACATCTAATTGAACTCCCGTAAGGATTGCGTTTTGGACTTCACGTTTTGCAATGACTCTTTCCACATTTTCACGACATACATCCATCGTAAGATCAGGGTGATAGGCTACTTGAAGGAAATAGACAAGTTCTGCAATATCATCAATTGTTACGCCACGTTCCACAAGGAGTTTGCGGGCGGCCTCCTCTATTTTTGCCACTCTTTTTTGTTCCATTGCTTGATCTCCTTTATCGTCTTAATTTTGTATAGTATATGAAATACCTTAAAAGATATGAACAACACCTTTTTTTAATGTAAAACTAAGTATAACAAGAAAGGCGTTCAAGTCATAGACTGTAGTAATTGAAGATTTGGGGTGATGTCATGTTAGAGAGGGATATTTTTCATCATTACCAGTTATATTGTGAAGAGACACAAATGATAAGAGGATTTCGATCGTTTATTTCAAATGGTGAACACTATCTTATTGTCCCGCAAAGAGCTATAACGCAAAACCGGATTCAAGAAATTATTCATATGAGCGAATTTTTGAAATACGTTGGGGAAGAAGGCATCGCGGAACTTTATCCGACGTTAACTAGTCAGCCAAATGCCTATATTGAAGGTGATCCTGTTTTGCTTTTTCGAATTCCAAAATCCACTTCAGGATCAAGAAAACATGCTTCTTTAGGGATAGAATTGGCGAACTTTCATGAGAGGGGAAAAGAGTACCCGGCTTATTCCACAGAAAGTTTTCTTTTTGGTCAATGGGCAGAGCTCTGGATGAAACGGGTGGAAGAGACAAAAGCCCGATATAACCAGGTTAAGGAAAAAACAGAGAAAAATGATTTTGATGAGCTTTTTTTAACTACTTTTCCTTATTACGAAGGCCTTTCCGAAAATGCGATTCAATATATGGTTGATCATCACATTGATAACGGGCCATTCAGTTTAAGTGCACCTTCCATTTGCCATGACCGTTTTACTGAGCAGTCGTGGATTCCGCTTGAGGAGGCTGAAAGTGGTTTTGTAAAACTTCCTACGAGCTGGGTAGTGGATCACCCGATGAGAGATTTAGCAGAATATATTCGTTCGCGCATCTATGATCAAGACTATCGTTCAGAGAGCTTGCTTCAGTTTTTAGATGATTATGAACGAATCAGTCCGATTACGAAAGAATCATGGCGGTTGCTTTATGGAAGGCTACTTTTCCCGGTTCATTATTATGAAATGATTGAAGCGCATTACAATAATGAACGAGACATCGGCAAAGAACTTTATATGCAGCGATTTTTCGAGTATATAAATGCCGAAGACCGAAATGAACGATTTCTTCGCTCTTTTTTCCCAACGATTGGCTTGCCTGTTGATCAATTGAATATTCCTGTAGTCGATTGGTTGATCGATCCCGCGCTTTCAACATAAAAAGCGCGTTTTTTTTGTATATAAAGGGTTTACATGAGAGAATAAAAGAAAAAACGGGAGGGACTACGATGAAGCCATATGTATTTATTACGCGAAAAATTCCCGAACAAGCCTTACATACGTTAAAAGAAGTAGCGGAAATTAAAATGTGGGAAAAAGATGATGAAGCGGTACCAGAAGAGATTCTTCTTTCTGAAGCAAAAAAGGCAGATGGTTTGTTGACAATGGTCTCTGATCGAATTGATGAAGAGGTGCTAAAGCAGGCTGAAAACTTAAAGGTTGTTGCAAATATGGCAGTTGGTTTTGACAATATCGATGTAAAAGCGGCAACAAGGCATAATGTGGTGATTTGCAACACTCCAGATGTGCTTACCGATACGACCGCCGATTTAACATTTGCTTTAATGATGGCTGTTGGACGAAGATTGATGGAAGCGGCAGATTATATCAAGAATGGAAAATGGGTGAGCTGGAGCCCGCTTCTTCTTGCCGGTACCGATATTCATCATAAAACGATGGGCATCGTTGGAATGGGGAGAATTGGTGAAGCTGTGGCAAGGCGGGCGAAAGGCTTTGAGATGAAAGTTCTTTACCATAACCGTAACCGAAAACCTGACGTTGAAGAAAAACTTGGCGCAGAGTATCGATCATTTGAAGACTTGCTTTCTGAAAGTGATTTTGTTGTGAATTTAACGCCACTGTCTAATGAAACGAAGCATCTTTTCAATTCAAGGGCATTCACATTAATGAAAAAAAGCTCCTTTTTTATTAATGCAAGCCGGGGAGCGATTGTCGATGAAAAGGCTCTTATCGAAGCGTTAGAACAGGGAAGAATCGCCGGAGCAGGACTTGACGTATTTGAGAAAGAACCGATTTCCTTCGACCATCCACTCTTGAAATTTCACAACGTGGTTGCCCTGCCGCATATCGGAAGCGCGAGCATGGAAACACGCTTGCAAATGGCGGAACTGGCGGCTAATAATATTGCTGCAATCTTGCAAAATAAAAAACCGAAGGCAGTCGTCAACGATGAATTGCTTTAAATCAAGAATACGAAAACAGGCGCAGTCCGCCTGTTTTTATTTTTTTTTTAATAACCCCTTGTTTAAAAAACAGTTTAGGTCTATAATGTCCATTATATAAAAACAAATGTATTTTCTAAGTAGACAAAGGGGATGGAGAGAGATGAGAGAGAGCGTTTCTGTTGGACTTTTAGGACTTGGAACAGTTGGAAGCGGAGTTATTCGAATGATTGAAGGCCATCAAGAAGAACTGCAACACCGCGTTGGCTGTCCCGTTCATATAGAAAAGGTGTTGGTTCAGAGCCTCAATAAAGAGCGGCTTGTCCCCATTAACCGCTCGTTATTAACGGATCAAGTCGATGATATCGTAAACAATCCAAATGTTGATATTGTCATCGAAGTTATGGGCGGAATCGAAGAAACGAAAAAATATATTTTACAAGCTTTAAAAAATAAAAAACATGTCGTTACGGCGAACAAAGATTTAATGGCATTGTATGGCGGGGAATTATTAGAGGCGGCGTTAGAAAATGGCTGTGATTTGTTTTATGAAGCGAGCGTTGCCGGAGGCATTCCAATTATTAGATCCCTTGTCGACGGTCTTGCTTCAGACCGGATTAAAAAATTAATGGGGATTGTTAATGGTACGACAAATTATATTTTAACTAAAATGGATCAAGAAGGCCGCGATTACAATGACGTATTGCAGGAAGCACAGGCGTTAGGTTTTGCCGAAGCTGACCCGACCTCTGATGTAGAAGGGCTGGATGCGGCCCGGAAAATGGCAATACTTTCGACGCTTGGCTTTTCAATGAAAATCAATTTAGAAGATGTTTCGGTTGAAGGAATATCGGGGGTCACAAGAGAAGATATTGAATACGGTAACCAGTTCGGCTATAAAATGAAGCTCGTTGGACTGGCGCAAAAAGACAATGGGAAAGTGGAGGTAAGTGTCGGGCCGACATTTATTCCAAAATCTCATCCGCTGGCCTCCGTCAATAACGAATACAATGCAGTGTACGTTTATGGCGAGGCAGTTGGCGAGACGATGTTTTACGGACCGGGAGCCGGACAGCTTCCTACAGCTACTGCAGTTGTTTCCGACCTCGTCGCATCCATTCAAAACATGAGGCTTGGCGTCAATGGGAAACATTCTATTACACCACAGTTTGACAAAAGCTTAAAATCGCCAGAGGAAATGAAATCCAAATTTTTCTATCGTATTCATGTTAAGGATGAGCAAGGCGCGCTTTCACAAATTACGACGCTATTTGCTGAATATAATTTAAGCCTTAAGCAATTATTGCAAAATCAGCTTCCAAAAGAAGGCTTGGCGGAGATCGTCATTATTACACATCAAGCTAGTAAGAAGGATGATGAAGCCGTTTATAACCGCTTACGGGATTTATCAGTCGTTCATGAAATTAAAAGCCACTATCGGGTAGAAGGAGAATAAGACAATGAGCTGGAAAGGATTATTGAAACAATACAAAAACTTTTTGCCAATCACTGAACAAACACCTGAACTTTCCCTTCATGAAGGAAATACTCCTCTTATTCAATTAAAGTCTTTATCGAACGAATGGGGAATTGACGCTTATGTCAAATATGAAGGAGCCAATCCTACAGGTTCATTTAAAGACCGGGGGATGGTCATGGCCGTAGCGAAGGCGATCGAAGAAGGAAGCGATACGATTATTTGTGCATCTACTGGAAATACTTCCGCGGCTGCAGCTGCGTACGCGGCAAGAGCCGGCCTCCGCTGTATGATCGTCATTCCGGATGGAAAGATCGCTTTAGGCAAGCTGGCTCAGGCGAAAATGTACGGCGCAGAAATTTTTGCGATTAAAGGGAATTTTGATGATGCGTTAAAAATGGTTCGAGCCATAAGCGAAACAGAACCGTTAACCCTGGTTAATTCAGTCAATCCTTTTCGGCTCGAAGGTCAAAAAACAGCAGCTTTTGAAATTGTGGATGTTCTTGGCAAAGCGCCGGATATACTTGCGATTCCGGTCGGCAATGCGGGAAATATTTCTGCTTATTGGAAAGGCTTTAAAGAATATAACAGCCACCTGCAATCGGGACTACCGAAAATGCATGGGTTTCAGGCTGAAGGATCAGCAGCAATCGTTCGAAACGAAGTCATTGAAAATCCGGAAACGATCGCAACAGCTATCCGCATTGGAAATCCAGCAAGTTGGCATTTAGCTGTTGATGCTGCAAAAGAATCAGATGGTCGTTTTGAAAGCGTAACGGATGAAGAGATTTTGGAAGCTTACCAGCTCTTAGCCAGAACTGAAGGAGTATTTGCAGAACCCGCTTCATGCGCTTCCATTGCCGGGATCATGAAGCAAGTAAAAAACGGTGTAATTCCGAAAGGCGCAACAGTAGTCGCTGTCTTAACCGGAAACGGCTTAAAAGATCCAAATGTCGCCCTCGATAGCGTAAAAATTGATCCTGTTATTCTTCCAAATGATGAAAAAGTGTTGAAAGAAACCATTAGAAGAGGAGTGCTCCAATGAGTTTCTCTCCATTTACAGTCAAAGTTCCGGGGAGCACCGCAAATTTAGGGCCAGGGTTTGATTCGGTTGGTCTTGCGATTAATCGGTATTTAACCATGCATGTATCCCCTGCAAATGAATTTAAATTTAAAGGGGTTTCCGATGGGCTTGAACAAATTCCGCAGGGGGAAGATAATCTTGTTTATCAAGCCGCGTCATTTGTGGCAAAAAAATTCAAAAAAGAACTTCCATTTTTCCATGTTGAAATGTCAAGCGAATTGCCGCTTGAGAGAGGAATGGGAAGCAGTGCCGCAGCCATCGTTGGCGGCATTGAAATTGCTAATACGCTACTGGCACTTTCGCTTGCCAAAAAGGAAAAAGCCCATTATGCATCGATGATTGAAGGCCATCCTGATAATGTAGCCGCCTCTGTTTACGGCGGGTTGATCATTGCCCTGTATGATGGACTGGAGACGGAAATTGTCCATGTTCCTACCCCTTCCGCAGGGATGATACTAATGGTTCCGAAACATCCGCTTAATACGGAGCACGCGCGCAGCTTGCTGCCTAAAGAGTTGAAGTTTCAAGAGGCTGTTAAGGCAAGTGCAGTAAGCAATGTCTTGATCGCTGCGATTTTACAAGATGATTGGAAAAAAGCAGGGCGAATGATGGACCAGGATCAATTTCACCAACCGTATCGAGAAAATTTAATCCCTCATTTTCATCAAATTCGAAAAAGAGGAAAAGAATTAGGATGTTACGGGGTTGCAATTAGCGGCGCAGGCCCGTCAATTGTTTGTTTTGCTCCTGGTGAAATCTTGGCAAAAGTGAGCCAGCAATTTAAACAACAATTTCCTGACTTTACGCCGTTAATCGTTGTGCCGGATAAACAAGGAGTTTCTGTTCAAGATCAAAATTATTTGCTTTCTAAATCGATTTAATATAAAAAAACGAGGCGGATTTACTCCACCTCGTTTTTCCTTAGAATACTTGTTCTAACTCGACTACGCCCGGCACTTCTTCAAGAAGGGCACGCTCGATACCAGCTTTAAGTGTAATTGTGGAACTCGGGCAGCTACCGCATGCACCCATTAAACGGACTTTAACCACTCCATCTTCAATATCCACTAATTCAACGTCTCCTCCATCACGAAGAAGGAACGGACGCAATTTATCAAGAACTTCTTCAACTTGTTCACGCATTGTTGTATCTGACATTTTATCGCTCCTTTTCTTTCACAACTTACTTATATTATACTGATTATACTTCAAAAAATCCACGTCCTTGCCTGAATTTCTTCCTTTCCATCCTTCACGAAGATCGGCTACAATAGTTATTAAGAAGGCGCAAAAGTTAGAGGTGAAAAATGTGGAGCGTAAAGAAGTAACAATTAAAATTTATGGTGCTGAACAAAAATGTCCAAGCTGTGTAAATTTACCTTCATCGAAAGAAACGATGGAATGGCTGGAGGCAGCCATCTCCAGGAAATTTCCCGATCAACCGTTTTCAATCCACTATATTGATATCGAGGAACCGCAGCAAGGAGAAGACCGGCAATTTGTTGAACGCATAATGGAAGAAGACTTATTTTATCCTGTCGTTTTGATTGATGGTGAAATCGTAGCCGAAGGAAATCCGCGATTGAAAAGCATCTACAGCATAATGGAACAAAACGGATATATTTCCCAAAATTAAAAAGCCCGGTATGGGCTTTTTAATTTTGGTATTTATACAACCATAAGATTCCAGATTTTAAAAGCCGCGGGACTCGTCCAATAAGAGCTGTATTTCCCATGCTTCCAAATCCGCTTTTTTTACCGAGAGATCCCATGATCCCTTTTAGCTTAAATTCAGGCAATTCTGGGATCGGTTCATTCTTCCATTTCTTTTGCAAAACGAGTGCAATTTGTTCCCCCTGTACCTCAGCAAGTTGAGCGCTAGGTGAAAATGGGAGGCTCGCACAATCCCCTACGACATATACATGCTCGTCATTTGGCAAATGGTGATGGGGCGATAAAATTACACGGCCGCTATTATCTTTTTCAACATCAAGGGCGCGAACAAGCTTATTTGGCTGAATGCCTGCCGTCCAAACGATGGCATCACAATGAGTAGGCTCATCATGGTTGTAAAGCGTATTTTTTTCGACTTTTGTAATGTTGGAGTTATTAATGACTTCAACTCCATGTTCAATAAACCAATTTTGAACATAATGGCTCATTTTCTTTTTGAAAGCGGAAAGAATGATTTCGCCTCTGTCATATAATTTGATGTGCAAGTCAGGCCGGCTTTCGCGAAGCTCACTCGCTATTTCTACGCCGCTAAGTCCGGCGCCTACCACTCCGACAATGGATTTCGGCGGCAGATTGTTCAACACCTGGTACGTCTGACGGGCATTGTCCACGGTTTGGATGCTTAATGTATATTCATCCGCTCCAGGAACGTTATGATACTTATCCTCACAGCCGAGACCAATAACTAAATCATCGTAAGATATCGGCGCCTGGCCTTCCACATGGACTTGCTTATTCTCTAAGTCAATTCCAGTAATCTCCCCATAAACAACGTTTAACTTCGAATGTTCAGGGAAGGGAATACGAATATGATGATCTGAGATGGTACCAGCAGCAAGAGCATAATACTCTGTCTTTAAACAATGGTAAGGCAGTCGGTCAATCAATGTTATTTGCAGATCATCCGGCAAATCAGATGCTTGAAATAGGCGCTTTAAAATACGCATATTGCCATATCCGCCGCCAAGTAAAACTAAGTGTTTCATGTGTCATTTCCCCTTCTCTTTGATGGATCAAAAATCATTCAGGGGGCAAAATCCCAACCTAAATAAAAATCCGCACTTAAATAAGTCTCCTCTTCTATTTAAGATAAGGAAACCATTTCGCAATTATTCATTCATAGTATAGCACTTTCACCCCTTTTCACAAAACGTTTTTGTCGAAAATTTGCTGGAACACAAAAATTCCCATGGCGTGATAAAAATATATTTTAGTTGACTGCTGAAATTTGAAAGGATAGGATAAGTTAAGTGAAGAGGTGAAAAAGATGAAGCCGATTATTGAATTTTGTGTCAGCAATTTGGCCAATGGCTCACAAAAAGCATTAGAAAAATTGGAGCAAGATTACGATTTAGATGTGATTGAGTACGGTTGTCTCGGCTATTGCGGCCAATGCGCACGTTCGTTGTTTGCTCTTGTCAATGGCGAAGTGGTTCGAGGCGATACGGCTGATCAGCTCATTGAAAATATATATCAATATTTGGAAGAAAACCCGATGTTTTAAAAAGCATCATCGAACGAAATCGATGATGCTTTTATTCATATTTAATATGAGTATCTTTTAAGCATTGGGCGAAGTCGTGTATATAACAGAACGAATAAGATCGTAATGAGGAGCCCTTTTATAATATTAAATGGCGCAATGCCCACAAGAACTAAATTTAGCATCGCCTGTGATGACATTTGCGGCGCATGCAAGAACCACGTATAAGCCGGAAGGATGACGGCATAATTGAGAATTCCCATTAAAAGCGTCATTAAAATCGTGCCTGTTACGAGTCCCATTGACAAACTTTTTGTCGTTCTATTTTTCTTAAATAAAAAGCTAGCCGGAACGATAAATGCTGTACCCGCAATGAAATTTGCCATTTGATCGATGGGCACTCCTGTCAGGCTGTTTTGAAGACAATAATGAAGCAAGTTTTTGATTGCTTCAACTACAATGCCTGATCCTGGTCCAAAAAGTACGGCCGCAAGCAAGGCGGGTACCTCGCTGAAATCAATTTGCAAGTATTTTGGAAAACCAGGCAATGGAAAATCAAATGCCATTAAGACATAGGCGATGCCGCTTAACATCGAAACGGCGATCATTCGGTACACTTTCCCTTTGTGCATGTTTGAAATCTCTCCTTTGTGCATTTAAGCGCCATCTTTGATTTCAAGTATGCAGTGCATCCCAGGTAAAGAAACTCCCTTAGCAATGGGCGCTAAGGGAGTTTCTTGTAGGCATCATCAATAAACATTTTAATTAAAAAATGCAATACTAAACAAAGGCTTTTATTTAAAGAAAAACAAAAGCTGATGCACCGACATCTTCTCCCATCCAGACTATACTGTCGGCTCTGGAATTTCACCAGATCAGCCAAGTAATCACTAAACTACTTGGGTCGCGGGCTGATGAAGAGGGAATCTTCAATTACCGCCGGTGGGGAATTTCACCCCGCCCTGAAGATGAATCGCTAAATTGTATTTGATTACAAAATTCATTATACTTGATAAAATAAAAAATGTGAACAAAAACACATATATGATGGGAGAAACGTTATGTCTACGTTCGAATATACATGGCCTTACGAGAAGATGATGGATGATATTTATATTAATGAATGCCCTTTTTGCAAAAGTGGAAACGTATTGACCAATATGAAGCAAGAAGATCTTGAACTTGCGAAAGAAGGGATTAAACGTCTGCTTGTTATGCCATGTTGCCGCGAAAAACTGGTGATCTTAAAAGCGGATGACGATTATTTTTGGACAGAAGAAAAATTAAGAGAAAGATAGGGGAAGCGGATATGGGATCATTTCGTTTTACAAAAATGCACGGTCTTGGGAACAACTATATTTATGTAAATGCGTTTAATGAAAACATTGAAGAGGAACGCTTGTCCGAACTGGCAGTGAAAGTCGCCAATGTTCATACAGGCATTGGATCAGACGGATTGATTTTAATTTGTCCGTCTAAAGCCGCGCCTGTCAAAATGCGCATTTTTAACAACGATGGATCAGAGGCAAAAAATTGCGGAAATGGCCTGCGCTGTGTAGCCAAATACGCTTATGAAAATGGGCTGGTAAAGGATACGACGTTCTTGATTGAAACACTTGGTGGTCTTGTGACAGCAACCGTTCATGTGGAAGGAGGAACCGTCCGTACGGTAACCGTTAATATGGGAGAACCGCATCTTGCACAAAAAGAGATCCCTTTATTAAATGGTTCGGATCAGCCGTTTATCCATCAACCGGTTACTTTTGCAAATGAAAAACTGTATATGACAGCCGTTTCAATGGGGAACCCTCATGCCGTCTTTTTTGTCGATCATATTGAAGATGCTCCATTAACGACACTAGGACCGATTATAGAAAAAGATAACATGTTTCCTGAAGGAGTGAATGTAGAATTTATTGAGATGGTCAGCAGCAATGAACTTCATTTCCGCGTATGGGAAAGGGGTTCGGGTGTGACACAAGCATGTGGAACGGGAGCATGCGCGGCCGTTGTTGCAGCCATTCTTAATGAGAAAGCAAGAAGAAATGAAGAAATTACCGTTCACCTGGCTGGAGGTGACCTGATCATTAATTGGACGGATGAAGGGGAAGTCTTTATGACAGGACCTGCGGAAGTGATATGCGAAGGAAAATTTTACTATTAAAAAAATCCCCTCTAAAGGGGATTTTTTTAACCTTTGCCCAATATTGCTAAGAGTCCTTTGTAGATGAGGACAGCGGCAAAAACAATGACTACGATGATTGCAATAATTTTAAGGGCAGGGGCAAAGATGGCAAGAAAAGTGCCGCCTAACGGAAGATTTAATAAAAAGTAGCCGGCAAATAAGGCAGCAAGAAAAGTAAGAATACTATTTGATATCGCATTTCCCTCCAAACGTTATGCGTATACTTTATATATATGTACATGCACAACAAAAGGGCTTAAAAATACGAAAAATGGTCAGACACCTAAAAATGTCTGACCAAAAAGGATTAATATTCTTTAATAATGTTATAGAACGTGTCACGCTCTACCGGTTTTTTGCCGGCGGTTTTGATTAAATGAATCAATTCTTTCCGTGTAATCCCCTGTGAGGATAGTGCACCAACGGAGTGTGAAATGCGTTCTTCCACAAGCGTGCCGTGAATATCATCGGAACCAAATGTCAAAGCCATTTGCGTCAATTGAACACCGATGTTGATCCAATATGCTTTAATATGATCAAAATTATCAAGCATGAGTCGGCTAATGGCAATTGTTCGTAAATCATCATAGGCTGATGTCCGGCGATTTAAACCGGCATTAATTGAACGCGGTTGCATGGCGAGTGGAATAAACACCATAAAGCCATTCGTCCGGTCTTGAAGCTGGCGAACACGGTCCATGTGAATTAGCCGTTCTTCCTTCGTTTCGATCGAACCGTATAACATAGTCGAGTGAGTCCTAAGTCCGAGGCTATGGGCTGTTTCGTGTGCTTCAAGCCATTGGTCGGTAGACGCTTTATCCGGACTCATTTTCTCGCGATAGCGCTCTGTAAGAATTTCCGCTCCGCCTCCAGTTAATGAGCTTAGCCCTGCTTTAATTAACTCTTCCAATACTTCTTTCATTGATATGCCGGCAAGACGTGAGAAAAATTCAATTTCGGCACCGGTATATGCTTTAACGGTCACATTCGGATAATGCTTTTTAAGCAAACGAACGGTATTGACATAATAATCGAATGGAACTTCATTGTTATGGCCGCCAACGATATGGAACTCGCGTATGTTATCATTCCAGCGTTTTTCTACATACTCAAGAAGTTGCTCATCGTTCATCGTATAAGCGCCCTCTTCTCCTGGCTTACGCTTAAAACCACAAAAGCTACATGTTGCCTCACAGACGTTCGTCGGGTTAATGTACAGGTTTTCAATGAAATAAACGTTATCCCCGTTTTTGCGTAAATTTACTTCGTTTGCCAGCTGGGCTACGCTTAAAAGGTCAGGTGTTTCATATAAGTATAAACCGTCTTCTATCGACAACCGCTCTCCGTGTCGAACTTTTTCGGCAATCTCTTCCATTTTTGTGTCTTTTGTTATTATAGACATGCTCTCTTCCCCCGTTTCTAATCATACGCTCTATCAAGTGAAACTTGCATAACGCAATTTATAAAGTGAAAATGCCTCCTTATACGGCAAAATGCTTCCTATATTATAAGCCCAATTTTAGAGGACGACAAGGAATGAACCTTATTTCAAGGTTTTGGCATTTATTTTTACCGTAAAGAAAAACTAATTATATGGTAAGAAGTTCAATAACTTGTGGATTAATGAGATGCTTTGTATACTAAAAATAAGGGAAACCTTCAATGAAGGAGTGAAAATCATGATTGTCAATTTAACAGAAGCGGCAGTAAGCCGAGTGAAAGAAATGATGGCGGCTGAAGAGGAAAACGGGCTATTTCTCCGTGTAGGCGTAAAAGGAGGAGGTTGCAGCGGATTATCATATGGCATGGGATTCGATAAAGAAATCCATGAAGGGGACCATGAGGAAGATTTTGACGGTCTTAAAGTTGTAATTGATCAAGACAGCGCGAAAATATTAAAAGGAACGACGATTGATTTTAAACAGAACATGATGGGCGGGGGCTTCACGATCGACAACCCGAACGCTATCGCTTCATGCGGCTGTGGTTCTTCTTTCCGCACAGCAACAAATGCCGGTACGCCGGAAGAGTGTTAAAAATAAAACCTTCTTAAACGACCTCGTTTAAGAAGGTTTTATTGCTTGGGGAAAACTTTTGGTGGTCGAGGACTTTTTTCTAGTCACGGAGGCTGATTTTGTCCATAAGTGACTCTATAGGAAAATTTTTTCATCCGGGGTCCCGATTTTGTCC
>NZ_JBBHZM010000034.1:0-40890 GCF_049843615.1 Fictibacillus sp. Mic-4 | reverse complement strand
GATTGAAATAGCCTCTTTTTTTAATGGCGGATGAAGCAGGCTAGTCGCATCCCTCGCGGATGCGTGGATTGAAATATATTCCCTTCCGGAATTGAAAGCTTTCCAGTAGTCGTCGCATCCCTCGCGGATGCGTGGATTGAAATATAATTGACGGAATCAACGGAATGATCCGTATGAGTCGCATCCCTCGCGGATGCGTGGATTGAAATTTCAGTGACAGTTTTACCATCATAACGTGTATAACGTCGCATCCCTCGCGGATGCGTGGATTGAAATAGATTAGAATGTACGAAAAAGATTTGGAACGTCAGTCGCATCCCTCGCGGATGCGTGGATTGAAATAGATTAGAATGTACGAAAAAGATTTGGAACGTCAAAGTCGCATCCCTCGCGGATGCGTGGATTGAAATGTTTGGCGATTGATAAACTCTATGATGCGATTAGTCGCATCCCTCGCGGATGCGTGGATTGAAATTGTTGTTTCTATGTGCCTTGAAAAAGGATTTTGAGTCGCATCCCTCGCGGATGCGTGGATTGAAATAGGCGTGAAAGATGAGGTCATGTCTGGAGTTTCAGTCGCATCCCTCGCGGATGCGTGGATTGAAATTTGCATCAACTACAGGCGAAAAATCAATATCAGGGTCGCATCCCTCGCGGATGCGTGGATTGAAATTCGTTAATATTAGTTCTTGTTAGTGTCAAGTCTGGTCGCATCCCTCGCGGATGCGTGGATTGAAATGTCTTTGTCTTTGTCGTCGTTAGGCAGAAAAGCAGTCGCATCCCTCGCGGATGCGTGGATTGAAATAATGCTTCCTCTGGACTCTCGGCATAGTTCGCGGTCGCATCCCTCGCGGATGCGTGGATTGAAATATAATCGTTATACACGTTATGATGGTAAAACTGTCGTCGCATCCCTCGCGGATGCGTGGATTGAAATACGTCTTCCGCCACATAGATATCGTAAAGGCGGTAGTCGCATCCCTCGCGGATGCGTGGATTGAAATTTCGGATGATAATGTCATCTATCCATGCAGTACCAGCGTCGCATCCCTCGCGGATGCGTGGATTGAAATATGATCGCTTTGCGTATGGAACAGAACCATGTCGCTGTCGCATCCCTCGCGGATGCGTGGATTGAAATAATTGATCGGTACTTGCGTTGTGGCTGGGAACGTGTCGCATCCCTCGCGGATGCGTGGATTGAAATTTTGAATAAACAGTCCTTTGAATCTCCACATAAAGTCGCATCCCTCGCGGATGCGTGGATTGAAATAATTTATTTAACCTTTTAGGGTTTACATTTAACCGTCGCATCCCTCGCGGATGCGTGGATTGAAATAAGAAACCATTTGTGAGCTAGCGGTTCTATATCCGTCGCATCCCTCGCGGATGCGTGGATTGAAATTCTCATGAAGCCGTTTCCTCAATGTCTTCCGGAAGTCGCATCCCTCGCGGATGCGTGGATTGAAATTCTCATGAAGCCGTTTCCTCAATGTCTTCCGGAAGTCGCATCCCTCGCGGATGCGTGGATTGAAATCACACGAATACGGAATGTTTTCTTTTGGGCTTCGTCGCATCCCTCGCGGATGCGTGGATTGAAATAAAAATAATCCTGCATGTATTGAAAATCTGTCATTGGTCGCATCCCTCGCGGATGCGTGGATTGAAATAAGAAAAGCCGGATGAGTTTACACTCTCCGGTTTTAGTCGCATCCCTCGCGGATGCGTGGATTGAAATCAAATACATATCCCAATACTTCTCGCGCTGACGACGTCGCATCCCTCGCGGATGCGTGGATTGAAATAGTGAAGATTTCACCGCAATGTGGGCATTTATAACGTCGCATCCCTCGCGGATGCGCGGATTGAAATATCGTTTATGAAGTATTATGAACCGTAATAAGTCCGTCGCATCCCTCGCGGATGCGCGGATTGAAATGATTTAACATATGGCGATATTCAACTGGTAAAAACAGTCGCATCCCTCGCGGATGCGCGGATTGAAATCACTTTTACGTTACTGACGAAATGCAAACGGCGTTGTCGCATCCCTCGCGGATGCGCGGATTGAAATTCGGAATGGTTGACGGAAAATGTAAACGATATTAGTCGCATCCCTCGCGGATGCGCGGATTGAAATACAGGATTAATATTCACGGTTTAAGACATACGCAGTCGCATCCCTCGCGGATGCGTGGATTGAAATATTCGTAACGTAAACCAGCTACGTGTCATATCTTCGTCGCATCCCTCGCGGATGCGTGGATTGAAATAAATTGAATACCATTCAAAAAAATGAACCCCCCAGTCGCATCCCTCGCGGATGCGTGGATTGAAATTTGGTAAGATTTTTATATATTCCAATACTATTTGCGTCGCATCCCTCGCGGATGCGTGGATTGAAATAGCAAAAGAGTATTTGGCAAATGCCGGTGTTCCCGGTCGCATCCCTCGCGGATGTGTGGATTGAAATTGAATTTTTTTGATGGTCGTTCCAAGCTGTTCGTTGTCGCATCCCTCGCGGATGTGTGGATTGAAATTCATGCGGCAACTGGTTTAGTCTTTGGTGATGATGTCGCATCCCTCACGGATGTGTGGATTGAAAGAACAAAAATTGGCAATTGTCGATTTATGACAGCGCATTCAAAAAGTATGCTATAATTAAAGACGAAAAATAGCTGTCAGAGGAGTAATTGCGATGTTGAAAGATATTTTTATGGGCTTATCCCAAAACCAATTTCTGAATAATGCCGCTAAAAAGTATGGTTTGAAATTGGGAGCGCAAAATGTTGTAGCAGGAACCAATATAGAAGAAACGATTCAAAGCATTAAAGAGTTAAATGCCCACGGGATTTCTTGCACAGTTGATAACCTGGGTGAGTTCGTTTACAAAAAAGAAGAGGCGATCGAAGCAAAAGAGCAAATCCTTAAAGTGATCGAAGCGATTCATGACAATAATGTAGACGCTCATATCTCTTTAAAGCCGACGCAGTTAGGGTTGGACATAGATTATGAATTTTGCTTAAACAACCTGGAAGAAATCGTGGCGAAAGCGGCCACTTACGATATTTTTGTCAACATTGACATGGAAGACCATAGCCATTTGCAGCCTTCCTTCGATATTCTCGATTCATTATCAGAAACCTATGACAATGTCGGAACGGTTATTCAAGCCTATTTCTATCGTGCCCAGGATGATATAAAAAAATATAAAAATTATCGCCTCCGTATTGTTAAAGGCGCTTACAAAGAGCCGGAAGAATATGCGTATCAAGATAAAAAAGATATTGATACTAACTTTATCAAACTGATCGAATATCATTTGTTAAATGGAAAATTCACATCCATTGCAACGCATGACCACCGTATCATTAACCATGTGAAAAAATTTGTGAAAAAGAATAACATTCCGAATGATAAATTTGAATTCCAAATGCTTTACGGCTTCAGAAAAGACATGCAGCTCGAATTGGCTAAAGAAGGCTACAACTTCTGTACGTATGTGCCATTCGGCAAAGACTGGTATGGTTACTTCATGCGCCGTCTTGCAGAAAGACCACAAAACTTAAATCTTGTCGTCAAACAAGTATTCAACAAAAAAACGAATACGATGATCGGGCTGGCGGCCGGAGCATTTGTATTAGGAAGATTGTCTAAAAAGAAAAAACGCAAATAACCGTCTTGATCGTAAGCAAGAAATTGAAATCATTTTTGTTATATCAGTTTCTTGCTTTTTTATTATTTTTTTATGCCCCCGAACGTAAGCTTTGAGTGTATATTTGGTAGTCACACATGACATTTATCATATTCCGGGCATGACACGTATGACTGCAAGGACGGTATCTTTTCCTCTATACTTTGGGTTAGAAATGAGGAAGGGAAGTTAATACTAAATGACAAAGCAAAAACAAACTCATCTGAGAAAGCAAGTGGCTCCCTTTGAAAAGTCGGATACTAATCGAAGCATTAGACAGCTTATCAATACACTTGTTCCGTTTTTTCTTCTATGGTTTTTAGCTTATGAGAGTCTGTCCGTTTCCTATTTGCTCACGTTGGCCTTAACGGTTATTGCAGCGGGCTTTTTGACGCGAATATTTATTATTTTTCATGACTGTTGCCACCATTCTTTCTTTAAGAATCGGCTGGCGAATAAAATTCTTGGTACAGTTACTGGTATTTTAACGTTATTTCCGTATAACCAATGGCAGCATAGCCATTCCGTCCATCACGCAACAAGCGGGAATTTGGATAAACGGGGAACGGGTGATATATGGGTATTGACCGTTGAGGAATATTTGCAAGCTTCGTTTTGGCTTCGCCTCCGTTACCGGTTGTATCGCAATCCTTTTGTTATGTTTATTTTAGGCCCGATTTACGTGTTTCTTATTACGAATCGGTTTAACCGAAAAGGTGCCCGCTTGAAAGAACGAATGAACACGTATATTACGAATGTGGCGATTGCAGGGGCAGCAGGCCTACTTTGCTATACGCTTGGATGGCAGTCGTTCCTTCTCGTGCAAGGTCCCATCTTTTTAATTTCCGGCATTGCCGGTGTCTGGCTTTTTTACGTTCAACATACGTTTGAAGATTCGTATTTTGAGGAAAATGAAGACTGGGAATATGTGAAAGCGGCCGTAGAAGGCAGTTCTTTCTACAAGCTTCCGAAGATTCTCCAATGGCTTACAGGAAACATCGGATTTCACCATGTTCATCATTTGAGCCCGAGAGTGCCGAATTATAAACTTGAAGCGGTGCACAATTACACTCAACCACTGCAGCATGTGCCGACCATCACACTAATGACTAGCTTGCGTTCGCTTAAATTCCGCCTATGGGATGAGCGAGGCAAAAAGTTTGTGGGGTACAGGGAAATTAAAGTATACTGCAAACAACTTTAAAAGGATGTTCAAAAAGTCCGGGAAACATTGCCGAATTTCTGCGTCAGCTTGCTCCTACGCTCCTCACGTGTTAAAAGGACCTATGCACCTGTGTCTTACTAGTGTTGCTACAAAGTATGCTTCCTCGGTGCAACTCGCAGTGAATCAAGGTTGCGAAGCTCGTCGTTCCGGGGCTCGGAGACTGCACTTCCTTGAACTTCTTGGCTCTGTTTGTCCTCCTTTTTGAACACGGTATTTTAAAAGAGGTTCTGAAATGATTAAAAGGTATATGGGATTCCAAAAAAATAATGGGGTTTTCCCTTATATTTGGCTTATTCTTTGTATTTTGCCGTTTTATTTTATTTTTCAATCGCAGTCAACGATTGAAATTATGGTTGGCATATTCTTGACCATTTTATTTTTTGTTTTCTATCGGATCGCTCTTGTATCCAGAGGATGGCCCGTTTATATATGGACGTTTATATTGATTGGGATTTCGATTACGTCAACGAGCCTTTTCAGCTATGTGTATTTTTCAATTTTTCTCGTTTATTTTATAGGAAACATTAAAGACCGCATGACGTTTTATATTTTATATTTTGTCCTTTTAATCAGCACTTCAGTCTCGTTTAACTTTAGCATCGTTCAGCAGAAAGAATTGTTTTTAAAACAATTGCCGTTTGTGATCATCATTTGGATCAGCGTCATTCTCCTTCCATTTGGAATCCACAATCGAAAAGAAAGAGGCCAGTTGGAAGAAAAACTGGAAGATGCGAATAAAAAGATTTCCGAGTTAATCAAGCTTCAGGAGCGGGAACGGATCGCCCGTGACCTTCATGATACGTTAGGGCAAAAGCTTTCTCTCATCGGTCTAAAGAGCGATTTAGCTAGAAAATTAATCAACAAAGAACCTGAGCGGGCGCGCAATGAATTGAAAGATGTTCAGCAAACCGCAAGAACCGCTTTGAATGAAGTGAGAAAAATGGTCTCATCGATGCGCGGCATTCGTTTAAAAGAGGAAATCGTCCGGGTGAAACAAGTCCTTGAAGCGGCTCAAATCCAATTGGAGAGCGAGCCGGAAGTTGTTTTGAAAAATGTTTCTCCTTTAACCGAGAATATTTTAAGCATGTGCCTGAAAGAAGCGGTCACCAATGTGGTCAAGCATAGCGGAGCCACTACTTGTTCGATTTCGATTGAACAATCGTGGAAAGATGTGAAGATGACCATCAAGGACAACGGAAACTTCAAGAGCACGAAAGAATATTTTGCAAAAGGGCACGGACTGACTGGAATGAAAGAACGCCTGGAATTTGTGAACGGCAGCCTGGAAATTTTAACAAAAGAAGGTACGACGCTAATCATTACCGTACCGAATGACGGGAAAGAGAAAAGGGGGGAATGAAGTGATAACGATAGTCATTGCTGAAGATCAGAAAATGCTTTTAGGTGCTTTCGGATCACTGCTTGATTTAGAGGAAGATATGAAAGTTGTCGGGATGGCGGCTAATGGCGAAGAGGCAATAGAGCTAGTTCGGAAATTTAAGCCTGACGTCTGCATCATGGATATTGAAATGCCGGGAAAAAGCGGGCTTGAAGCTGCAGAAGAACTGAAAGGGCTGGGATGCAAAGTCATTATTTTAACGACGTTTGCCCGATCCGGTTATTTTCAACGGGCGTTAAAGGCAGGAGTGAGCGGATATTTATTGAAGGATAGTCCAAGCAATGAACTGGCAAGCTCCATCCGCAGTGTCATGGCAGGAAGAAGGATTTATGCTCCTGAGTTGATGGATGACCTGTATCGTGAGGAAAACCCGCTAACCGATCGGGAAAAAGAAGTATTGGAACTCGTCGCCGATGGAAAAAACACGAAAGAAATCGCCGATCAGCTCAGCATTAAAACAGGAACGGTACGAAACTATATTTCCACGATATTAGACAAGCTTGAAGTGAAAAACAGAATTGAAGCCATTACTCAGTCGAAAGAAAAGGGCTGGTTCAAATAAAAAAATGCCTCCTCATTCATGATGAGAGAGACATTTTTGCCTGCATAAAATTCAGCTTATTCTCCTAGATCAACGTTGTGATACACTTGCCGTACATCTTCAAGGTCTTCCAGTGCATCGATCAATTTTTCAAATTGCGCCTGTGCTTCTTCTGGAAGAGTCACGTAATTTTGAGGGAGCATCGTTAGTTCGGCAACAGTAAATTCAGTGATGCCAGCATTTTTGAACGCTTCCTGAACGGCATGAAACTGATCAGGCTCAGCATAAACGATGACGGCCTCATCTTCTTCTAGAACATCACGTGCATCGACATCTGCTTCCATTAAGATTTCAAGCACTTCATCCGCCGTTTTTCCTTCAATTCCGATCACAGCTGTCGCATCAAACATATAGGCGACAGATCCGTTAACTCCCATGTTTCCGCCGTTTTTATTAAAGGCAGCACGTACATCTGCGGCTGTGCGGTTTACGTTATTGGTCAGAGTATCAACAATGACCATTGATCCATTTGGCCCGAAGCCTTCATAACGAAGTTCGTCATACGTTTCATCCGATCCGCCCTTTGCTTTTTCAATCGCGCGGTCAATGATCGTTTTCGGCACGCTGTACGTTTTGGCACGCTCAAGCACGACTTTTAACGCCTGATTGAGTTCAGGGTCAGGTTCGCCGCGTCTTGCCGCGACATAAATTTCACGCCCGAATTTTGCGTAAATGCGGGCTGTATTGGCATCTTTGGCCGCTTTTTTATCTTTAATGTTATTCCACTTACGTCCCATTTTGAACACTCGCTTTCAACTTGAATCTACTTTATCGTTTGTCCTCAACTTGTATACAAACAATTTGAGGACGTGCATGAATCCACTAGTTCTATTATACATCAAATCGAGTGTTCGTTTCGAGAGTAAGAGTTTGAGGGCGATATTATAAGCGAATCACTTTTGCACGATTAAAAAATGTTATCGCTTTCATATTGTTTTTCATTTAGGTCTATGGTACTATGAACTCAAATGTTGAATAATGGATCACATGTTACTGATTCGATCAGGCATGGTGGTAAATGAAAGGGATTCGATGATCTCTTAATTGTACCTCCATGCCTTTTTTATTTTTAATATGAAACATTAGATGGCCGAGTCGTTCGTAAACTATAACAGAATTGGTTTCGAAAAAACAAGTGTCCGCTTTTACGGCAAGGAGATGTTCTCTCGTGAAAATAACAAAAATTTTAAATAACAATGCTGTTATCGTCGTGGATGATGGACAGGAGAAAATTGCAGTTGGAGCCGGAATTGCGTTTCAGAAGAAGAAAAATGACATTGTGAACATGAATAAGGTTGAGAAATTGTTTGTCATGAAGGAAAATGAAAAATTTCAGCAATTGTTGAACCGGATTCCTGAGGAACATTTTATCATCTCAGAAGAAATTATTACGTATGCAGAAAACTATCTCGGTACAAAACTCGATGAGCATATTCATATTGCGCTTACGGATCACCTCTCGTTTGCGATTGAAAGGGAAAGGGATGGAATCCAATTAAAAAACAAACTGTTGCATGAAATTAAAGTGTTGTATCCGAAAGAATATGAAATCGGTCTCTGGGCCATTCAACATATTAAAGAAATATGCAAGATTGACATGCCCGTTGATGAAGCGGCGTTTATTGCCCTTCATATCCACACGATGAAAGTTCAAGGCGGCGACTTGCGGGAAACCGTTAAACAAACGTCAGTTATAAGAGACATTGTCCAAATGATTGCAGAATGTTTGCAAATTACGATACAGGAAGATGACATCTCGTACGAGCGGCTCATTACCCATTTACGCTTTGCTTTGACAAGAGCCCATCATTATGAACATCATACGATGGATGAAGAAATGCTGGAAATGATCAAGAGGAAATTTCCTCATTCCTATAGCTGTGCCAGTAAAGTTGCAATGGATGTAATCGCGCAGCATGGAGTAAGTCTTCCTGAACATGAATTAGGCTATATCACTCTTCATATTGAGAGATTAAGAAAACAATAGTGTTTTAGTATTACGTAGTCATACTAAGTGTGACTTTATGGAAAGAAGGTGAGAGGAAAAGAAGGACCTGACTGGCTTTATTTTATAAAAATTTTGCACGGGGTATGATCTTTTAGAGGGGGAGTACGGAAGATGATGAACTATTTACAGAGAATTGGTAAATCTCTAATGCTGCCTGTCGCAGTTTTGCCGGCAGCTGCTATTCTAATGGGGATTGGTTATTGGATCGACCCGACTGGCTGGGGAGCAGGAAGTCCCGTAGCCGCTTTCTTAATTAAAGCCGGATCGTCGATCATTGACAACATGGCGATTCTTTTTGCCGTTGGCGTCGCGCTCGGAATGTCGAAAGAAAAAGATGGTTCCGCCGCTTTAAGCGGATTGGTTGCCTATCTTGTCGTGACGACATTGCTTTCAACGAACACCGTCGCGATGCTGCAAGGAATTGATGTCGCAAAAGTTAACCCGGCTTTTGCGAAAATTGGAAACCAATTTATCGGGATTTTATCAGGGATTATCGCATCGATCATGTACAATCGTTTCAGCCATGTGAAATTGCCGGATGCATTGGCTTTCTTCAGCGGCAAACGGTTAGTGCCGATTATGACAGCGGTATCCATGTTGATCGTTTCGGTCGTTTTGTTTTTCGTATGGCCGGTGATTTTTACAGGATTAGTTTCATTTGGAGAAGCAATTAGTAAATTAGGAGCTGTTGGTGCAGGGCTATATGGGTTCTTCAACCGGCTGTTAATTCCAATCGGATTGCATCATGCGTTAAACTCCGTATTCTGGTTTGATGTTGCCGGGATTAATGACATTGGAAACTTCTGGGCTGGAAAAGGGACGAAAGGAATTACCGGAATGTATCAGGCAGGGTTCTTCCCGGTCATGATGTTCGGCCTGCCGGCTGCGGCTCTTGCGATGTATCATACGGCAAAAACGACAAGAAAGAAACAAATCGCATCTTTAATGATGGCAGCTGGTTTTGCATCATTTTTAACGGGGGTTACAGAACCAATTGAATTTGCCTTTATGTTCCTTGCACCGGCACTTTATCTCGTTCATGCGATTTTAACCGGACTTTCGTTAATGATTGCCGCCCTTTTCCATTGGACAGCAGGATTTGGCTTTAGCGCCGGATTTATCGACTTTTTCTTAAGTTGGAGATTGCCGCTTGCGAATAAGCCGTTAATGTTAATCATTCAGGGTCTTGTGTTTGCTGTCATTTACTATTTCTTATTCCGCTTCTTGATCAAGAAGTTTAATATCAAAACACCGGGCCGGGAAGATGAAACAGACGATGTCGTTTTAGGCACACAAGAAGCAGAAACAACCGAAAACAGATTCACACAAATGGCCGCCACCATTTATGAAGGGTTGGGTGGAGACGAAAATGTCACATCCGTTGATAACTGTGTCACACGCCTGCGCGTTGAAGTCAAAGACATGAATAAAGTAGACCAGGCAAAAATTTCATCAACAGGCGTGCCGGGCATTAAAATCGTTGGCCCGACAAGCATCCAGGTCGTCATCGGAACGAACGTCCAATTCGTAGCGGATGAAGTGGAAAAAATCCGCAGGCAAAAATAATAGGATTGTAGAACCGATTGCTCAAAAGCTTTCGGTTCTTTTTTAGGAATTGATAAGTTACTATAGGGAAAAGATAACAAAAACTATGCCCGGAAATGAGGAAGCGAAATTATGCTAACCATCCAATGCACAAAAAAGCTTGCTGATGAATTGATGATAGATCTTAAACAAATTGAATCAGGAGCTAGGGAACCTTTTTACTCATGGCATGCCCATTTATTTTTATTTAACCGCCGTAAATGTGTGTTATTGATGAATAATATAACACGATACAATTTTGTCCTCTTAGGTTTAAAGAAAAATGACTTTAGAGATTTTAGTAAATTGGTCGTTACGTCCATTGCGGAAAATCTAGTGGCGGACGGGATTTGCGAAATGGATGTGGATGAATATATAAAAAAATGTGGTACAGCCATCTATACAAAAACGAGCGAAAGAAGCATTTTGAGCCAGATGAATGAGATGATCAGTGTCAGTAAACATTGGATGGAAGAGGACAGGCAGAGTGGCACTGAGACAAATCTTTACGAACTGAACCGCTATTTAAATCGTTTTGTCATGCTTCAATTGCCGAAAACGTACTCGGGTGAGACGATGAGGGATGCTTTTCTGCAGAGGAAACGGGAGTAAATAAAGGGCCTGGAAAATAAAATGCTCACTTTGGAAAGTAAATCTTGCAGTTTGGAAAATAAAATGCACACTTCAGAAAATAAATTTTGCAATTTGGAAAATAAAATGCACACCTCGGAAAATAAATTACTCGTTTTGGAAAATTTCTTTCGTCATTTGGAAAATAAGAAGTATCATTTCAACAATAAACGGTTGGATGTGTGCCAAACACGTATCAATTCGGAGTCATTTCACTAAATATGAGGGCTAATTGGGATAAAAACTTTGTCAAAAGCACCAAAATGATAAAAATGTTTTTTCCTCTCACATTGGCAACGAGGGTACTAGAAAAAGATAGTACTAGGCAAGTTGTGATTTCCGATTACAATAATAGTAGATGCAAAAGGAAGTAAACGAGCTAGATTCAAACCGTACAAATGGACAGCGATTTGACTCTTTATACCATCTCTCTCAACAATTACAGTTGTCCGAGTTAAAAGGACAACAGCGAAAGGAGTGCCGGCGATGAGTGAAATCAAAGTAGTTTACGGGGATGTAGAACAAGCTTTATCTCGTTTAAAATCGGCTGTCCCGTCCCAGTAGCCCTCATTAGCTCCTGTTAAAGAAGGAAGCAACGTCCTGGATGCGATGACAAAATTAAAGAACGTAAATGAATCATTACGTAAAATCATTCAATCGTATCAATCGTTACTTCTGGAAAACGAAAAAGCGACGGAGAAGGCCGTCCAATCGATACGAGAAGCAGACGAAAAGCTAGCTTCATCGGCCAACGACAAGGGGTGACTTCATGAAGGTATTGGATGTCGAGGCATTTAACCAATCGATTAATGACACCGAGAAGTATTTGCGATCGTTGAGCGAACAAATTAAACAGACAAAGGATGCGGTGAAAGGGATCATTTCTCTCGAAGATGCCCTTAAAGGAAAAGCGGGGCAGGCGATCCGTTCGTTCTATCAGGAATGCCACCTTTCGTTTTTGCTTTATTTTGAATCGTTTCTTGAAGATTATAAAGCCATCCTGCAATCGATGAAAAACCAGCTGAAAAATTTTGAGCCTGATCCAAACGGCTTTATTAGCGAAAGTTTTTTGGACCATGATGTAAGAGCGGGACTTAATAAAATAGAGACAACGGCCATCGGCATTGTTCATGAAGCAAACGAGGCGATGAAAAAAGTCCGTGACATTATAGACCTGCCCGATCTAGATGAAACTCATTTGGTGGAAAGCATCAGACATGCGAAACGATACAGCAATCATACAATTGAACAGCTTCACGCCTTTGATAAAGCGCAAACCGCCGCGCTGGAAACAGTAGAACAGGACCTTGCTGTAATGTCCAATTACCTAAATCAAATCAGCTCGGCGATTAGAAGCGGCGAAGTGAATCTTTCAAATTACTCGGTAAAACAAATAACATCATATGAAACCTATAATGACTTGATAGGCGACCTTGCCCAGAAGACAAGTCCATATGAAAATACGATTAGACGCCCGGATACGGACGAGCAATTAATCGCAGCATCGTACATCGCACAATTGCAAAATAAAAACGTAACAAAAGAAGAATTTGAAACGCTACAGGACCAAAAAATCGAAACGGTTCATGTTATTGACGAATATGCGGAATATGACGGTGATTACCATATCCTCGCCAATGGAATGATAGTAAGGGAATATAAAGACAAGAATTTTAATAAAAAATATCAAATTGTCGATAAAGTACCAAAAAACCGGGCGGGAGGCGTCCGAGAATTAGATTCCCTATTTGAAGGCACTCCATTAGAAATCGCCGAGTATGCCGTCCCCGGAGGACTTATAAAAAAAGGCGTCACCAAACTCGGGAAAAAGGCGATTACGGGTATCGAAAAGAAATTGGTGAAGGAGTATACTGGAGGTACGCGTAAAAATATTTCACATCCGGTTCTCGATAATACAAGATCGGGAAGTGCCTTAAAGAAACCGGACGGCCAACATGGTTTTAATGATATTATTGACAATTATACTCCGCATGCTAAAGAATTTGAGATAGTTGGTGGTGACGGAGTTAAAAGGAAATTATATCAAATTGAAGGCGGAATGAAGTATTACGACTATAAAGATTTATATAATAAAAACTTAAGGATTAAAGAGAGAATAACAACTGTTAAAGACCAAAACGGTATATTTGAGTGGATTGTTGACCCAGCCAAAGGTGTTACACATAGAAGATTTATTCCTAATGGGCAAATAACAGGAGCTCCGAACCAAAGACCCAAAGAATGAAGGTGATTAGTGGATATGTTGATAGATATTTTCAAGCAAAACAAAATAAATTACGATTGGAAAACAATGTATGTGGGCTTAAAACTTGATCTAATTAAATATGGTGACATAACAAATTATGCAGTTGAGTTTTTAAGTAGCCATCCTGAAGCTAACAATCAAAACATTATTCAGCTTGCATGGGGTGGGGATGATTTCGATTACGAGAGTTTACTGGTGAATATATTGAAAGAGTCGAACATTGATGATTTGAACCTAGACGCCGATGTTTGGCAGTTTGAAATAAGAAAATGGAGATTTGTTTTACTTACATACTTAAAAATGATTCATCATGATGATTTTGAGAAGTTATTAGATAAGGTTGCTGAAGTTTATGCTGATTTTAATTATCCCGAAGATATGGATAGCTTTATTAATTATCTGGAACCAAAAGACGGTTTCAACCCTTCACAATACTCGAAAGAAGATAATGTAATTAGATTAATAAACTTATTTAATGACTTTATGAATCAAGAACACCATTATTTACAAAATTATAATACCTTTTAGCCTTTTGACCTTGATTAGAAAAATGCTAGTCAAGATTTTAAATGATTTAACTATATATAGACAAAGATATATGTTTGAAACTCAAAAACTTTTGATAGTTGTATCATCAAGAGTTTTTATAATGGCTCCTCGCTATTTATAAAGAAAATCCGTCTTTAAATCGCATAATTCTTTATTTCACTGATCGCTGTGCTTCTAAATTATGTTAGATTGAATGTTGAGGTGATAATATGTACCTATCAATTAAAGAAACCGCTGAATATTTATCGCTCCCTGAATCGTATATTGAAAAGCTTATCCTGCAAAAAAGGATACGTGCGATTCATGATGGGACGCAATATTTGATCAATAAAGAGCAGTTCAACACCCACCTTGAGCAAATGGAAAAATATAAAAAAATGGTGGAAGAATATATGAATGAACCGATCCCCGAGGACTGGGATGCAAAAGACGAGGACTAGGAATAAAGCAAACCCAGTCCCTTATATTTTCCATATTTAAGGCGATTATCGTCTCAATGAATGAATAAAGGTTATAGTCTATAACCCTTCTTTCATCAACAATATCTAATTTTTCGTAATCAATCTTTGCTTTTCCAAATGCACGTAATATGTTATCTAAATACCCGCCATCAATAAACAAAGCAGTTCTGGCAGAGATTATAAGCCCTCATCCCATAAAATAAAACAGGGGGATGCAAGCATCCCCCTGTTGTTCTTGGCCTACTATCCACAAAAGAATGGTATCGATTAATTCTAATTATATTATATTCAAATTAATTAAGAATGTAAACAAAATGTATAAAAATTCGCAAAGTATTTTCTTTAATCGTTACTAAATGCCCGGTTATTTAAAAAAAGTTTACTCAAGTTTTTGGAAAAACTTGAGTAAACCCTAAATTGCTATGTTGTGCTAAGCTCCTGGATTTTGCCTCTTTCGCTATTTCCTTTTTCAAGCGTATTTAATACGGCTCTTGCTAATATGTGGATGCCCTTTAAAATTGCTTCCCGGTCAAACGTCATGTGGGGGTGGTGAAGACCGGGTTCAAGTCCGCACCCAAGTCCGAGCATCGTTGATTTTAAATGTGGCCGTTTTAATGCATAAAAATGAAAATCTTCTCCGCCTGTTGTAACGAGCGGTAGATCTAAGTTTTCGCTTCCAATCGTTTCGCAAATTGCTTCAGCCATCATTTGCTGGGCCTCGGGGTGCACCCGGGCAGCGGCAAGATGTGGCGGGATGACGAGGTCGATTTTCACCTGGTAAAAATTCGCCACAGAATCTGCCGCCATTTTCACATGCTCGACTAACGTTTCCATCACTTCATTCGTTTGCGCCCTTAAGTCAAGGCTAAATTCCGCCTGACCTGGAATAATATTGGAACATTCTCCGCCGGCACGGAGCATCGTCATTTTGACAGAATGAGGGATCATCGGGTCAATATGAATGTGGGCCAGTTCATGAACGAGTGTTGATGCCACTTCAATCGCGTTAGTGCCAAGGTGCGGCCTTGCCCCATGAGCATCTTCCCCGATAATCGTTCCTCCGATATATTGGCTGGCACCATGGATGATGGCGGGTGCTGCGTGCCCGTTTTTTGTTTCCTGAACCGGCCGCAAATGAATGCCATATAAATAATCGACATCATCAACGACGCCTTTTTCAATCATTTTCAGAGCCCCTTCGCCTTTTTCTTCGGCAGGTTGAAAGATAAAGCGAATCGTTCCGACGGGCAATGATTTCAATTTCTTTAAAAGAAGAAGAACACCAAGCGCCATTGTCATATGGGAGTCATGTCCACAAGAATGGTTCGCGCGGAATTCACCGTCCACTTCTTGCCAGAGAGCATCCATATCGGCCCTGACGGCAACGACGGGAGAACCTTCACCAATTTCACCGATAACCCCCGTACAATCATCAAAGGTATACGTACGGCAGCCATATGAATCGAGCTTTTGTTTAATAAATTTTGTCGTCTCAATTTCCTTCCAGCTTACTTCTGGATGGTGATGAAGGTGTTCAAATATCTCCATCACCTCTTGCTTAATTTCTTCAAGTAATGCCTCCATGATGAAAAATGCTCCTTTCAAACAACTCCGTCCTGATCATAACCAAAACTACTAATGGATCTATCGTTTTGCTAAAAAACCTTCCATATAATGTAGCATAACGGCAAAATATTCACAATACTTGATGTTATTTTCAATACATACCCTTTATAAATCATATGAAACAAGTGCTGGTAGGGATACATGATCTTGAAAAGCAATAGTCGTGGTACTTTATTTTATGTTAAAAATTGTAGAAAATGATCAGGTGAAAAACATAAAAAGCTAACCTGGCTAAACGAGGTTAGCTTAAAAGCCCGCGTCTTAGGCTTTCTGTTCAAAGCGTTTAATAATTTCAATGATCACGTTGGTCGCTTTAATCATATTGTCTACTGAAATAAATTCGTACTTGCCGTGATAGTTTTCCCCGCCAGTGAAAATATTTGGTGTCGGAAGCCCCATATACGATAGCTGGGAACCGTCTGTACCGCCGCGGATCGGCTTAATATTCGGTTGAATGCCGAGGCTCTCCATCGCTTCATAGGCAATATCGACGATTTCTTTAACTGGCTCGATTTTTTCTTTCATATTATAATATTGATCGTTCATCTCAAGAAGAATATTTTCTTCACCATATGTTTTTCGTAACTCATTTACGATTGCTTCTAAATTGGCTTTTCTTGCCTGAAACTCTTCCTTGTCAAAGTCACGGATAATATAGTGCAGTTTTGTTTCTTCAACATCGCCGTTAATTGAAATTAAATGATAGAAGCCTTCGTATCCTTCCGTTGTTTCCGGAGCTTCTTCTTGCGGAAGGCGATTGTTTAATTCCATCGCGATTTTAGCGGAGTTGACCATTTTACCTTTGGCTGAACCGGGGTGGATATTTTTCCCTCTGATCGTGATTTTGGCTGCAGCGGCATTGAAGCTTTCATATTCCAACTCTCCAAGAGGCCCACCGTCAACCGTATAGGCAAATTTTGCATTGAAGGCGTTTACATCAAATTTGTGGGGACCGCGTCCGATTTCTTCATCAGGGGTGAAAGCGATTCTAACTTTTCCGTGCTTGATTTCAGGGTGCTGGATTAAATACGCCATCGCAGTCATAATTTCAGCAACACCCGCTTTATTGTCGGCGCCGAGAAGCGTTGTCCCGTCAGTCGTAATAAGCGTATGCCCGATATATTTTTCTAGATCCGGGAAGTCTTTTGGGGAAAGGACGACATTTAAGCTTTTGTTTAAGATAATATCTTTTCCGTCATAGTTTTCAACGATTTGTGGATTGACGTTTTTTCCGGTAAAATCAGTTGCCGTATCGACATGAGCTAAAAATCCAATCGTTGGTACTTCTTTTTCTGTAGTAGAAGGGAGCGTTGCCATGACGTATCCATTTTCATCCATGGTCACTTCCTCCATGCCGATCGACTTTAATTCTTCTACAAGCATACGAGCGAGTTCCAGCTGTCCGGGTGTTGAAGGGCATGTGCTGCTGCTTTCATCAGACTGTGTGTCCACTTTCACATAGGAAGTGAATCGTTCAATGATTTCATTTTTCAACTTTTCTTCATCTCCTTTTTCGATTCTCGCTATTTATCTTATCATGATTTTAATGTTCTACCCAATTGCAGATTATCGTTTTGAAAGTTAAGAAAATGCCCCGATAAACGAGACATTTTCAAAAAAGTGTTAGATCCGGACACTAATATCATATTCTTTAAGCCAATAGTTCACTTGAAGAAGATAATCGATCAATCCGCGAGCCTCTGTTCCGTTTATTGTTTTATCGTTGCCATCGGCGATAGTGCGGACCCGTTCTTTGTTGATCATCGGTAAAATCGGTGAATTTGGATCGTTTAATACATCGACCATCCAGTTGCTGACCCCTTTTAAATATGCGGCATCTTTTGTGCTTGGATAGGCGCTTTTTCTCCGATTGCGCACATCGTCCGGGAGATAGCCTTCAAAAGCCCGGCGAAGAATTCCCTTTTCAATATTGTCGATGCTTTTCAATTCAAATGGCACATTCCATAAATATTCGACAAGCCGGTAATCGCAGAACGGTACGCGTACTTCAAATCCTGTCATCATGCTAGAGCGGTCTTTTCGATCAAGCATGAACGGAAGGAATCTGGTAATAAACATATAGGACATTTGCCGCTGTTTTGCCTGCAAATCTTCTTCTCCTTCTAGAAAAGGAACTTCACTGAGCGCTTCCAAAAATCTTTGTTTTTGGTATAGTTCAGGCTGAATGCTCTCTTTTAAATCTTCAGATAGAATACTAGAAAAATAGCCAAGGTTAACATTCCACGGAAACACATTAGCATTTAAAAACTGGTCTTGATAAAACCATGGATAGCCGGAAAAGACTTCATCCGCCGATTCGCCGGAAAGGGCGACGGTTGCATTCTTTTTCATTTCTTTAAACAAAAGATAAAGGGATGTTTCAAGCTCCCCGACGCCAGGCAGGTCCCGGGCCCGCATCGGAACAAGCAAATTCTCGACTAGCTTGTCAGCTCCAAGAACGATTGAATGATGGTTAGTTCCGACATGCTCTGATACCCGTTTTACCCATGGCTCGTCGAGATCGCGGCGAAGAAAATCCTGCTCAAAATCCTTTTCATTGTTGACAAAATCGATTGAATACGTATGCAGCGTTTTTCCGTTCCGTCTATATTCAGCGCCTGCCATAGCGGTCAGCCCGCTCGAATCAAGTCCGCCGGAAAGCATCGTGACAAGCGGACGGTCGGATAGTAATTGGCGTTTGACGGTATCTTCTAATATCGAACGAATCGTCTGAACGGTAGTATCTACGTCATCCGTATGTTCTTTGCTTTCAAGTTTCCAATAGCGTTCCGTTTTGACCCGATTGGCCGTAAACGTCATGTAATGGCCTGCCCGTACTTCTTTTACGTTTTTAAACACGCCATTTCCGGGTGTTCGCATCGGTCCGAGGGCGAACACTTCAGCAAGCCCTTCGCGATCTACCTCTGTTTTTACCAGCGGATGGGAAAGCAGTACTTTCAGCTCAGAACCGAAAATAATGGCACTGCCCTGCACGGTATAAAATAAAGGCTTCACTCCTAGATGATCTCGACCGAGCATAAGCTGCTGACGTCTTTCATCCCAAATTCCAAACGCAAAAATGCCGTTAAAGTGTTTCACACAATCTTCTTTCCACTCTAAATAGGCATGAAGCAATACTTCTGTATCTGAATTGGTTTGAAAGTGGTGGCCTTTTTCTATTAATTTTTTGCGCAACTCCTTGTAATTGTATAGCTCCCCGTTATAGGTCAGGGCTATTGTATATTCGCCATCTTGATAAAGCATTGGTTGGAGTCCGCCTTCCGGATCAATGACAATCAAACGACGATGGCCAAATGCCGCACGCTCCGAAAACCAAAACCCGTCCGCATCCGGTCCTCGATGTATAATGCGATCCGTCATTTTCTTTAAAATAGGTTGTTGTTCGGAAAGATTTCTTGTCCAATCAATCCAGCCTGCAATTCCACACATTCTATTGCCTTCTTTCTTTCGTTGGTCTCCTATCAAAGCCCCCTCGAAAAAGTCGACCAAGTTGCAAATTCAGTCGAATCATCGTAAAAAAATAGAATGAATTCGACTGAATTCTGATTTTGGTCATATTTTAATGGTAAATCGCAAGAAAATGAAAGGCAAACAATTATAATCGATTTGCTTGAAAATACGAGTTTAGTCCTATCCCCGCCTGTTTCTATTAGTGCTTATATCACATTTGTTTGTATTATTTGATTCATCAGCAAAGATCAGTATAATGGTATAAAATAGATCGGATAAAGGTGCTAAGAATGGAAAACAAAGAGGACAAAAAAATTAGAATAATCAAAGCGGCGACCAGGTTATTCTCTTCACAGGGCGTGCGGAATACGACGGTCGATCAAATCGCAAAAAAGGCGGGGATCGGAAAAGGAACAGTTTATTACTACTATGACGATAAAACAGAGATTCTGCTTGATTGTTACATGCAACATATTATAAAGATTCGAGAAAAGGCAAAAAACGAGCATTTAAGTAATGCCGATGTTGTGCAAAGGCTGCAGCGGCTTCTTCAATATATTAGTGAAGAGTCTTGTTATGATCCATTTGTATCAACACTTTTTCAAGAGTATAAACAAGCTCGTCTTCCCGAGATTAGCCTTTGTTTCAAGCAGTCCGAAGAAGATGCGGTAAGGATGGTGACGCATTTGCTTGAAGAAGGGATAAATAATGGAGAATTAGAAAACGTGCCATTGCCGCTTACAGCTTTTTTGCTCGTTAGGATGATGTTTTCCTATAATTTGGATTATCGCAAAAACGACAAAAGCGATGATGAGTTCTTAAGGTTGTTGAGAAAAATGCTGCTGAAAAATTAGAAAGAAGAACAATAATCAGGTGCTTGAAGAGGTTTATCATGTTAAGTGGGCTTGTCATCCAAGTTCACGAATGGGTACCACCTAACCGACCGCCTCCTCTTTTTTATATTCTTCTTGAGCCTTTTCCAAGAAGAATAAGAGCGATATAGCAGGGAAAACGTGAATTTTTCAAGTGTGATCTATAAAAAAATCAATCGCTGGAATATCTTTCTTGGAGTTCGTCCAGCTTTTTCAGAATGAGTTCCATTTCGACTTCCATTTTGTTGATCCAATCAAGAAGTTCTTCCATCTTCATCACTCCCATTATCTTTATTATAATGGGAACATATGTTCTTGTAAAGTGTAATATTATGGCACCTTCAACTATTTATAATCAAAGGTGCCGATCAATTATTTTTTTAATAAATCTAAATCAAATTTCGGAACGAGTCCTTCATTGGCTGCCCGGCTAAGCAAAGTGGTGATCGCTTCATATCCGGCTTCGCCTAAGTCTGCTGTGAAATCATTGACATAAAGGTTAATGTGCGCCTTTGCGACTTCAGGATCCATTTCCTGAGCGTGATCAAGAACGTAGCTTTGAGACGCTTCTGGATGTTTCCATGCGTATTCGACCGATGCACGGATCCACCCGGAAATTTTCCCGACGTCAAGTCCCCTGCGCGCAATGATCGCTCCAAGCGGAATCGGTAAACCGGTATCTTCTTCCCACCAGTTTCCTAAATCAGCCATAAGATGGAGCCCGTACTCCGGGTAGGTGAAACGCGCTTCATGGATAACGAGCCCTGCATCGATTTTGCCGTCCTGAACGGCCGGCATGATTTCATGAAACGGCATAATGACAATTTCCCCAATGCCGCCGGGAACGTTTTGTGCTGCCCATAATCTGAACAAGAGGTAGGCGGTTGAACGTTCACTTGGAACGGCAACCCGCTTGCCGGACAGGGCTTCCGGACTGGTTTCATCGTCTTTTGTCAAAACGAGCGGGCCGCATCCTCTTCCGAGCGCTCCGCCGCATGGGAGCAATGCATAATCGGATAATACCCATGGTAGAGCCGCATATGAAATCTTCAATATTTCCGGCCCGTTCGGATCCGTGGCAAGGTTATTAGTGATATCGATGTCTGCATAGGTGACATCAAACTCTGGTGCACCGGGAACGAGCCCATGCACTAATGCATGAAAAACAAATGTGTCATTTGGACAAGGTGAGAAGGCAATTCTCATTTTAAAACCTCCAATAATACGTTACTCGCTTTTTCTAACATATTTAAAGCTTCTTTAATCCGCCATGCGTCCTTGTTGCGCGGGCCAACTTGATTTGAAATGGCCCGGATTTCAAGAATCGGTAGATTATAATGCCGGGCTGCAATCGCTACGCCGTATCCTTCCATTGCTTCAGCTGCTGCCCCGGGAACCCGTGCCGCTAATTCTTGTGCAGTTTTATCGCTTCCAGTAACCGTCGAAACAGTTAATATCGGCCCGGTGGTAACCGGAAGCCCGGCTTCCTTAAGCGCCTTCGCTGCCTCTTCTGCGAGCTTCAAGTCAACAGGAGCACGTGAGGAGCCGAAACCGAGTTCATCGAGGCTCAAGAAACCTTCAGCGGATTCTGCACCGAGATCGGCTGCAACGATGTCGTTTGCAATAACAAGCGAGCCAATTTCAGCCTGGCAAGCAAAGCCGCCAGCGATTCCAGCGTTCACAACGAGATCATATTTAGCGGTCGCAAGTGCAGCCGCTGTGTTTGCTGCAGCCGCAGCTTGCCCGACTCCTGCCAATTTTACATCAAAACGCCTTTCGCCATGAAGGCCACGCAAAACAGCATCCCTTTCTGCGTCGACCGAGGTCATGACAAGTACTCTTGAATCTTTATATGTGTTTACGGATGAATCCGCAGTTGAATAAAAAGTCACTGTAAAATCCCCTTTAATTCAGTTCGAAAACTATATCTTAAGGGTATCTCGATCTTTTCGTTGTGTAAAGCGGATTGCCTTACATCTGTTTTTGTTTTGTATCAAAAAAGAAAGCAAAATGAAATAAATCGTAATAAAAACTTTGTTAGAATACTAGAATAGAGATTGTAGTTTCATTTTATTGAAATAGAGGAATAAATATAAAAAATGATTTTTTTCGGGGGATAAAAAATGACCATAGAGAAACAATTGGTTGAAAAGACGTTTTATGAAACGTTTATGACAGAAGATGAAAATGTGCATCCCGTTCAAGTGCTCGGAGAACTTTATGTGAAAGAGCAACGGGAAAACTTGTCTGATTTATCGCCTATCCGTTTTGCCCAGGGAGAGGTATATTTCCATCATCAAGATTTTGAGGCGGCCATTTATAAATGGGAAAATGTAACGAATGAACTCGTGCCATGGGCCCAAAAGAATATGGCCGATGCTTATTTTGAGATCGGTTTTTTATCGACTGCTGAAGGAATTTACAATTCAATTACGGCAGAAGATATGACCCTTAATACGGAAATCGCCTTGCAACTCATTTCACTATACATAGAACAAGCCAACTTCAAACAGGCGAAAGAAGTGATTAAGAACGTTGTTTCGTACAACCCGGATTATCCTAATGTTACTGAAATCGCCCGGGCTTTCTTTGAGGAGCATAAGGATTGGAGCGCGGCGATTGAGCTTGCAGTTAATGAAGCGTTAAGAACAGAGAAGATCGAATGGTTTGATATTTTAAGATCCTATATTGACAAAGGGTTGACAATAACATATGAACCGGATTATTTTAACCAAATTTTAACCGCCATTTATTCTATTGATCAAGCGCGTTTTGAACAAATGGTCTCATCGCTATGGAATAGCTATAAGGATCAAGAATCATATTTAATGTGGATTCAAGAGTTTAATAACCTTTTCTTAAAATTTGAAATAAATCAAGAATCATGGCACGAGCTGGCCTTGTTATACGAAGAAACATATGTCGATTTGATAAATGGGAAGTATTTCATTAAAGAATTATCGGAAATTATCCCTAATTTGTTAACGAATTGGCTAAGAATCGTCGACGTTTCAAAAGCATTATTCGCTTCAGCTGCCGTATTGGCGTGGAACGAAATTTTTCCTTCTACAATAAATGAATCAACTGTAACGGATGCCGGACAGCTTTTATTGAATTCAAAACATGACCCGAATGGACTCGATAATAGTTTACACCTGTTTCAACAGATAAAAGAGTGGGCGACCAGTCATAACCTGGAAGTAGGTCAGCGGCTTGATTGGATGGTTAATGAACTTTTAGATCAACACGTTCATTATTTATTAGTTACCGGAACGAGCGGGAATGGAAGGTCATCTTTTATAAATTCGCTACTTCAAGAAAAGGCACTTGAAATTCCGCATTCAACCGCCGTCATTTTAAAAAACGGTGAACATGAAGAAATTAGCGAAATAACAGATGAATACATTCAACCCATTTCAAACGTCACCGATACTGAAGGTGAACAGGGAAAAGCTCTTATTGAATGTAAGCTGCCAGGCCGGTTTTTAGGCGAAAATGAGCTGGCCATTATAACGACTCCGAGCTTTAACGGCATTCGTAATCGGAGAAATGAAGCCTTCAACTACTTGCATTTTGCAGACGGCTTGCTGTTTGTTTTAAATGCAGCGTCGCCTTTTACGAACAGGGAACGTGATATTTTAGTAGAAATACAGGATAAAGCGCCGAATCTTCCTATTCATTTTGTGCTCAATCAAATGGATGTGTTTGATAGTGAGGAGGAAGCGGCTGAGACGGTAAATCATACAATTTCAAAAATAAAAGAGACATTTCCGAATGCAAACGTGCTTCCATATTCCGCACAATATGAAGGCAGAAGGCAGCTTGACGATTTGACGGAATTTCTTACAGAGAACTTCAAGGGCCGAAAGCTGGAAGAGGTACGCAGCGGAAAAGTCGTAACCTTCATTCGCCAGGTGTTAACGTATTTAACCGAAAAGCGAAAGGAAATGGAAAATAGCTTAAGAGAATCGATCCAATGGAATGAAGAAATGGTGACTAAATTGAACGGCGCGATTCATCAACTTAGTGACCTTGAGAAAGATAAAATTCTCGACATAAACAACCGCTTCCTTACAATTAAAGAGGAAATGAAAAAAGAAATGCTTGAGTCCATTCCGAAACTTCTGCAGAGCACCTCAAGCTTGATTAAGGAAAACAGTGATTTCCGAAAAATTCATCTTGAATTAAATGAAGAAATGAATAATCGGGTTCAGGACTATTTACAAAACACGTTATTGCCTAAGGTTTATCGAGACATGCAGCAATGGATCAACGATGCAAAAGCGGATTTCGATGAATGCAAGTCTTATTTAGACGAAATGAGCGAAGGGTTTAATAAGTTGTATGGGGAAAAACGAATGGAGCTTGCCTGCGATTTTCAAGTGCTCGACGACTGGCGGCGCGATACTGACCGTATGACGAGCGGCGTTCCAATGGATAAAATCAACATCTTTTTGCGGTTTTCGCCGTCCCGGTTTTTGCTGAAAAGCGCAGGAAAACTATTGGGCGGGCTTTCGCAAAATAAAACGATGCTCTACAACAAATACAAAAAGTTTATTGAACAAGAAAATTATAAGGACACAGCCGAATCGGTCACAAAAACCTTCCTATTGCAATTTGAACTGTTTGAAAAAGCATTAGAACGAGATGTTTCGATGTTTTTTAAAAATCCATTTGCTGTCTTAACCCGGACAGTTGAAGAAACGCATTTAGAAATCCAGAAAAGCCAGGACACATTGGATCAAATGGAAGCGAATAAAGAATTGTTTACCGATCCAATGACACTATTCGAATTAAAGCTACGCCAAAATGAATGGATGATGGGTGTAATCAAAGAAGTTCAATATGTTTAAATCCGTACCAATGCCTATTGCCGCATAAAAAAATGAGCGGTAATAGGCATAAAAATTGTCTTGTGAATTGTCTTCAAGGACGGATGGAAGTAGAATAATAGTGATCGGTTATCTTTTCTTTATAAAGGATAAACTGGAGAATGGATCATTCGAACTAAAGGAGGATTATGCAATGACAAATCAAAATGAATCAAATGCCTTGCCGCCAAAAACATGCACGATTGACCGGCTGGTTACGGTTCCAGAAGATATTCAAAAAGTTCTTGCCGGAGAAAAAACGGCGACTCGCCGCAACGGACGATATGCGGACATCGGAGAAATTATGACGTTAGAAGGCAAGCAATTTGTTGTTGAGAACGTCTATTCACAAACTCTCGGTGAATTAACGGATGAACACGCCCGTCAGGAAGGATATAGAAACGTGGAAGAATATAAAGAAGCCATCTTATCGTTTCATCCAGGAATGCCATGGCTGCCGCATATGAGAGTATGGGTCCATGAGTTTCGGCCAGTCGAAAGCTAATTGGTTGCTACCGTAGATGTTTTACCGTTTTATTCTTTATTTACATATTTTCAGTGTCATCTTATCGATTGGTCCTTTCTTCGTATTGCTTCCTTTCGTAAAAAAACTGCGAACGGCTGAGCAACCAGTCCTGAATGAACATTTGGGACTGTTCCGTTTTGTCGTCAGGCTGGCAAAGCATTCCGGCCACGTCCTTGTTGTCACAGGAATATTGCTCGTATGGATGGGACCGTGGACGTGGAAAACGTCATGGATTGACATGACATTGCTCGTGATGATAAGCTCCCTGTTCTTTTTAGCCAGAGCGTTTTCACCATCCATTCGAAAATTCAGCGAACCTGGCCATAACAGAGAGACTCTCGTTCAAAGGCTAAGCCGTTCGATCTGGACGTACATTATCCTTTTGCTTATCATGCTCTGGTTTATGGTGACAAAGCCGATGTTTTGGTAGGAAAGTAAAAATTCGCAAGAAGTCTTGCCTTTGGGCAAGGCTTTTTCTTTTGGCTGAAGAAAGGCTATACTTAATTGTAAAAATAAAATTTCATGATATAATTTTCATTCAAGAAGCTTAAAGTTATCGGAGCGGATGGAATGGCCAATCAGTCGAATCACATACATGACGTTATTGAAATTTGCCTGCTTGCCGGGAAAATAATGCTTGAAAGCGGGGCGGAAACGTATCGGGTGGAAGATACGATGATGCGCATCGCTGCTTCATACGGAATTCATCATTCCCACAGCTATGTCACGCCTACCGGAATTATCTTCTCCATCGACGGGATCGAACCAACAAAATTAATCCGGATTTCGGAACGGACGACGGATTTGCAAAAAGTTACAATCGTCAACAGCATTTCAAGAAAGATCAGCAGCGGGGCTTTAACATTAAAAGAAGCATATAAAGAGCTAAAACAAGCGGAAAAGGCAAATCACGCGTATCCGATATGGCTGCAAATTGCGGCCGCGTCGATTGCCAGCGGTTGTTTTTTAATCATGTTCCACGGAAGATGGGATGATTTTATTCCTGCCCTTATTTCCGGCGGTGCGGGCTTTTTATGTCTCGTCTATTTTCACCGTTTGATCCAGATCAAGTTTTTTGCCGAATTTTTGTCCTCTCTCCTCATCGGATTATTGTCGCTTTCGTTTGTTAAAAGCGGAATTGGCCATGAGCTCGATAAAATCATTATCGGTTCAGTCATGCCTTTAGTTCCCGGACTTTTAATAACGAATGCAGTCAGAGACTTAATGGCCGGTCACCTCGTATCAGGATTGTCGAAAGGCGCCGAAGCCTTTTTAACGGCATTTGCCATTGGAACAGGAATCGCCATTATGTTTTCATTATTTTAACGGAGTGGATGACAATGACGATGATCGAACAATTAGTGACAAGTTTTATCGCCTCCGGGGCCTTTGGTATCCTGTTCAACGTGCCAAGACAAACGTTGTTAAAATGTGGGATTGTCGGCATGCTCGGTTGGATTATTTATTTTCTACTAGATATAGAAGAAGTCGATCAAGTGTTGGCTACGTCGATCGCCGCCTTTTTTGTCGCGGTAATTAGCCATTTTTTTGCAAAAAGGTACAAAACGCCAATCATTATTTATAGTGTGGCGGGTATCATCCCGTTAGTCCCCGGCGGACTCGCCTATGATGCAATGAGGAATTTTGTTGAAAATGATTATAATATCGCGATTCAATTGGCGGCAAAAGCCTTCATGATATCCGGGGCCATCGCTTTTGGCCTTGTATTTTCAGAAGTCATCAACCAGATGATCCGAAAAATGAAATTTAAATAACATTAAGAACTTCCACTAATTGCACTAATTTCCTTTGCCAATCTATGATACAATCAGTAATAGCATAAGTAGAAGGAGAAATTCAATGATTACAGTGACGAACGTAGGGCTTCGCTATGGTGAGCGAAAGCTTTTTGAAGAAGTGAATATTAAGTTTACTCCTGGAAACTGTTATGGGTTAATCGGTGCCAATGGCGCGGGTAAATCGACCTTTTTAAAAATACTTTCAGGCGAGATTGAACCGCAAACGGGCGATGTTCATATTACTCCGGGGGAGCGTCTTGCCGTTTTAAAGCAAAACCATTTCGAATATGAAGAATATGAAGTGCTTCAGACGGTCATTATGGGCCATGCGCGTTTGTATGAAGTCATGCAGGAAAAAAATGCGATTTACATGAAGCCTGATTTCACGGATGAAGATGGAATGCGAGCCGCAGAATTAGAGGGTGAATTTGCCGAGCTAAACGGCTGGGAGGCAGAATCTGAAGCGGCGATCCTTTTAAAAGGGCTAGGAATCGGGGAAGAGCTCCATAATAAAAAAATGGCCGAATTAACAGGCGCGGAAAAAGTGAAAGTTCTTTTAGCACAGGCGCTGTTCGGAAAGCCCGATATCCTCCTATTGGATGAGCCGACGAACCACCTGGACCTTCAGGCGATTCAGTGGCTTGAGGAATTCCTTATTAACTTTGAAAATACCGTTATTGTCGTATCCCACGACCGCCATTTCTTGAACAAAGTTTGTACGCACATGGCGGATCTCGATTTTGGCAAAATCCAATTGTATGTCGGCAACTACGACTTCTGGTATGAATCAAGCCAGCTCGCGTTAAAAATGGCACAGGAAGCGAACAAGAAAAAAGAAGAAAAAATTAAAGAGTTGCAAAGCTTTATCGCCCGCTTTAGCGCGAATGCTTCCAAATCCAAACAGGCGACGTCAAGGAAGAAGCTGCTCGAGAAGATTACGCTCGATGACATTAAACCTTCAACTCGCCGTTATCCATACGTGAATTTCGCGATTGAACGGGAGATTGGAAACGATCTATTACGCGTCGAAGGGCTTACGAAGACGATTGACGGAGTAAAAGTGCTCGACAATGTCAGCTTTATGATGAACAAAGGCGATAAAATTGCATTTGTCGGCAAAGATGAAATTGCGATTACGACATTGTTTAAAATTCTTATGGGAGAAATGGATGCGGACAGCGGGTCGTATAAATGGGGCGTCACAACGTCTCAGGCTTATTTCCCGAAAGACAACTCGAAATACTTCGAGAATGGCGAATTGAACCTGGTCGATTGGCTAAGACAATATTCGCCAAATGATCAAACGGAAAGTTTCTTACGCGGATTCCTTGGAAGAATGCTGTTCTCCGGAGAAGAAGTATTGAAAAAATGCACCGTTTTATCTGGCGGGGAAAAAGTTCGCTGCATGTTGTCGAAAATGATGCTGAGCGGGGCCAATGTGTTGCTCCTGGATGATCCGACGAACCATCTGGATCTCGAGTCGATCACGGCGCTTAACAATGGATTGATTAACTATAAAGGATCGCTTCTCTTCACATCTCATGACCATCAATTCGTCCAAACGATTGCGAACCGCATTATCGAAATCACGCCAAACGGCTTAATCGACAAACAGATGACCTATGACGAGTATTTAGAAAATGAAGAGCTGAAAAAACAACGAGAAGCGATGTATCAATAAGAAGCTTGGGCGCGGGGATTTCCCGCGCTCAAGTTTTTTATTGCGTTAAACGTACAATTAGCAAATGTTCCGCCAAACTTTTTCTGAAAAATCCACATTTTTGTCTTCACACAGTGAAAACCTGGCATTTCTTAATTCTTTCTTGATTGCAGAAAAAAATTCTTATTTCATTTCCTCCATCATTATGTATAATAGACTAAGATTTATAGTAAACTTTGAGTTTTGCATCAATAAACTTTATTGTCTTGAAGTTTACTATTAGTAAACAGGATGGAAGGGTACACGATGCAAATTGGGAAAAAAATAAAAAATTTGCGCTTGAAAAAAGGGTTGACTCAGGAAGAACTTGGAGAGCGCACAGATTTAAGCAAAGGGTACATTTCGCAGTTGGAGCGAGATTTAAGCTCGCCATCAATGGAGACGTTTTTTGACATTTTAGAAGTGCTTGGCTGCACCCCGAAACAGTTTTTTGATGAAGAAGAACGGGAACAAAAAGTCGTTTACAAGGAAGAGGATCAAACCGGATTCATTGATGAAGAACGGGGTTACCGCATTCAATGGCTCGTACCGGAGTCGAACGAAAAAGAAATGGAACCTGTTCGCTTGACGCTACAGGCAAAAGGGGAGTTCAAACAGTTTGAGCCGTCTCTTTCTGAAACGTTTGCCTTTGTATTAAGCGGCCGTATTGCCGTCAGATTGGGCAAACGGACCTATTTTGCGAAAGCAGGTGAATCGATCTACTTTCATGCATCAGATGAACACCAGATCATCAATGACGATGATGGCCCGTCAGAGTTGCTTCTTGTTGCCACAGATTCTTATTTATAAATCTAACCGATAGGAGTGTTACAATGGCAGATCGCACGATTATTCGCTTTGAACATGTCACGAAACAATATGATGACGACCCCGCTGTACTTAATGATGTCAGTTTTGAAATCGAGCGCGGGAAATTTTATACGCTGCTTGGTCCTTCAGGTTGCGGGAAAACAACGATTCTGCGGCTAATTGCAGGATTTATCGAGCCGTCAAAAGGAAAGATATACTTTAACGGAAAAGTGATTAATAACCTTCCAGCTAATAAGCGCCAGGTCAATACGGTCTTTCAAGACTATGCACTATTTCCGCATTTGAATGTATTTGAAAATGTCGCCTTTGGACTAAAGATTAAAAAAATGAAAAAGTCCGACATTGAGGAAAAAGTAAAGGAAGCTCTTCGTTTTGTCAATCTCGCTGGCTATGAAGCACGGGAAATCAGGGAGATGTCTGGTGGGCAGAGGCAGCGGGTTGCGATTGCACGGGCGATCGTCAACGAGCCAGAAGTCATTTTACTTGATGAACCGCTCTCAGCCCTTGATTTGAAACTACGAACCGAAATGCAATATGAATTAAGAGAACTCCAGCGCCGGCTCGGAATTACCTTTATTTTCGTCACCCACGACCAGGAAGAAGCGCTCGCCATGTCTGATGAAATCTTTGTTTTAAATGAAGGGAAAATCCAACAAAGCGGGACGCCGACGGATATTTATGATGAACCGATCAACCGGTTCGTTGCCGATTTTATAGGAGAATCAAATATCGTACCGGGGAAAATGATCCGGGACTTTCTCATTGAATTTAATGGGAAGCAATTCGAATGTGTGGACGGCGGTTTTCATCCTGATGAATCCGTTGAAGCCGTCATCAGACCGGAAGATTTGCAAATTACGACACCTGAACAAGGGAAACTTCAAGTTCGCGTCGATTCCCAGCTGTTCCGCGGAGTCCATTATGAGATTTGTTGTTTTGATGAAGACGGCAATGAATGGCTCGTCCATTCAACGAAAAAAGCGGTAGTTGGCGATAACATTGGCCTGACGTTTGATCCTGAGGCGATCCACGTCATGCGTTTTGGAGAAACGGAAGAAGAATTTGATAAACGCCTGGAAGCGTACGAAGAGGCCGGCCATGCAAAGTAGAACGAGAAATATCTATTTAATTCCTTATGTGTTATGGATTGTCCTTTTCGTCATTGCGCCGATTGTTCTTGTCGTCTATTATTCTTTTTTCGATATTGAAGGGCATTTTACGCTTTTAAATTATAAAAAGTTTTTTACACCGGTCTATTTACGCATGACGCTCAGCTCATTCTGGTATGCTTTCTTAATTACAGTATTCTGCCTTTTGCTTGCATATCCAACTGCGCTTCTCTTAACGAAAACGAAACATAAGCAACTGTGGCTGCTTCTCATTATTTTGCCGACATGGGTCAATTTGCTTTTAAAAGCGTATGCCTTTCTCGGCATCTTTGGTGCGTTCGGCCCGGCAAATGCGCTTCTGGAAACGCTCGGAATCGGGCAAAAACAGCTGTTATTCACCGACTTTAGCTTTGTCTTTACATCGGTTTATATTTTCATTCCTTTTATGATTTTGCCCATTTTCAACTCGCTGGAAGAGCTAAGCCCGTCTTTTGTTGATGCGGCACGCGACCTCGGAGCTTCGCCGTGGACGACATTTCGGCGTGTCATTTTTCCATTGACGCTTGATGGGGTAAAGTCGGGGTGCCAGGCCGTCTTTATTCCGGCATTGTCTTTATTCATGCTGGCCCGATTAATTGCCGGAAACCGCGTCATTACACTCGGTACGGCAATTGAAGAGCATTTTCTCGTTACCCAGGACTGGGGAATGGGCTCGACCATCGCTGTCTTTTTAATCATTGCGATGGCCATCATCATGATTTTAACAGGAAGTCGGAGGTGAGGATGTCACATGAGAGCAAAACGAAAACTGGCAAACGTTTATTTAATTGTCATCTTTGTTATTCTTTACGCTCCGATTTTTTATTTGATGTACTATTCGTTCAATAGCGGCGGTTCAATGCACGATTTTAAAGGGTTTACGCTTGAATGGTATAAAGAAGTGTTTCACGACACGCGCCTGTTTATTATCGTTTTAAATACGCTTGTCATTGCGCTACTATCAGCCGCCATTTCGACCATTCTCGGTGTCATCGGCGCACTTGCGATTCAAATGTTGAGGAAACGGCAAGTGAAAAATTCGCTTTTAACGCTCAATAACGTATTGATTGTAAGTCCTGATGTTATTATTGGCGCATCCTTTTTAATTCTTTTTACGATTATGGGCATTAAGCTCGGGTTTATTTCCGTGCTGCTTTCACACATTGCTTTTAGCGTTCCGATCGTCGTCATTATGGTACTGCCAAAGCTACAGGAGATGAGCCCGACATTGGTTGATGCAGCCCGTGATTTAGGGGCGAACCGATGGCAAGTTCTATCAAAAGTTGTGCTCCCATTTATTACTCCGGGCATTTTTGCAGGGTTCTTTATGGCGCTGACCTACTCGCTGGACGACTTTGCGGTCACGTTTTTCGTAACGGGAAATGGTTTTTCCACCTTATCCGTTGAAATTTACTCCAGAGCCCGGCAAGGAATATCATTGTCGATTAACGCGCTGTCGACTCTAATTTTTTTATTTACGATTATGCTTGTCGTTGGCTATTATTTTGTGAATAAGAAAACCGGCAAGTCAAACGGAATGGGGGTAAGAGGCCGATGAAACAGCTAGTGCGTGTTTTCGCTACGATATTCATTGTCGCATTTGGCTTAATGTTTTTAGCCGCCCGTTTGAACATGACGGAAGGGTATTCGGGGAACAATACATTAACCATCTATAACTGGGGCGATTATATTGATCCGGATTTAATCAAGCAATTTGAAAAAGAGACAGGGATTAAAGTCATTTACCAAACGTTCGATTCTAATGAAGCAATGATGACAAAAATTTCCCAGGGCGGAACAACATTTGATGTTGCTGTGCCTTCTGAATATATGATCAGCAAAATGAAAGAAGAGCATCTGCTTATTCCGATCGATCATTCAAAGCTTCCGAATTTGAAATACATTGATCCTCGTTTTATGGATTTGTCATTTGATCCGAACAATAAATATTCGATCCCGTATTTTTGGGGGACGGTTGGGATCGCCTACAATTCTTCCATGCTTGGAGGAAAAAAGATTACAAACTGGAATGACTTATGGGACAAAGATTTACGCAATCAAATTTTGCTTGTTGACGGTGCCCGCGAGGTTATGGGAATGGGACTGAATAGCCTTCACTATTCGCTTAATGATACGAACGAAGCCCATCTTCAAGAAGCGAAAAAGAAGCTGGCTTCGCTCACTCCGAATGTAAAAGCGATTATAGGAGATGAAATTAAAATTCTGCTTGCAAATAGAGAAGCTGCAGTAGGCGTGGTTTGGTCCGGCGAAGCGGCGGAAATGATCAGTGAAAATAAAGAGCTGAATTATGTTATACCAAAAGAAGGCTCAAATTTATGGTTTGACAACATGGTCATTCCGAAAACGGCAAAAAATATAGATGGGGCCCATCAATTTATCAATTTCATGCTTGATCCGAAACATGCTGCGCAAAATGCCGAATATATTGGCTATTCCACGCCAAACAAAAAGGCGCTCGACTATTTGCCGAAAAACATTGCAAATGACAAGCGGTTTTATCCTGATCCAGAAACGACGAAAAAGCTGGAAGTGTATGAAAATCTCGGAAAGAGCATGCTTGCCCATTACAATGAGCTTTTCCTGGAATTTAAGATGCACCGGAAATAATAGGTTTAGCGGAAAGGACAGGAACAATGAAGAATCATCATCCCGCCCCTTTGCCAGAAAAATTTTTTCAACAACCGACAATAGAGCTTGCAATGGCCTTGCTTGGCTGTTTACTAATCAAAGAAACAGAGGAAGGAATTGCTTCGGGATTTATCGTTGAGACAGAAGCCTATATTGGACCTGGAGATCGGGCGGCCCACAGTTTCGGGAACAGGAGAACGAAACGGACAGAAGTTATGTTTCATGAGGCCGGGCACGTTTATACGTATACGATGCACACTCATTGCCTCGTGAATGTCGTTAGCGGCGGAATCGATGAACCTGAAGCAGTGTTGATTCGTGCGCTCGAACCTTATTGCGGGGTGGATCTTATGTATAAACGAAGAGGGGCGAAGAATGAAAGGGAATTGAGTAACGGTCCCGGAAAATTAACAAAGGCATTGGGGATTGGTATGGAAGACTATGGACGGATGTTCACGAATCCTCCTTTATATTTAGCTGAAGGGTACAGGCCGGCAGAGATCTCACGAGGGCCAAGAATAGGAATAGAGAACTCGGGAGAAGCAAAGGACTACCCGTGGCGTTTTTGGATAACAGGGAACCGGTTTGTTTCAAAAAATAAGCAGGGAATAAAAATAAGATGAGCGCTAAGGCTCATCTTATTTTGTTGCTTCTTTTAATTCTTTCCCTGGCTTAAAGGCAGGAGCTTTAGATGCAGGGATATCGATTTCTTCTCCGGTTTGAGGGTTGCGTCCTTTACGGGCGGAACGCTCACGAACTTCAAATGTCCCAAATCCGATCAATTGTACTTTCTCGCCATTTTTTAATGCCTCAGTGATCGATTCGAATAATGAATCAACAACTTGAGCGGCATCTTTTTTACTTAATCCGCTTTTTTCAGCAACACTTGCTACTAATTCTGTTTTATTCATTGAATAAATACCTCCTTTTTAAACACGCCCTAAAAGAGGGGGCTAAAGTCCTCCTTTTTGAACAGGCACTATAAGTATAGCCAAAAAAAATCAGAAATACAAAACATTCATTCGTACGGAGTAGAATTTTACCGATAAATTATGGAAATGGTTAATTTCTCTAGAATTCTATTTTTTAAATTGTTATAATCGAATGAAAAAATAAAATAAGTCGAAAATCAAGAAAGGGATGCTTACCGTTGAATCAATTGATCGAATTAATTAGAGCAAAGGAGAATAAAGAAAAGTTGCCTGCCCATGCATTGGGTTTTGGGAAATACTTTACTGACCACATGTTTGTCATGGACTATAATGAGGATAAAGGTTGGCACCATCCGAGAATAACGCCTTATGAACCGTTAGTTCTCGATCCATCTGCAATGGTTTTTCATTACGGGCAGGCGATTTTTGAAGGATTGAAAGCTTACAGAACACCTCAAGGAAAGGCATTGCTGTTCAGGCCACGAAAAAACATCGAAAGATTGAATTTATCATGTGAAAGAATGGGGATTCCTACTGTCGATGTAGAATTAGTGTTAGAAGCAATTCAACAACTGCTTGAATTAGAAAAAGAATGGATCCCTACGGAAGAGGGAACATCTCTTTATATTCGCCCTTTCATTATTGCGACAGAGCCATATTTAGGGGTAAGGCCTGCAGGGCAGTATAAATTCATGGTCATTTTATCACCGGTAGGGCCCTATTATTCCGATCAATTAAATCCTGTCAAAATATTTGTTGAGGACTTCTATGTACGTGCTGTCCCTGGCGGTGTAGGCTATGTAAAAACAGCGGGAAATTATGCCGCGAGTTTAAAAGCGCAAACGAAAGCGGAAGAACTTGGCTACGACCAGGTACTATGGCTGGATGCCATTGAGAAAAAATATGTTGAAGAAGTCGGAAGCATGAATATTTTCTTTAAAGTGAATGGCGAAGTGGTGACACCTCAATTAAACGGCAGCATTCTTGGCGGTGTAACGAGAGACTCGGTGATCCATCTGTTAAAGCATTGGGGAGTTAAAGTTCGGGAAGAGCGGATTCCTATCGACGAGATTATCAAGGCTCACCAAAATGGCGAATTGGAAGAAGTATTTGGCACCGGAACCGCTGCTGTCATTTCACCTGTAGGGGAGCTTAACTACAAAGGTGAAAAGATCATTGTTAATGGCTACGAAACCGGCGAGCTTTCGAAACAAATCTATCAATCCATCACCAACATCCAATTAGGAAAAGAAGAAGATGTCTTTAATTGGACGGTAGAAATATAGAGGCAAAAATCCCGTTTGTAAACGGGATTTTTCGTTTGGGATTTCATGGAATATGTGCTATGATCGAAATGGAATTAAATCGAATGCAGATAAAAATTTAGTAGAAACATAGAAATTTTTCAGGCTCTATTAAAAAATGATTGAAAGGGTTGGAAAAATGTTTGGGAAGATAGCGGCTGATGCACTCGGGTTAAGTGATGTAGGAAGTGTCATTAAACCTCAAGATTACAACAAAACGGATGTCGATGATTACGTAATGCATGAAGATAATGAGAAAATCTTTTTTGTCATCAAGTCAAAGTCGGATGAGTATTGTTTTACGAACAAGGCTCTCATTCATCTGGATGGAACAAGTGCGGTTAGCAAAAAGCGTGTTTTGCGGCGCTTCGATTATTACAAAAATAAAATCTCCCATGTAACGCTTGAAACCGCCGGAACGGTAGATATAGACGTTGAAATAAAGTTCAAAATCGGCGATGAACAATTTTATTCAATTGATGTGCATAAAAAGCATCTTGAAGAATTGAAAGATTTATATAAAGCGCTCCTTAAAATTGCCGAAATTTCAAGCGACAATGCAGTCATTTTAGACTATGCACAGCAGAGTCTTGAACTTGCTTCAAAAACATTAAACCGCATGGGTCCGGCCGAAGGCAATATCGTAGACCAGTTTACTGAGCTGAACCAGAGAGCTTTCGATTGGCTTGTATCTGCCAAAAAGCAATACAATGTGAAAGATTTTGGCTTTGTGTTTGAACGCTATATTAATAATTAACCAAAAAGGACGAAATCTGTTGATATCAGATTTCGTCCTTTAAACTTTATAAGAACAGAACTGATATGTTAATTAAACGTTTGTTTGATTTATTGAATCAAAATGAGAAGGACAAATAATTTAAAAAGCGGGACAAAAACCGCTATAGTTAGAAATGAAAAGGATTACAATTGCAAAACAGCATCAGCAAAGAACCGTGGTTTGGAGGATCAGGCATGTCTAACGTGTTTTCGCTTTTAAAGCCTTACCGAATTTCAATCGTAATCGCCATATTTTTTATGTTCGTTGAGCTCGTCGTCGACCTGCTTCAGCCATTATTCATGTCAAAAATTATTGATAATGGCATTCTTCATAAAGATCTTCCAGTTGTGATGACATGGGGAGGAATCATGCTGGCGATTTCCTTCTTTGCCTTTATAGGTGGGATTATCAATTCCTTTTACGCTTCCCATGTAAGCCAGAGCTTCGGTTATGATATAAGGAAAAGGCTATTTATAAAGATCCAATCTTTTTCATTTGCCAACTTCAATCAATATCCAACCTCTTCACTTATTACGAGAATGACAAATGATATTACGCAAATCCAGAGTACTGTATTTATGAGTTTGCGCATTATGCTTCGTGCCCCTTTAATGGTTATTGGCGGGACGGTCATGGCGCTCATCGTCAATTTCAAGCTGGCTATTTTTTTAGCCATCATTATCCCTCTCCTTATCGCATTTTTAATCTGGGCGATGAATAGAGGCACAAGACAGTTTCAATCGGTCCAAAAAAGGCTCGATTCGGTTAATGGCGTGATAAGGGAGAATTTAGCGGGCATCAGGCTTATTAAAGCGATTTTGCGAAAAGATTTTGAAGTCAGCAGGTTCAAAAAGGCAAATGAAGATTTGAAAAATCAAACAGTCTCCGTGCTAAGGCTTATGGAAACGACGATGCCGGTTTTGCTTTTAGTCATGAATTTAGGCATTATGGGCATTCTCTGGTTCGGAAATGTACAAGTCCATAGCGGGGAAACAAAAGTCGGGGAAGTGGTCGCAATTATTAATTATGCAACAAGAATCACTACTGCCTTTTCTCCGCTCTCTTTTATCATTCGTGCTTTTTCCCGTGCAAAAGCATCAGCGGGACGCATTTCGGATGTGCTTGAAACGGACATCGATCTCTTTGATCAAGATGACGCTACCTCAATAAAAAAAGTCGAAGGAAACGTGGAGTTCGCAAATGTTTCATTTCGCTATCCAGGAACGGATGAACCTGTTCTTCAAAACTTGTCGTTTACAGCTGACGCCGGTCAGACGGTGGCTATTATGGGTGCGACAGGATCAGGAAAATCATCGTTGTTTCAATTAATCCCCCGACTCTATGATGTTAATGAAGGGGCTGTCTTTATCGATGGACGGGACATTCGAACGGTAAAATTGGATAGTCTCAGAAAACAAATCGGTTATGTACCTCAGGAAGCGCTGCTTTTTACAGGTACGATTAGAGAGAACATCGCCTGGGGAAAAGAAGGTGCAGCAATGGAAGAAATAATCAAGGCGGCAAAAAATGCACAAATTCATGAAACGATTTGTAAATTGCCTGATCAATATGAAACGATCATCGGCCAAAAAGGAGTCAATCTTTCCGGCGGCCAGAAGCAACGGATTTCAATTGCAAGAGCGCTCGTTAGGAATCCGAAAATTCTTCTTCTCGATGATAGCACAAGCGCGCTCGATTTAAAAACGGAAGCGAGACTTCTTGCATGTTTGAAAAACTATACGTGTACGACGTTCATTATTACGCAAAAAATTAGTACGGCAATGGAAGCGGACAACATTTTGCTTCTTGAAGATGGAAGGCTGCTAACGAAAGGAACGCATGAGGAGCTATTAAAGCATTCTTCTCTTTACAAGCAAATCTTCCAATCTCAATTTGGGAAAGGAGATGCCCGGTATGCTTAAAGAGTGGGGTCAACCTTTCCGATATAGAAAAGTCAACCATCAAGAAAAAAACGAAGACGGTACTTTCAAGAGAAAGAAACCAAAAGCGAAGATTGGTACAGTAAAGAGAATATGGAGATATCTTTCATATAATAAAGGGTTGCTGGCGGCTGTTTTGCTTTTAGTCGCTCTCAGTTCCGGTTTAGGATTATATGGCCCTTTTTTAATTGGAAAAGGAATTGATAAATTTATCGTTACAGGAAGTTATAAAGGGCTTTGGATTCTTTTGCTTGAATTGGCCGGAGTTTATATCCTTTATTCCGCTTCGCTCTGGCTGCAAAACATTTGGATGATCGGCATTGCGCAAAAAACGGTTTTTCAAATGCGAAACGAGCTTTTCCGGCATCTGCATCAATTACCGATCTCGTTTTTTGATAAGCGTCAGCATGGAGAATTAATGAGCAGGGTGACGAACGATATCGAAAATGTAAGCTCCACACTAAACGATTCGGTGATTCAAGTGTTCTCCAGCTTGATAACGTTGATCGGTACGGTTGCGGTCATGCTTGCTTTAAGCCCGCTTCTTACAGTTGTTACATTAGTCATCGTACCGTTAATGTTCTTTGGAATGAAATGGATTACGAACCGGACGGGTCTGTTGTTTAAGGAGCAACAGCGAAACCTTGGCGAACTCAATGGCTACATTGAAGAGATTGTTTCCGGCCAGCGGATTGTCAAAACGTTTTCCCAGGAACAAAAAGTCATCAATGAATTTATGGAGAAAAGTGGAAGATTAAAAGAATCCGCCTTCTGGGCCCAGTCATATTCCGGCTTTATTCCAAAATTGATGAACGTATTAAATAATTTAAGCTTCGCCATTATTGCAGGCATCGGGGGGATTTTAGCCTTAAAAGGAACGATTTCAATCGGGGTGATCGTTATTTTTGTTGAATATTCAAGACAATTTACACGTCCGCTCAACGACCTTTCCAATCAATTCAATACGCTGCTTTCCGCTATTGCTGGAGCGGATCGAGTGTTTGAAATATTGGATGAAGACGAAGAAATGAGAGATGAAAAAGATTCCGTCTGTCTAGCGGAAGTAAAAGGCGAAGTAGAATTTCGAAACGTTTCTTTTTCCTATGAAAAAAAGGGAGATACGGTACGGGGCATCAATTTTACAGTCAAGCCTGGTGAGACGGTCGCATTAGTCGGTCCAACGGGAGCAGGGAAAACGACGATCATTAATCTATTATCCCGCTTTTATACGGTTGATAGCGGGGCGATTTTTATTGATGGCCATGATCTATCGACGGTCAAAAGGGAAAGCCTTCGCCAGCATATGGGTTTTGTTTTACAAGACTCATTTCTATTTCAAGGGACTGTGCGGGAAAATATCCGTTACGGAAGGCTTGACGCAACCGATCAGGAAGTTGAAGAGGCAGCGATGCTGGCAAATGCCCACTCCTTTATCCAGAAGCTCCCCGACCAATATGATACCATTCTCGGGCAAGACGGCGGGGGAATTAGCCAGGGGCAAAAGCAGCTCCTTTCAATTGCAAGAGCGATTCTTGCTGATCCTGCGATCTTAATTTTGGATGAAGCAACGAGCAGCATCGATACGATCACGGAATTAAAAATACAAGAAGCGCTCGGCCGGCTCATGAAAGGCAGAACAAGCTTTGTCATCGCCCACCGGCTAAATACGATTCAAAAAGCTGATCAAATCCTTGTTCTTCAAGATGGTAAAATTACTGAAAAAGGATCACACCCTGAGCTTCTTAAACAAAAAGGGTTTTACTATGGACTCTATTATAGTCAATTTCATAAAGACATTAGCTAAGTATAGTTCAAGGTATAAAGGCTTGAAGAATTATATCCTTGGGACAAATGACAAACCTCGCCGGAACCATGGGGAATGGCCAATAATTAGGTCTCAAGGACAAAAATGAGTGCTGGGGGCGGAATTCTGTCCGATAGAACGGTTCTCAAGGACAAAAATAAGGGGTGGAGGCGGAATTCTGTCCGATAGAACGAGCCTCAAGGACAAAAATGAGTGCTGGAGA
>NZ_JBBHZM010000033.1:0-41493 GCF_049843615.1 Fictibacillus sp. Mic-4 | reverse complement strand
ACACCTTAGTTTTTCAGTGGCCTCCCTCAGGGCCACATTTTTGTCCTTGAGGCGGGTTCTATTGAACATAAATTCATCTCAGGGCTACATTTTTGTCCTTGAGACAGGTTCTATTGGACATAAATTCATCTCAGGGGCTTATTTTTGTCCTTGAGACAGGTTCTATTGGACATAATTCCGCCTACACTCCTTATTTTGTCGTATCTGTTTTCAAACCCCGGATGCCTTTTTCCTGCCGGGCTTTAGGGTGATTTTGATTAAGTGAAAGGGGGCGATATGTATGGTCAATCAATTCGAAAAAAGGTTTAGAGGACAGAATACAAATTTTATAGAAAAGAGGTTTTTCTATTGAAACAAGCGTTGCTTATTATTGATGCCCAACAAGAATTAGTTGATGGGAATCATGAAGAGAAAAGTGTGTTTAATAAAGAATTATTGCTGGATAACGTGAATTTGGTCATTAATAAAGCGATTGAATCAGATGCTTTCATCGTCTTTATAAGAGATCAAGATGTTGCTGGCGGCAAAGGAGAGGGGTTTCAAATTCATCCAAAAATAAAAGTGCCGAAAGCAACAAAAATATTTGATAAGGCGGCTACAAATTCGTTTTACGGAACGCCGCTATTGAGCTTTTTAAAGGATAACAAGATTGAACATCTTGTTGTCATGGGATGTAAAACGGAACAATGTATTGACACAGCGGTTCGAACGGCGACAGTCAATCACTTTGATGTTACTTTAGTAGGCGATGGACATTCAACGACAGATTCTGTTATACTACCGGCCGAAAAAATAATAAGTCATCATAATAAAATCCTTCATGGTCATTACAATGTTGACCATTTTTCCGTTGTTCGCCTTGCACAAGAAGATTTATTTCAACCCATCCACGACAATTACCGATAATAAGCCATTTTGTCTGGTCGGAAGTTCTGGGAAGAATTAGTGGTTTCAGGCAATTAAGCGATATTATATAGCCGCATTTTCATCGAAAAAGTGCGGCTATTATTTATGAAATAGAAAACCCTTCAGACTAAGGGTTTCAAAAAGCTTTCAGTGAAAAAACTCCCCCCAGAAACTGAATATTTCTGGCTCGCCAACCTAAATATCAGCATACGGAGGATACTCATAGTTTTGCACGTACGACTGGGAAATGTAAGAATCACATCGTATTTACCATTAAGTACAAAAGACATATCATTTATGGGAAATCACAAAGGCATTAGGCACCTTCATAAGAGCACAAAAACTTTGTACTACTTGACAGAAATGTTACTATGAATTTACAAATAAGACAAAAAGGTATTCTAAAAAGATCATTAATAGTTTAACATTATGAGGTGCAAAGAAATGATTGTCGTTGGTGTATTAGGGTCAAATCTTTTTATCGAGGCGGTTTCGAAACATTATTCTTTATTCCCTGAGGTTTCGTTTGTCTCCTATACCTATGAATCCCCACGGGAAATTAATCACTTGATCGAGAAGGCAGGAAGAGAGGTCGACTTTTTACTGTTTTCCGGAATCATCGCCTTTTATTACGGACAAAAGAAACGAGCCGAATACCCGTTAAAAGCAACCTACATCCCATTCAATGAGCTTATGGTCGCCATGTCGCTATTATCCGTTTCGTATCGCGAAAAAATTCCGTTAAAAGAGATGTCGATTGATTTGCCGAATCATGATCTTTTGCACCACGTTTTAACTGAAACCGAAATTTCTGACCGGCCGCTTTTCGTAAAAGATTATCCATGGATTTATAAGATAGATGATGACGTCAAACCACTTGATATTGATCAATTTGTCCGCTTTCACACAGCGTTGTATCAGGAGAAAAAAACGGCTTTTGCCTTGACGAGCATTCATGCCGTATATGAGGAGCTTCAAAAGTTGGGAATCCCATCAACCTATATGATTCAGCCGGAACGATCACTGAAAGAAGGATTGGAAAAAGCCGTTACACTGGCGAAGTTAAACAAAACGAAAGAATCGCAAATCGCCGTTATTTCGATAAAAATACGTGATTATCCAACTTCTAATGATCAAGTGTTTCGCCTTCAATTGTTGCAACATTTACACGAGATTGGAAAACGGCTAAACGCAAGGGTGTCGATGGAGCACTATCAACCGTTTCTCGTTTACACAAATCGCGGATCACTCGAAGCAGTGCAAAACGATAGGAATTTACAGTTCATCCTGGCACTTGAGGAGAAAATAAAAGGTCCGCTCGAAATTGGTATCGGTTTCGGTTATACAATGTATGATGCCGAAAACCACGCAGCACAAGCGCTACAATTTGCGGAAAAGCATTGTGCCGAAAAAACAACCATTTTTGTTCTAGATGAAAATAAAAAGCTAATCGGACCTCTGTTTGAAAATGAAAAACAGCATGTGTTGAAAAACGAAAATCCAAACATTCAAAAGTTAGCTGAAGAGCTTAAAATGAACGCTAAAAATTTGAACCGTTTTATTGATTTTATCCGCGTTCATCAATTCCGATCGTTTTCGGCACAGGATTTGGCGGGTTACTTTGAAATAAGCAGACGTTCTGCGGAAAGATTAATCAAACGCTTTCTTGATCAAGAGTTGCTGGTAATTTCAGGAGAGGAACAACCTTACGATCAGGGACGGCCACGCGCGCTTTACAATATTACAGGGAAGCTAAAAGAATATATCTCCATTTAGTTTCCTGCTTGATTTTTTAGAATTTACTGTCTAATATAAATCTAAGCAATTAACGACATATAAACGACATTTCGCTTGATTGACGTTAAATTTTGAGGAGGAATTAAATTGAACATTATAAAAGCAGAAATTATTGGTATTCATTTGCCTTTAAAATCGCCTTTTATTATTTCGTATGGAACATATGAGCATATGCCATCGATCATCGTCAAACTTGAAACAGATGACGGCGTGGTCGGGTACGGAGAGGCTGTTCCTGATGAACATGTAACAGGGGAATCGTTTTTAAGCGCATTTGAAGTGTTAAAACATCAATTGCTTCCTTCCGTTATGGGAGAGAATCCTTTTGCAATTGAAAAAATCCATCAAGTGATGGACGAGCGAATCGCTGCCAATCCGGCTGCAAAAGCTGCGATTGATATTGCTTGCTACGATTTGATGGGGAAATACTCCAAACAACCCGTATACAACTTGATCGGCGGAAAGTTCCATGAAAAGCTTACATATGCCAGAGTGTTAAGCATCGAGGAGCCGGAAGTGATGGCAGAGAAGGCAAAACAAGCGTTAGCTGACGGTTATCAATCGCTAAAGTTAAAAGTAGGGGAAGCGAATTTCCTAAAAGATATTGACCGGATAAGAAGCGTCCGGGAGGCAGTAGGAGAAGCCGTGCAAATTCGCGTCGATGTGAACCAGGGATGGGTGAACTATTCCACTGCCGTGCAGGCCATTCGGTTGCTTGAGCCTCTTCACATTTCGTGGGTGGAACAGCCAATCAAAATGGGCGACATTGACGGACTTGCTGAACTAAAAAAGAAATCTGTCATTCCGATTATGGCGGATGAAACAATACATCACGGGGGCCATCTTACTGAAATCATCAAGAAAAATGCCGCCGATAAAATCAACATTAAATTGATGAAGTGCGGCGGAATTTATCCGGCCATTCATTTGGCCAAACAGGCAGAATATGCAGGAATCACCAGCCAGATCGGATCGATGGTCGAATCGTCCATCGGGTCAGCTGCCGGCTACCATGCGGCGATGTCAAGAAAAAATATAGAGAGCACGGAATTAACAGGACCGCTTTTATTCAGTAAAGATATTGGGGACTTGCACTATTCAATTCCATTGGTCCATTTAAGCGAAAAACCGGGACTGGGTGTTCATGTCGACGAAGTAGCACTCAATGAACTAACAGTTAAAAAGGAGATTGTCCATTTGAAGTAGAAAGGATGATAAGAGAACGATTAATACGAGGGGGTATTTTTATGGGCAGAGCAGACAACATTATGATTCGTTCCCTTGAATCGGTTAAAGAGCTTGAGAAAGTAAGAGAATTAGAGTCTCTCATCTGGAGTTCTTCTGAATCGACTCCTAGCCATCAGACACTGACGGCTGTTAAAAATGGCGGCATGGTCATTGGCGCTTTTTCGGAGGGTGGCGAGCTAATCGGATTTCAGTATAGTTTCCCTGGCTTTGACGGGGAAAATGTCTACTTATGTTCGCACATTTTAGGCATTCACCCCGAGTTTCAAAAATTAGGCATTGGAGAAAAACTTAAAACCCGCCAAAAAGAAGTTGCGATTGAAAAGGGATATGAACGCATCGTCTGGACATATGATCCGCTGGAAACTGTCAATGGGCATTTGAATTTGCACAAATTAGGCGCCGTTTGTTCGACATACATTGAAAATTGTTATGGCGAAATGGATGATGCTTTGAATCAAGGGATGCCTTCTGATCGCTTTTTAGTAGAGTGGAGAATAAAGGATGAACGCAATAGAAGGAACATTAAACATGATGACCATCCTTATTTAATTCGAGTGGAAAAAGATGCAGAAGGCTTTCTTGTACCTGTCGATATGGATGTAACAAGACATGAAGAAAAAGGCTTGCTCCTTGTGCCCGTGCCGAGCAATTTTCAGCAACTGAAAAAAATGAATGCAGATCTAGCCTTATCATGGAGAATGAATTCGCGGCACGTGTTTTTACATTATTTTCATCATGGCTGGTCAGCTGTTGACCTTATTCGAAGTCCGGTCGACTCTGCTTTATGTTTTTATATTTTGGAGTGTCAAAAATAGTCTTCTTTATTGGGGGCAGAAGTTGATGTGATCGTTTCTAATCGACGAAATACTGTATGAGCTGAAGGTCTGGAATGAGGGTCAGCGGAAAGCAAACCGGCTATAATTTCTCCGGCCAAAGAGGGGATTGCTGGATTAAGCTTTTCAATTGGCTCAAGAGGGGGAGCTTTCGGCATTTGCCCGCTAAAAAGTTGGTGCATCGTAGCGCCGAGGGCATACAGATCTTCTGGCAATTGAGACTTCCCATCAAAAGGCCTTCCGTATTCCGGGGGCACATATCCTTGTGTTCCCCATTCCAAGCTGTCCGGTGATTCAACCGGGCAAGCCCCTTCAAAATCGATGGGACGAAGATAATGGTCTTTCGTTACAATGACATTCATTGGTTTGCAGTCCCTCCATACCCATCCGGCGGAGTGGATATCGTCTAACAGTTTCGCTAATTGAATGCTGTAATTAAGGGCTTTCTCAGTGGGGAGTTTCTCATCTAACAAGGATTGAAGATTAGTGCCTTCAACTTCCTCCATCGCCAAATAGTAATTACCACCTTCTTCGAACGTTGTATATACTTGAGGGACATTTACGCTGTTATAAGCCAGGGACTGAAGAACTTCGGTTTCATGCTTTACTCTCCAGTAGCCATCCCGGTTATCAAATTCGGTTTCGCCGTATTTTCGTCCCTCTTTTAAGATGCAAAGCCGGGCCGGGCTCACACTTAGATCAAGGGCGCGATAAACTCCGCCTTTTCCCCTTTGCGAGATCGCTTCATATACTAACGTCATCGTTTGAAGCGGGCTTAACGGTCTTCGTAGGTTCTCTTTCGGTTCTTTTTGAAAAGGATTTTTTACCCATGAAGGAACGGCTGCCCCGGGCCCGCGAAGGTCGGGAACAAATTGGCCTTCAGGAGTTCGTAAAGCGGGAATGAGGTTGCCATCTATGTCCTCCATTTCCATATTCCGAAATGCTCCATACCGGTAATGGACCCGGCTGCCTTCTATAAATGGGATATCGTATGGGACGGCAGGGCCGGGAAATGATTTTGTCATGATATGCAGCTCATTCGCAAGCCAAACCGCTTCTTGATCCGTTCGAGGATAAATGGTGAGAAACTTTCCTACTTGATTAAACCCATAATATAAACCGCTGTTTAACCTTTTTAATTCTAACATTGAATGGGGAGCTTTAAAAAGAACGCCTAGATCTGATAAAAATGGGGCTACTTTTTCAAATAGATGGCATGCTGAGAGGACTGTTGCGGAAAGATGGAGCTTCCATCCCTGATCGGGTTCCTCCGGTGTAATCAGCCGGTTTTGTCTCCATATTGAATTTTCATGATGAAGGGGAAGGTATTGCTTGCAAAGGCCTTTCCACTTTTTTTCTAACTGATCATATAATAAATGCGGATTCATTATTCCATCCTCAATTAATACGTGGTCGTCGTAAATGGACCAATTGTTGTCGTTGCCGCTGTTGTGAATGGAACAGTAGCTGTTGTCGTAATCGTAACCGCCGTAACTGTTGTAGCTGTTGTAACTATCGCACTAGTTGTAACGACTCCAGCGGTTGTTATCACTGTAAACCTTCCATCTCCTGAACTATCAGGGCCTCCTAAACTGGCGAGATCTTCCGGGCTTGAACGAAAGCAATTCAAAACCTCCGACCATTCCTGATCCTCGTTCCTATTTTTGGCGTTTTCAATCACCATGGCTTTCATTTTCTCGGCAAATTCTTTATCGGTTGTCGCACGCTGTAAAATTTCATTTATATTCATTTTATTAAAAACCTCCATAACTGCAGGGCAGTTTATATAGCCGAAACAGCAAAAGATGCTGCCAATTCACATCTCTTTCTAAATAGTATAATCATGGAAGGTTATCGTTGTCCGGGGGTTTGGCCAAAAAAATGCGTGTACAACTTTTGTTTACTAAAACATCCGTACTTGTCCGATTCATTTCTTATGCGAATCTCATAATCTATTAATAAAAAGTAATGAGGTGAGGGAAATGATAAGGCGAATTAACGCATGTATTGGAGATAAATTGGCTTATTGGCTCTCAACGATGGCCTGCTTTTACGTGGTTGCTGCACTTGTGATTATACCGCTTTTTTTCCAGCATCCGGACACTCTCGTAGGATGGGTTCAATATATTGTACAAAGCATCTTTCAAGGGGTGGCATTGCCTGTCCTGGGATATGTCGCAAGAATCGCCGGGGAAAACCAGGAAAAGATCATTAACGAAACGCATGATGCGGTGATGGAAGAGCTTACCCTTGTAAAGGAAGAGTTGGCTCTTGCACGTGAACACCGCGATGCATTGCAAAAACTGGCCGAAGAGTTAAAGCAACAGTTAAATAAAACGTAATTTAAAAATTATTTTATAAAATTTTGAATAGGACAAACTCTGGAGCGGACACACTAGGGGAAAGGAGGGAATTGGCATGACAGTATTTGAAACCATTTCATTAATGATTAACTTTTCAATGCTCGTTATCGCACTCCTTCACTCCAACAATAAGTCGCTCTAGGGGATCCGGTTACTTGACAAAGTGCCCCCGGGAATATTGTTTCCCGGGGGCACTTTGCTGTCATTTGCTCAAGAAATGGCATTTCGAACCATAAAGGAAATTCACAGGATGGGATGGAAGAATTTACACGTCATTTCCAATAGGATACAATTAAATAAACGGCAACAACTATTGAAAGACGATAATTTTATAGATTATCAAAACATGAAAATTTGAAAGGAAGGGTTAACGTGATCGAGGTTGAACATCTGACAAAAGCGTTCAAAGACAAAAAAAAGACGATAACGGCAGTAAATGACGTTTCTTTTTCCATCCAAAAAGGAGAAGTTGTTGGATTATTAGGTGAAAATGGGGCGGGGAAAACGACAATGCTGCGAATGATTGCTACGGTCTTGCATCCTTCGTGCGGGTCTATCCTTATTGACGGTATAGATATTTTAAAAGATCCGATGAAAATTAAGCGGAAGATCGGTGTATTATTCGGCAGTGAGACAGGGCTTTATGAACGGCTTACAGCCAGAGAAAACTTGCTCTATTTTGCAAAGCTTTACGGAATCAACAATCATGAGGCAAAAGGGAAAGTGGAGCAATTGTCCGTCCGTTTTGGAATGAAAGAATACTTGGATCGAAGAGTAGCAGGATTCTCAAAAGGAATGAGGCAAAAAGTGGCGATAGCCCGAACGCTAATTCATGATCCTGAAGTGATTTTGTTCGATGAGCCCACAACAGGATTAGACATCACATCAGCCAATATGTTTCGCCAGCTGATCCATGAGCTTCGAACAGAAGGAAAAACGATTATCTTCTCAAGCCACATCATGGAAGAAGTGAAGCTCCTTTGCGAGTCTGTCATTATGATCCATAAAGGTGAATTAGTGTATCATGGGAAGCTTAGAGACCTATATGCCGAAGAGAAAAGCGAAGATTTGAATGATATCTTTATGTCTCGATTAGTGGAAGGAGCGTAACGGATGGTCTGGGGAATTTTTAAAAAGGAATTGATCGATTCATTGCGGGATCGGAAAACGATTGTTTTAAGCGTATTAATTCCGATTATTTTAAATGCAGGACTAATGCTACTATTTGATCGTGTAGTGCTGAATAAATCAGAAGACACGATGACAATTGCAGTGAATCAAAATAGCCAATCTACCATTTATAAGTGGCTGTACGATATGAAAAATACGAAAATTAAGGAACTTTCTGATCCAATGGAAGCAGTGAAGGACGGAGACGCGCAAGTCGGCATTAAGGTTGGAAGTGACTTTGACCAAAAACTAAAAAATGGAGGCTCTCCCGAGTTAACCATTTATTCAGATTCTGGAAGCTCAAAAAGCTCGGCAGCAGTTGAAACAGTAAAAAATATAATTTCTATGCACGAGCAAACCATTGTGAATGAAAAACTCCAATCGGCGCATATTGATCCGAAAGTGCTTAACCCGTTTCAAATGAAAGTGAAAAATGTGGCCAAAGATGACGATGGCGGAATGTATTTGGTTTCTCTGTTTGCGCAAATCATCATCGTACTCGGGGTGATGATGGGCGGTGTTTCGGCGGCTAATGATTTGTTTGCCGGAGAGAAAGAGCGGAAAACGATGGAGGCTTTGTTGATCACACCAGTCAAACGGAGTCATTTAATTACGGGAAAATGGTTAACGATTTCAGTGCTGGGGGCCATTACCGGTATATTTTCAACTGTAACATTAGTTGTCTTTATAAAATTTTTTACGACGAATCTGCCAAATGTGTTTGATCTAGAACACGGAGGCGGAAAGCTCATCGCAGCATTGTTGATTGCAATTATTTTATTCGCTTTTTTAGTCGCAAGCATCCAGGTCATTTTCAGCTTGTTTGCCAATACGATGAAAGAAGCGCAAAACTACATTTCTCCTCTTATGTTGCTCGGAATGCTTCCTTATTATTTTTTAATTACGGTTTCCGTCAACGAAATGACGACGATGCATTTCATCATTCCGTTTTTAAACATTTATGCGCTGATTAAGCAATTAATTTACGGTGTTTATTCACTGCAAAATGTTCTGCTAACGATCGGAAGCACACTTGTTTGTATCGTCATATTCTTTACGATTGCCCGGGTGATGTTCGGGAAAGATCGCTGGGTGCTTGAGAAATCTTAGAATAAGAGAAAGCTTGTAGAAAGCCTGAAGATTGGCGGATAGTACACCTGAAAAAATCCTTGTTAGAAACATGACCGATAGGAAATTACAAGAAAGCACATCTTAGAATGAATCTAAAATGTGCTTCTTTATATTAAAGAGACATTCGCTTTGTTTGTTCTAAGAGCTTTCCATCCTCAATAAATACGACACGGTCGCATAAATCGAGCATTCGCCTGTCATGCGTGACCATAATGGCCGCTTTATCTCTTAATTTCACTTCATCGGCAAGCATTTGGACGACCGCGCGTCCCCGTTCTGAATCAAGGCTTGCTGTCGGTTCATCAGCTAAAATGATTTCCGGGTCATTCATCCATGCTCTGGCGATGGCCACCCGCTGGCGTTCGCCACCCGATAAACTCTCTGGATAGTTGTTTTTCCGGTGGGCGAGCCCGAGCCGCTTGAGAAGATCGTCCGCTCTCTTTTCTGCTTTTTCATTAAGAGTGCCCGCCAATTCCGGGATGAGCAGTAATTGATCACGAACTGTTAAATACGGGATTAAATTGGAACTTTGAAAAATGAACCCGATTTTTTCCATCCGGATCCGATTCATTTGTTTTGGCGAAAGATCGTTAATTTCTTCACCGCCAAGGATAATGCGTCCGCTCGAAGGTGAAAGCAAAGCGCCGGCGATCGAAAGAAACGTGCTTTTACCGGAACCGGATGGGCCAACTAATGCGACAAACTCACCAGCTTTCACATGAAGCGAAACATGGTCAAGCACTTTCACAGACGTATCCCCATCACCGAAAACTTTGCTTATGTTATCAAGTACAAGTTTATATTCCATTAGACAGCCCTCCCAATCGCCTCAATCGCATCAATTTTAACGACGCGGTAGAGTGATAACAATGAACCCGCCACAGATACCGCTAAAAATAGACCCGAACAGCCGAACGCCAATAGTGGGTTGAGGTCAAACGGCATGCTGTTTGGCAGAACGGCCGAAATGCCATAAGTCAATGCCATACTGATAACCAGGCTGACAATGGAAAGCATCAGCACCTGAAAAAGAATCGTCCGCGCCAATTGGCTTGATTTTGCCCCGATTGCTTTTAAGACACCAAATTGATTCATTTTTTGAATCGTGATGACATAAAAGAAGACGGCTAATACAAAAGCGGCAATAATGAATAAAAAAACAATCATCATCATAAGTGAGCCTTGCTCTTCTTTGTATCCGGGAATGCCTTTTAACGCCTTGCCCTTAGCTAAAACGTCGACTTCTTTAACATTTTTCTCAATGTTGTCAGCTTTGCCCTGATCGGCTTTCAAGGCTAGAGCGTTGAAGGATAATTTATTTTGGGCATTGGATGGTTGGATAGAAGCCCACTCTTTAAAGTTCATATGGATAACGGGCGTGTGGCTAAACGACTGATTTTTCGTAAAGCCAACAATTTTAAATTCTTTTTCGGATAGTTGATCCTTTATTCGGCTGCCTATACTTAAGCCTTCATTTTTAAACGACTGATCGACAATGATTTCATTTTTAGTTGAATTGTTGATCAAATTGCCTTCCGCAAGTTCCGGCGCCAGCATCCCATTCATATCGATGGCGAAAAACGTGGCATCGATTTTTTTCGATGATCCTTTTTTCGTAACAGTCGTCATTTGCACGCCTAGAGGAGTCGAGGCATTGTTCCCGACAAATTGACGGACGTCTTGTAATTGATCTTCAGATAATAATGACCGGTTGAATCGGTGATCTGAGTCTTTTTGAAGTACGAAATAGTCCGCCTTCATAGTTTGGATCGAAGAAGCATTGTCAGACGATAATCCTTTAGCCAGACCCGAAACAAAAAAGACTAACCAGGCAATGAGGACCATAATCAAACCAATTAGAAGGTAGCGCAATTTGGCATATTGAAATTCGCGCAATGCGAGAAACATGATTCGCTCATCTCCATTCATTAAAAATTAATTCCCTGATTGAAAGTATAGGAATGAAATATGAACGGAAGATGAACGGTTAATTACAATTTGGCAGATTCACGATAAAGGTTGTTCCTTTTCCTAATTGGCTTTCAACATGAATGTGTCCACCATGTAATTCAACAATTTTTTTCGTAATGGCAAGGCCTAAACCGCTCGAGCCTTCTTTTCGGCTTCTCGCTTTGTCCGCTTTATAAAAACGATTGAAAATATGGGGAAGATCCTTTTCTGAAATGCCGATTCCCGTATCTTTAATCTCAATCTGGCATTCCCCGTCATTCTTTCTCAGCCGAAGTGAAATAGATCCGCCATTTTCAGTGAATTTAATGCTGTTTGTAATCAAGTTTGTCCATACCTGGTGAAGCAACTTTTCATCAGCGCGAATGAAGGCCGATGGAAGTTCCATATCAATAGCCAGCTCTTTTTCGCGCCAGCTCCATTCCGTCATCATTAACACTTGTTTCATTTGAGCGGCTACGTCAAACGTGCTTTTCTCCAGAATGTTTTCTTCTTTATCAAGGGAAGCAAGAGTCAATAATTGTTTGCTCAACTGAGACATTCTGCGGCTTTCGTTTTCAATAATGGAAAGATACGTCTGGCGCTCGTCTTCGGATAGATTTTCAGTTTGCAGTGTTTGTGAAAACCCCTGGATGGAGGCAAGCGGCGATTGGATTTCATGCGAAACATTTGAAACAAATTCCTGGCGCATTTCTTCAAGCTGCTCCAAACTTCTTGCCATTTGTGAAAAATGGCTGGCCAGTTTGCCGATTTCATCCCGCCGCTTCACATTCAATTTAATGTTATATTTCCCCTGTGCGAGTTGTTTTGTGGCATCCGTCAATTTAATGATGGGTTTCACGATATAACGGGTGCTGACCAAAACGAAAAGAATACTCAATACGATGGTGAAAAGAAGGATAATTGCAAAAAAGATGCGCAATTCCCCAAATTGAACTTCAACGTTTGGACGGATGAAAAGGGCATACGTTTGATCGTTTACTTTAATGGGAACCCCGATCGTATTGGCAAGAACGTTGTCAAAAAAACCAGTGATAAACAATTTGGAAGGAAAATGAGAAATTCCGTGGTAAACGTGTCCGTTCAAAACGTCTTTAACAATATCGGGATTTAATCCCTTTTCTCTGAACGTCCTCCCATAAAACACACCCCGCTCCTTCTCATCCACAAGGTAAAGCTGATAGCCCAATTGGCCGATGCTCTTCAAATAATCATCCTTGTTTACTTCCGGATGGTTTTCATAAAATGTTTTAACGTCTCTTGCCATCTTTGTCACTTTTGCATCATTGAACGGTTTTAAACTGTATTGGTAATATACATTTGAAATAATAAAGGCGAGGATGCTACTTAAAATCATTACAAAGATGGTCGTTGCGACAATCCGTAAATATAATGTTTTCACTTCTTTAAGACCTCCAGTTTATAGCCGACTCCCCGAACCGTTTTAATGGTGAAATCATCGGTTCGTCCTGCAAAACGCTCTCGCAGCCGCTTAATATGGACATCCACGGTCCGGTCATCCCCGTTAAAATCTGGCCCCCAGATAAGCTGTATTAATTCATCACGCGAAAAAATGCGCTCCGGGTAACTGGCTAACTGAAAGAGCAATTCAAACTCTTTTAATGGAAGCATCAATAGTTTTCCATCACAATGCACTTCATAGCTTTTTCGGTCAATGATAGTATCGTTTAGAGCAATTCTTTCTGCGCTCACCAGTTGATAACGCCGGAGCAGCGCTTTGATACGGAATAGCAGCTCTTTCGGCTCAAATGGTTTGGTCAAATAATCATCTGTTCCGACTGAAAACCCTTTTTCTTTATCAACCAGCTGATCTTTCGCTGTAAGTAATATGACCGGGAAATCATAATCGTTTCTAATTTCCGCACACAGCTGATATCCGTCTTTATTTGGCATCATTACATCGACAATGGCCAAATGGATGTGCTCTTTTGCAATTAAAGTGGCGGCTTCTTCCCCGTCTGCCGCCTCAAAGACAATGTAACCTTCCGTCTGCAGATAGTGTCTGACCAATTCACGAATGTGGGCATCATCATCAGCAATTAAAATATGAATCATCGAATTGACAGCTCCTTACAATATGTTCTGTTGACTCAAGTGTACTCGATTTTATTTTTGAATGAAAATATATGGAGACAAATATAAGTAAGCAAATCAATTTTTATTTCTTTAATGATGTGTCATTATAATAGTAGGTTAGATGATTAAAGAAACTGGAGGCGATAGAATGAAAAGCTTACAGGACACAACAACATTACATAATGGAGTGAAAATGCCATGGGTCGGTCTTGGCGTATGGCGGGTTAATGAAGGGGAAGAGGTCGTCCAATCGGTTAAATGGGCGATCGAGGCAGGATATCGCAGCATCGATACGGCAGCAGTTTACAAAAACGAAGAAGGCGTCGGAAAAGCGATTAAAGAAGCCGGTGTTCCTAGAGAAGAGTTATTTATTACGACAAAAGTGTGGAACGACGATCAAGGCTATGAATCTACGCTTTCCGCTTTTGAAGAAAGCCTAAAAAAGCTCGATCTTGATTATGTCGACCTCTATTTGATTCACTGGCCTGTCAAAGGAAAGTATAAAGAAACATGGCGAGCGCTTGAAAAATTATATAAAGACGGCCGCGTAAAGGCGATTGGTGTCAGCAACTTCCATATTCACCATTTAAAAGATTTGATGGAAGACGCTGAAATTGTCCCGATGGTCAACCAGGTCGAAACCCATCCACGCCTTTCCCAAAAAGAGCTTCTTCAATTCTGTAAGGAAAATAACATCCAAATGGAAGCGTGGAGCCCGCTCATGCAAGGAGAATTGCTTGGCGATCCAACTTTAGTCGAAATCGCCAATAAATATAAGAAAACTCCGGCTCAAGTCATCTTGCGCTGGGATCTGCAAAACGGTGTTGTCGTCATCCCGAAATCAGTCAAGGAACATCGGATTAAAGAAAACGCCGATCTGTTTGATTTTGAACTTTCCCGTGAAGACATGAAGAAAATCGACGGCTTAAACCTTAATAAGCGAGTCGGTCCGGATCCAGACAATTTTAATTTCTAAACAAATAAGTACCGAAGTTGAATGGCACCCTCATGGTTAGATAGTTTCTAACCATGAGAGGTGCTTTTTTGTCTTTAAAAGCATTGCTTCCGTATCGCTATCAGCCAGCCTTCATTACTCCGTTTTATTATCTGGAAAATAAAGAATTTAAAATTGAGCCATTTTATACTAAACTAAAACAAATATCAGATAAGGATTGCCCGGTGGAATGGAAACTTGGGTTAGATCGTAAAAATGTAACATGGCTAAAGCGAATAGCGAATCATAATAGCCATCATTCATAGGAAGGTGGTGGTTACCATTGGAAACATTGCACAGCCTTTATGTCCATCAAGTGTTAGACCATATGGAAATGTATATACGGATTATCATTAGTGCGTTTTTAGGACTTTTTATAGGCTGGGATCGCTCGTTTAAAAACAAGCCCGCCGGACTAAAAACCTATTTATACACTTGCGTTTCCTGTACGTTAATCACCATCGTATCAATTTATAGCGCAGAAGCTTTTTCAAAAGCCAACAGCGGAAAAATGATGGACCCAATGCGTCTTGCCGCGCAAATTGTTACCGGCCTCGGGTTTCTCGGAGCGGGTCTGATCATGAAGGATGGGGTAAAAGTAAAAGGCTTAACATCAGCCGCAATGATATTTTTTGCTGGAGGCGTCGGGATAGGAATTGGAGCAGGATTTTACGGCATTGTCATCTTTTCAGTTTTCATAACATTTATTTTAGCGAAAATTAGCCTTTTTCTAGAAAAGCGAAATTTGCTTTTATCCCCAAGAAAGAAAAAGGACAAAAAAGAAAAAAAAGCAAATCAAACTTATGAAGCGCAAGGATAATCTTTGCTCATGGCTCCCTGATCAAAAAAGGGAGCTTATTTTATATTTAAAGAACAATAGAAATACAAATTATTACCAAATGATTGTGATATACTTTTATTAAGCAAACCAATTGGTTTTAGTAGTATATACAAAAGATAGAAGAACCATCTCAGGCAGGATAGAACGTAAAGGTTAAGGAAGAGGAGGGCTGTAAATGGATGATCAATCTCCGAAATATGTTAAAGCGGTCATTTTTGATTGGGCCGGAACGGTAGTCGATTACGGATGCTTTTCGCCGTTAGCTGTTTTCGTTGAAGTCTTTCGAAAACGAGGGATTGACGTCACGCACGAAGAAGCACGAAAGCCGATGGGGCTTCTGAAATGGGATCACATTGAAGCCATGTGCCAAATGGATCGGATCGCAAACCTTTGGAAAGATAAATATGGACGGCTTCCGGAAACTAAAGATATTGATGCGTTATATGCTGATTTTGAACCGATGCTTTTTTCCATTCTCCCCAACTATTGCACGCTTATTCCTGGAGCAGTTGAAGTCGTTGAACGATTGCGTAAAATGGGCTTGAAAATCGGATCGACCACCGGCTTTACTGCTGAAATGATGTCAATTGTCACGCCTGAAGCAAAACGGCAGGGCTATGAACCAGATTCTATAGTTACGCCTAGTGAAATGCCTGCAGGGCGCCCCTATCCGTGGATGATCTATCAAAATGCGATGAATTTAGGAGTATACCCGATGAAACATATTGTGAAAGTAGGGGATACGATCAGTGACATTCAAGAAGGAATCAATGCCGGGACGTGGACGGTCGGTGTTATTAAAGGCGGAAGCGAGCTCGGGATGAGTGAACAAGAAGTAAATGAATGCGACCCGGGGGTACTGGCAAATCGAATGAAAGTGGTCGCCAGACGATTTAAAGACGCCGGTGCAGATTATGTGATTGAGAGTATCGGAGAATTAGATCAAGTCATACCGAAAATCGACCGGAGAATCTCTCAAATGGAAAGGTGCCACTACTAATTTTTTTAAAATCGTCCTATTTTAGATACAAACTTTTTTTGATGAGGTAAAAGGTTATGGAAATCGCCACCGAACTTATCACAAAAGGAGTAGTCGATAAAACAAGGCTTCTTGTTCAGGAAGAAGCCTTTGAACCGTTGATGGTTTTTAAAAAGCTAGTGCCCCCTCTAGAAAAAAGTTTGGATTTTAGTAATCGAACATTCGTTATTTTTAGAACACCTCGTTAGATCTGTGAAATGAGGAAAAACGATGACGAATCGTTACATCATTTAAAATGATTTCGTTCTCGGACAATAAGTGATCGTATTTGGACAATAAATCATCCGGTTTAGACAAATACAATCATACTTTTGGATAATAAGTGAAAAATAGACTAATTTTATTGTCCGACTGAGGCCATTTATTGTCCGATGATATCTATTTATTGTCGGAAATCGACTGTTTATTGTCCAAATGCCATGAAAATAGCACCATACTAGAGAAATTTGATCCTGTTTTTGCTTCCAACTTCTAATCTTTTTTACAGGTGAAAATTTAGGAAAACTGAAGGGGCACTAGAAAAAATAAGGAAATTAAACAGCTTAAAGAAGATAAAGCAGAAACATTGTTGCAACAGTAGGAAAGTCGGGCATTTCGTTTACTAACGGGATACCTGACTTTCTTTTAATTCTTGAAATGCAATTACAGACCAGACAGTCTCCATTCATATTATTCCACCTCTTACACAATATATCATTTATTGGGGATATTTGAGATATAGAACGTCTATTTTGGAAAAACAAGGGAATAACCGAAACTAAATCGTTATCATTTGTTCATAGAATTGCCCTTAATTAAACAGTGAAAATAGGTATAATGTAGGTGAGAAGCAAAGCAAGATTTACCCGGGTAATAGAAAAGGGGTTTTTGAATGGATAAAGCTTTTAAATGGATGGCTGTTTTTACAACAGTGATTATGTTTATATTAATGATTGCCGGAGCGTTAGTGACGAATACGGGATCCGGAATGGGGTGCGGAAATGATTGGCCGCTCTGCCATGGCAAGTTTATTCCCGAATATACCGTCGAAACGATGATCGAATATACCCATCGCCTTATTACAGGCTTTGCCGGTATGGTTGTTATTGTATTTTCCGTCTGGGCATGGCTTCGCTACAGGGGAAACCGCGAAGTAAAGATCCTTTCATTTATCGGGATTTTATTTATTGTCATTGAATCGTTGTTAGGGGCAGCGGCTGTCATGTGGCCGCAATCTCCATCAGCGCTCGCTCTTCATTTTGGCTTTTCTCTTATGGCATTTACGAGCGTCTTTTTGCTTTCGATTTTTGTTTTGCAGCGGGACAAGGTAAAAGAGTTGGTGAAACAGCCTGTATCAAAAGGATTTAAAGTGTTTGCCTGGATAACGGTGATTTATACGTATGCAGATATTTATTTAGGCGCGTATGTCCGGCATTCGGGGGCAAGCTTAGCCTGTACGGATTTTCCTAAATGTTATCCGGATACATTTATTCCTAATCTTACAGGGCTGGCTGGGGTCCATTTTGCCCACCGTGTTGCCGCTGTCATTCTATTCTTTTTAATAATCGGTTTACTGGTGTACTCGGTACGTCATTTTAAAGAAACGAGACGGGATATTTATGTTGCAAGCCTCATCGCTCTTTTATTAGTTCTAGCGCAAATTGCCAGCGGAATTTCCGTCGTTTTAACAAGGTTGAACATTTTCTCGACTCTGGCTCACGCTGGTTTTATCACATTATTGTTCGGTATGTTAAGTTATATTTGCTTGCAAACATTGAAAAGACCGGAAAAAATGTAGAAAAAGGCCGCGGCTGAAATTCAATTCAGCCTGCGGCCTTTTTTCCTTATTCTGCAAGCAGAGACAATCCGCCATCAACGATGATTGTTTGCCCGCGAATCATGCTTGCTGCCGGCGTGCATAAAAAGTAGACAGCTTCGGCCATGTCTTCCGGTTCGACAATCCGACCTGCGGGGTTTCGCTTTTTGGCAGTCTCAAGCAATTCCTCTCGGTTGGGAAAATGCTTCAATGCATCCGTATCAACTGCGCCCCCGGATACCGCATTTACGACAATGCCTTTTGGCGCTAATTCAACCGCTAAATATCTTGTGATTGCTTCAACGGAAGCTTTTGAAACGCCGACAACGACATAGTTTGGAAGAGCGCGGATGGATCCTAAGCTAGAAAGGGCAACGATAGCGCCGCCGTTATTTTCTTCCATCAGCCTGGCTGCTTCCTGTGCGGCAAATAAATACGCTTTCGCATTGATATTTTGCGTCCAATCCCAATGGTGTTCTTCAATTTCCATCAGTGGCCGCTGAACGCCCGAAGCGGCATTGTTGATGAACACATCAAGGCGTCCAAATGTAGCTTTCGTTTCAGCAAACAAATGGCGGATTTGTTCAATTTCGCCAACGTTGGCTTTAACGATTAGAACCTGAACCCCGTATTTTTCTTCCAATTCAGCTTTCGTTTGTTCAGCATCTTTTTTCTTGCGCATAAAATTTAAGACAAGATGATATCCTTCAGAGGCGAATTTCGACGCGATCGCTTTTCCGATTCCTCGCGTCCCGCCTGTAATTAATGCTACCTTTTTGCTCAATATGATCGTCTCCTTAGAACCTAATGTTATTACCTGGTACTAATTTTATAGACGGAAGAAGGGGATGTCAAATAAATAATAAACCCCTGCTTGTAGTAAGCAGGGGGGATGGTGTACCAGTTTTTCCGGAAAAAGCAGCTATGCGTTAATTTATTCGTCTACTTTGAGCGCTTATTCGTTTTAAGCGGCTACTTATTCGTCTTCCTAAAAAAGCTCTGGCTCTATTTCCCGCGATGTTTTGCTTTCGCTTTTTGCCGCTTAATTTCTCGTTTCCGTTCGTTTAACGCTTCTTTTTGGAGACGGGATAACGTTTTCCGCTCTTTTTTTGCTTGTTCAATTTGGATTCTCATCGCTTCTTGCGCCTGAGAAGTTACGCCCTTTTTCTTTAGTTCTTTGGCAGCTTCTCTTTGGGCCCGTTTCGGATTTCGTTTCGTTTCCTCTTTCGTGGTAACGGAAATCCCTTTTTGGTTGCTTTGCTCGATCAGGGGTAGAAGCTGGTAGTTAACAAAACTTAATACTTCCGGATCGCTCGGTTCAGGACCAAAAACATATCGGTACACTTTCAAGTTAGAGCCGTTTATCTTTTCGATGATGCCGACCCAAAATTGACCATCATGCATTACAGTCAATTTCATAAAAATCCCTCCTCAAAAAACTTGAGGAATGATGGACAACCCGAGGAGGGCAGGTTACTGACACCGCATGAATTGCGATGCGCCCGGACTACCAACCGGACCGTGATTTTACATTCCCGACTAACATTATATGCCAAAAAAATAAGCTGAACAAGAGATGACTGGCAAAAACAAAATCGTAACGAAATGGGCGAATATCGTGTATAGTCAAAGAAAACGGCATGAATAGAAGGAGAAAAGTATGGTCTTCAACGTATTTGTTTATGGGACCCTTCGAAAAGGGGAAAAGTATCACCATTATTTGAAAACTGCAAAACGATTAGAAGAAAACTGCTGGACGTATGGAAAGCTGTATGACACGGGCTGCGGTTATCCGGCAATGATCATCGATAGGGTACAAAAGGTTGTTGGAGAGGTGTACGAGGTTGACGGTCCGACGTTAAAGGCATTGGATCAGTTGGAAGGCTACAATCAAACCGGTGAGGAAGAACGATATGATCGGATCATTCAAACGATTTATACTGAAAAAGGGTCGATTGAAGCATTCGTCTACGTGATGAAAGAGGGCCAGGTAATGCGGGAACGTTTCATACTGGATGGTGACTGGGTCACTTATCGGAAACAAAAAACGTCAGGCAAATATGTATAGCTTCATTTTAAACTTGATCAAAATGGGGAACCTATAAAGTGAATCTAGACTTTGAGGTTACAAATGATGAAAATGCAAACAAACCATCGGCCATATCCATTGCCAAAACGCCCGTGGATCATGACACAGACGTGGAATGATGTGATTTTTGCTCATTGGCCAATTTCTATTGATCAACTTAAGGATAAAGTTCCTCCGCAGTTGGAAATTGATACGTTCGAAGGGCGGGCATGGATCGGAATCGTCCCGTTTCATATCACGGATTTCAAAGTAAGAGACGTCTTTTCGATTCCATTTACGGATGCTTTTCCCGAAATCAATTTGCGCACGTATGTGGTTTACGATGACAAACCGGGCGTTTATTTTTTTAGCCTTGATGCCGGCCACTGGATGGCGGCTCGATTAGCCCGAATGTTTACTCCGCTCGCCTATCATTTTGCAAAAATAGATGTAACGAAGAAGGATGGGGAAATTTCGTATAAAAGCAGCCGCCAGGGCAGAAACGGCGGAAACGGTGAATTCGAAGGTTTATTTTCTCCATCTTCGACAAATTTTCAATCCGAAAAAGGTTCATTGGATGAATGGTTAACAGAGCGGTACTGTTTATATACGTCGAGCGGAAAAAACATGTATCGGATCGATATTCACCACGAAAAATGGGAGTTACAAAAAGCCGAAGGGGAAATTTTAGCGGAAACACTCACTTCTTCACATGGGATTATATTACCCGATGAAAAACCGCTGTTACACTACGCTTCCTGCAATAAAACACTTATTTGGCCAATCATACAGGTGAAAAAGTGAAAGTGCTGTTATTCATTTATAAAAATAAATAGGCTTTACCGGATGGATTTAATCTCTTCTTTTCTCAAGCGAAAAGCAACGATCAACTTGATCATGATGGGAAAACCGTTAGAGAAAAGAACCCGGAAGCGGTTTGAAAATAGCAAAAAGGAGCGGTCAATGCGAGACCACTCCTTTTTTAAAAATTACACATGAGCTCCTTGTGGTTGGCGTTTTAAAAACGCTTCGAGATCATCCATAAATTGATGGAATTGAGGAATATCCATTTGTTGAGCAGAGTCGGAAAGTGCAACAGCCGGATCTGGATGCACTTCTGCCATGACCGCATCGGCACCGATCGCAATCGCTGCTTTTGCACATGGAAGTAGTAAGTCTTTGCGTCCAGTAGAATGCGTTACGTCAACAACGACAGGCAAATGTGTTTCCTTCTTCAAAATTGGAACAGCGGAAATATCCAATGTGTTGCGGGTCGCTTTCTCGTACGTGCGAATGCCGCGTTCGCATAAAATGATCTGGTCATTACCTTGAGCAAGAATGTATTCAGCAGCATACATGAATTCTTCGATTGTCGCCGACAGTCCGCGTTTTAATAATACCGGTTTGTAAACCGATCCTGCCGCTTTCAATAATTCAAAGTTTTGCATGTTGCGCGCCCCGATTTGGATGACATCAACATAATCCAATGACATTTCAATATCATTCGGATTTAAAATTTCACTGACAACCGCCATGTCAAGTTCGTCCGCAACCTGACGCAAAATCTTCAACCCTTCGATGCCAAGGCCCTGGAAGTCATATGGGGAGGTCCGCGGCTTAAATGCGCCGCCGCGAAGCAATTTAAGTCCTCGCTCTTTCATTGCCTGCGCAACAGATTTCACTTGCTCGTAGCTTTCTACTGCACATGGGCCCATTACGAAATGCGTATTTCCGTCGCCAATATGTTCACCTTTTACAGATACGACCGTATCCTCAGGTTTTTTCTTGCGGGATACGAGAAGCGCTTTTCGGTTATCGGTTTCTTGAAGATCCAAACACGCTTTGAAAATTTGTTTGAAAATATGTTGCAGTGTAGACGTTTCGAAAGGTCCGTTATTGTTATTCGCGACAAGATCAAGAATGTTCCGCTCGCGAACAGGATCGAAACGCTTCACTCCTTGCGCTTCTTTTATTTTTCCAATCTTTTTCGCAATATTGCCGCGTTCATTTAATAACTCTAAAATTTGCAATGTCACTTGATCCATTTCAGAACGCAATACTTCAAGCTCGTTGTTTGACACTTTAAGTTCCTCCCCGGTTTTTTATATTGTTTTTAAGCGTTAAAGTAGAATGCTTTCGAGCTTTAACGCATTAATCTGTGTACGAATGGTTCGATATTGTGTTATACTGTAAACCAGAAATCATTCAACTGTCAAGAAAAAATTTTAAAGTTTTTCACGGTTGTTTCGAAATTTTTTAAAAATACAAATTACCTCTTTACAACAAGAGCTCTTTCATGGTACAACTTCTTATAAATCAAATAAAAAAAACGCGATGAAAGGTTAAAGTAGTGTTCATCTCCCTGTTACCCAGAGAACTGATGGTCGGTGGAAAATCAGTACAAAGTTGAACGCGAATTACCCCTTGAGCATCTTTTCCCAACGACGTATTATTTTGTCTATTAAGAAAAGGCGGCAAAGCCGTTATCGAAATGAAGAGGTGGAGTTTTTCCACAATTAGGGTGGTACCGCGATGAACATCGCCCCTGCGATTATGCAGGGGCGATTTTTGATGTTTTGGAAAGGAATTCCCTCCGGGGGCAATTAACCGGAGTTTTGATAGAAATAGAGGAGGAGAGAGAAAATGAGATATTTAACAGCTGGGGAATCACACGGCCCGCAATTAACGACCATACTTGAAGGAGTTCCGGCAGGTCTTCCGCTCATTGCAGAGGACATTAACGTTGAACTGGCGCGCAGGCAAAAAGGCCACGGCCGCGGTAGAAGGATGCAGATTGAAAAGGATCAAGTGCAAATTTTGAGCGGAGTGCGCCATGGTGTAACTTTAGGTTCGCCGATAACTTTAGCCGTTGAAAACCGGGATTTTACCCATTGGACAAAAATTATGGGGGCTGAGCCGCTAAGCGAAGGTGAAGCGCAGGAAGTAAAACGCCAGATCACCAGACCTAGGCCGGGACACGCCGACTTAAATGGCGCGATTAAATATGGTCACCGCGATATGCGCAATGTGCTCGAAAGATCATCAGCGCGTGAAACGACTGTCAGAGTGGCCGCGGGAGCGGTAGCGAAACGAATTTTAGAAGAGCTGGGCGTGAAAGTGGCCGGCCATGTCATTGAAATCGGCGGCGTGAAAGCAAGCCATACCGAATACGAGTCAATTGAAGAGCTTCAAGAAAAAACGGAAGCTTCACCTGTGCGCTGTCTTGATAAAGAAGCGGAAGCAAAAATGATGAAAGCCATTGATGACGCAAAAGAAAACGGCGATTCGATCGGCGGGATTGTTGAAGTGGTTGTTGAAGGCATGCCGGTCGGAGTCGGAAGCTATGTTCATTATGACGAAAAGCTTGATGCGAAACTGGCCGCCGCTATCGTCAGCATTAATGCCTTTAAGGGTGTTGAAATCGGAATTGGTTTTGATGCTGCGCATAAGCCGGGAAGCCTCGTCCATGATGAGATTTTATGGGATGCCGAGAACGGATATACGAGAAGAACGAACAATGCCGGCGGATTTGAAGGCGGGATGACAACAGGCATGCCGATCGTCGTTCGCGGGGTGATGAAGCCGATCCCAACGCTCTATAAGCCGCTTCAAAGCGTCGATATCGATACGAAAGAACCGTTTAAAGCAAGCATTGAACGCTCTGACAGCTGTGCAGTGCCTGCCGCAAGCGTCGTTGCAGAAGCGGTTGTTGCCTGGGAGCTTGCCAAAGCGCTTGTCGATCAATTTGGCAAAGATCGAATCGATTGTATAAAAGAAAATATTGAAAACCATAAGAAGCGATCGAGGGAATTTTAATGGAAACCATGGCCATTAAAACGAAGTCAAAAGAATATCCGCTTTATTTAGGAAATGACGCGATTAAAGGGTTAGGCTCACTCCTCGCTGATTTGACTCCTGATGTCTCGAACATTCTTATTATTTCCGAGCAAGCGGTCGCCGATCTTTACCTCGACACGGTCAAACAAGCGGCAGGCCATCATCATAAGGTGTTTACGAAGGTCATCCCGAGCGGCGAATCGTCCAAGTCGTTTGAAAACTATTATGATTGCCAGACGTATGCTTTGGAATCCGGACTTGACCGTCATTCATTGATTCTCGCCCTTGGCGGCGGAATGATCGGAGATTTGGCCGGATTTGTCGCAGCGACGTTTATGCGGGGCATCCGCTTCATTCAAATTCCTACGACGCTATTGGCTCATGATAGTGCGGTAGGCGGGAAAGTGGCGGTAAACCATCCGCTTGGAAAAAACATGATCGGCGCGTTCCATCAGCCTGAGGCGGTCATTTATCATCTTCCGTTTTTAGAGTCATTGCCTGAAGAAGAATGGCGTTCAGGTTTTGCTGAAATGATCAAACATTCCTTTATAGGCGATCCTGAGCTTTATGAATGGCTTAAGAGCGAGATTAAATCCGTAAAAGATTTGCGTGGCGAAAAACTTGTTTACGCCTTAAAGCGGGCGATCGCCGTCAAAGCGAATGTCGTTTTGCAAGATGAAAAAGAGCACGGCATCCGGGCGCATCTAAATTTCGGCCATACGTTAGGCCACGCAATCGAAACGGAATTGGGCTACGGAAACGTATCACATGGCGATGCGGTCGCAATCGGAATGTTATTTGCGACACGATTAAGTGAAATTGTCTATGAAAAAGATTTACAATATGAAGAAATGAAAAAGTGGTTTAATTCTTACGGATTTCCGCATTTGCCTCCAAATTTGAATGCGAAAAATTTATTACAAAACATGAAAAAAGATAAAAAAGCAGGATACGGCAACATTCGCATGGTATTAATGAAAGAAGTAGGTCATTTAGAAGTTGTAAAAGTGTCAGATGATCTCATTCTTCCATTATTAAATGAATTCATCGCGGAGGTGTAGTTTTATGAAAGTGAAAAAACAGTTGTTATCATTGAAAGCCTATCAACCGGGAAAATCGATCGATGAGGTGAAAAGAGAGTTTGGCTTGACGAAAATCGCCAAATTAGCGTCAAATGAAAATCCATACGGTTGTTCGCCAAAAGTGCGTGAAGCATTAAACGACTTTACCGATTACGCGCTTTATCCGGATGGAGCAGCTTTTCAGCTTCGTGAAAAGCTCGCCAGGCATGTAGGTGTCGAACCGGGACAGATTATTTTCAGCGCCGGATTGGATGAAATGATTCAAATCATCAGCCGGTCATTGCTTTCGCCTGATACAAATGTTGTCATGGCTAAACAAACGTTTCCGCAATATAAGCATCATGCCGTAATCGAACAGGCAGAAATTCGTGAAGTGCCGCTGAAAAACGGCTGTCACGATTTAGAGGCGATGCTTGCGCAAGTGGATGAGCAAACTGCTATCGTTTGGATTTGCAATCCGAATAACCCGACAGGCACCTATGTTAATGAAACGGAACTGAAACACTTTTTAGAGCACGTCCCGAAAGAAACGCTCGTCGTTTTAGATGAAGCTTATTATGAATATGCGGTAGCGCAGGACTATCCGGAGTCGATTCCCCTTTTAAATGATTATGAAAACTTGTTGATCATGCGCACATTTTCAAAAGCCTATGGTCTTGCCGCATTCCGTATCGGTTATACGATCGGACATGCGTCGTTCATGCAAAAGCTGGATGTGGCAAGGCTGCCATTTAATACTTCAACGTTTGCGCAAATAGCTGCCATGGCGGCGCTTGATGATCAAGCGTTTATCGAATATTGTGTAGAGGAAAATCGGAAAGGTTTGCAGCAGTATTATACGTTTTGCGAAACGCATCAACTTCCATATTATTCTTCGCAATGTAATTTCATCTTTATGGATCCGGGCAAAGACCCGATGGAAGTGTTCCAGCTTCTTCAGCAAAAAGGATATATCGTTCGCCCGCAAAAAGGAGGCGTACGCATTACCGTTGGAACGAAAGAAGAAAATGATGGCGTGTTAGAGGCGTTGAAAGAATTGATTACCGTTCAGGCTTAAATCTTAAATAGCTCGCCTGTTAAGACGCGATCAAATTTGGATAGAGATAAGAGGAGACAATCGGAGTGGAGAAACGCGTATTACTGATAGGAGTGGGTTTAATCGGCGGTTCGGTTGCCCTTTCGATTAAAAAAGAACATGAAGAAGTAACGATTATCGGCTTTGATGTGAAGAGGGACCACTGCAAGCTCGCAAAAGCGATGCATGTCATTGATGAATGCGCCGAAAGCTTACAAGCAGAAGCGGAGCAGGCAGATTTGATCATTCTGGCTGTTCCCGTAGAGGAAGCGGAGAAATTCATCGATCAATTCTTTCATTGGGAATTGAAAGAGAATGTCATCATTACGGATGTGGGCAGCACAAAAGAAAAAATTATGAGAAGGGCAGAGCCTCTTATCAAAAAGGGCATTGCGTTTATCGGTGGCCACCCGATGGCGGGATCCCATAAAACAGGAGTAGGTAGCGCTAAAGCGCATTTGTTTGAAAACGCCTATTACATGTTGACGGTACATCCGGAGACGAAAAAGGAAAAGGTAGAGGAATTAAAAGAATGGCTGAAAGGGACGAAAGGAAACTTTCTCACTCTTGACGCCAGCGAGCATGATTTACTGACAGGCATCGTCAGCCACTTTCCTCACATTGTTGCTGCTAGCCTTGTCCGCCAGGTGGAGAGCCATGCGAATGAAAATGAGCTTGTGAGCGGCCTTGCCGCCGGTGGATTCCGCGATATCACGAGAATCGCCTCAAGCAGTCCGCACATGTGGAGGGATATCGTTAAGCAAAACCGAAAAACACTTCTTTCCTTATTAAATGAATGGATGATGGAAATGGAAGAAGTTCGCCACCTTGTTGAAAAAGGAGACAGTGAGGAGCTGTTTAACTATTTCGCCGGTGCAAAAGCGTTTCGTGATTCGTTGCCGTCCGGTTCCAAAGGTGCGATCCGATCGTTTTACGACTTATATGTCGATGTGCCCGATCGGGTGGGAGTCATCTCGCATGTTACGACATTGCTCGCCATTGAGCGAATCAGCATTACGAACATACGGATCATCGAAGCGAGGGAAGATGTGTTAGGAGTGTTGAGGATCAGTTTTCAAACGGCAGATGATCGGGCGAAAGCTAAAGCTTGTTTAGAAGAAAATAACTATGAGTCATACATCACGATGTAGGAGGGGGGACAAAACAATATGAAATTATCTCATGTTCAACGATTAAAAGGTATAATGAAAGTTCCAGGCGATAAATCCATTTCCCACCGTTCCGTCATGTTTGGCGCTATCGCCGAGGGGAAAACAAAAGTGACCGGATTTTTGCCGGGCGATGACTGCCTGAGTACAATTGATTGTTTCAGAAAACTTGGAGTCAATATTCATCAAGAAGACGATTATGTCGAAATTGACGGCAATGGAATTGAAGGGTTAAAAGAGCCTCAAGAAGTGCTCGATGTCGGCAATTCAGGAACAACGATCCGGCTAATGTTAGGTGCCCTGGCGAATACGCGGTTCCATTCTTGCATTATCGGTGACAAATCGATTGCGAAGCGGCCGATGAAGCGGGTGACGGTTCCGCTTACTGAAATGGGGGTGGCGATCGATGGCCGTGCAGAAGGCAATTTCACACCGCTCAGCATTCGCGGCGGAAATACGAAAGGCATCCAATATACATCTCCGGTCGCGAGCGGCCAGGTGAAATCCGCTATCTTGCTTGCCGGATTAGGGGCGGAAGGTGTGACTTCCGTTTCCGAGCCGCATAAATCAAGGGATCATACCGAACGAATGCTTCAGGCGTTTGGCGTCAATGTCCAGGTCGATGGATTGACGGTTTCCATCGAAGGAAAGCAGAAGCTGAAAGGAACGAACATTGAGGTTCCCGGCGACATATCTTCTGCCGCTTTCTTTTTGGCAGCCGGGGCGATCGTTCCGGAAAGCGAGCTGACGATTCAAAAAGTCGGAATGAATCCTACCCGCACGGGCATCATTGATGTTTTGCAGCTGATGGGAGCGGATCTTTCGATTGAAAATGCACAAAACGAAGCGATTGAACCATTTGCGGATCTTCATATTAAAACATCTTCTCTAAAAGGCATTGAAATTGGTGGAGAACTCATTCCGCGATTAATCGATGAAATTCCAATTATCGCCCTTATGGCGACACAGGCGGAAGGGACAACGGTCATTAAAGACGCTGCCGAGCTAAAAGTAAAGGAAACGAACCGGATTGACACGGTCGTCAATGAACTGAAGAAACTTGGCGCTAACATTGAAGCAACAGAGGATGGCATGATCATTCACGGGAAAACCCGTTTAGCGGCAAGTTCTGTCGATAGCCACGGCGATCACCGGATCGGTATGATGCTCGGAATTGCGTCATGCATCGCAACTGGCGAAATGACCATCAACAACAGCGATGCCGTTCGCGTATCTTACCCTGGCTTTTTTGACCAGCTAAACGAATTATCTCGATAAAAAAACGAGGAACATAAGTTTTACTACTTATGTTCCTTTAATATGTTGACTTCTGTTTCGAGTTTTTCAAGTTTGTTCATTAATGTACTCATTTTTTCGTTCAAGGCTGCAATTTGTTTTTCGTACATTAAATTCATTTCATGGCTCGTTTCAGGGATATCGTGTAAAGAAGACTCAATTTTATCATCGAAACTATCGGAAAAAGGATCCTCATTCTTCGACATCAACTCATGTTGATTTTCAATAGATTGATCATTCTCGTAAAACTTGCTTTTTATTGAAACGTCAGGATGTTCTTCTTCAATAGCGGGCCATTGATTTGTTAATTCTTCATGGGTGGCCGCATTTTTTAATGTTGAAAACAATTCGGACACGTTTTTGAAAGACTGTCGATTATAGTGTTCAATTAATTTCTCTGGCAAACTAATTCCCTCTCTTTTACAGTAAAAATCGATTAATTTATATTGTAAGTCTTCATCGGGCGGTTGAATGTCCGTTGTGATTCCCCAGCTAAGCCGTGATTCCAGTTTGAAAGAGGAATACCTTGCTTCGAGCCAATCCTTGCTGAATTCATTGCGGGCTAAAACGATTAAGCTGTCACCGTTCCTCTCTTTTACGGTTGTATGTTTTAACCACGTTTCAAAACTCGGCCTGCTCATTTGATGTTCAAGGTGTTGTAAAACGTTTGTTCATAATGCGCGAGCCTCGTTCATTTGTTGCACTTTCTTTCCAAATTGTAAAGAAATAATAAAAACCCTTCAGTCTATAACGGCTGGAGGGCTACTTGCTACGGTGCCAGAATACATGATCCTATTATTTTGAAATTGAAAAAGTGACGTGTTCATACCTACAGTTAATTGATTGTTGTAATGTAGAGTTAATTTTGTATGTATGGCGGCCCCGAGAGGACTCGAACCTCCGACGCACGGTTTAGGAAACCGACGCTCTATCCACTGAGCTACGGAGCCTTATTTTTTCATTTGTCAATTCAAAATACAGTGCATTAAATATTATATAATAGGACGTTCCATTTGAAAAGATTTTCTATTACTTTTTTCTTGAATTAAGTAATTAGACTTTTGAATGTAAAATTTAGAAGTGGTATAGCATACAAAATAACAACTGCACCCCTCATTGATAAAGTTGGGGTGCAGTTGTTTCAAGAAGCGACTTCTTTTTGCTTTGAATGGTCGTTAACTTGCTTTAATGACCAGCGCATTTTTGGCTGTATTAAAGGTTTAAAGAAGTTGAGAACAGGTTGTCGTGTGACTAGCCAACAAATTGCTGCAGCAAATAGCAAGCAAATCACTAATGCCAGAGCTATATGAAGGGTTAATAATTCGGTTTCAAATTTGCGGAATAAACGGACAATATTCGTATGAATCATATAAATGAAAAGCGAATACACACCTAGCTTATTAAAGAAAGCGAGCTTCTTTTCTTGCGGCACTAATAGCATTAATGCAATAGATAAAATGGTTATAGCTCCATAAAGAATAAGCTGGATCGTTCCGCCTTTGAGAAAGGACCAGTCGAAATAATCGTAGGATTTGCTCATAAATAATAGCTCCGTAAAGCCGCCTTTTTTTGTTAAGAACAGGGCCGAACCGAAATAGGCGAGCACAATGGCAATGGCACCCCAGCGAAACGGCTGTTTCCATGAATGCGCTCTCTTTTTAAGAGACATTACGATGTTTTTATTCGCTAAATAGTAGCCAATTAAGAAATAAGGATAAAAGTTAATTAATTTACGTAACGAAAACCATTTTGTTACATCATCTACATAGCTAATCCAGATCGCTAATCCTAACGCAAAAAGCAAAGGATAACGAAGTCGCAATACGTAAGGTGTGATCGCGCTCCAAACGGCAATCCCTAATAAAAACCACATCGCCCAATACGGATCAAAAATATCCATGATTCGGCTATCTGATGAAAAGCTTACGATTTCATTATCATTGATTAATTTCTGAAACACGCCATTGATTAGTTGCCAAATGACAAAAACGGATAGTACTTGCACGATTCGGTCAATTCGGTTGGGGCGAAAAAAATATCCGCTTATTAAAATAAATAAGGGCATGTGAAAGGAATAGATCACGTTATATAAATAATGAGCCGAGAAATAACTGTCACGATACGTTTCAATTAAATGTCCAAATACCATTAGAAAGATTAAAATCCCTTTCATATTATCAAACCATGGTATGCGTTGTTTTGCCATTCTACCTCCTCCAAAACTTAATTTCGGCAGAATCGAATCATTTTCAATCCCGCGCAATCAATAGAACATATTGGATAGTGCCCTATTCTAGATGGAAAATCTATTACAGACTTTCGGAACAAATTAAGTTTTCAGGGGGGTTCAGAATTCTCTTCTTATACGATCGTTTTAGAGATAAGTCTTTCGGCTCAGTCGTTAATAAGAAAAAGGATAGGGAAAAGAACCATTGATATAAAATGAACGGAAACCGCATGAGGATCATCTTGTGCGGTTTTTAATCCATTAGTCCCGTAACTAGAGAGAAAGACCTGATTTTGAAAATTTCTAAAATTAGGTCTTTTTCATTCTGGAAATAAATAGTATGATGGACTCGATTAAGTTAGTAAAGGTAACAAACTAACCTTCGGGAGTATTTGTTGAAGGATCGAATAACGGTCGCCTGAAACTATAACGGATGAAACGAGTTGAGGGACTTTTTACGTTTGATTAAGGAGATGAGAGATGAGTGTGTTTGAAAAAGGAACTCCTTTTACTATGAAAGAAAAAAATAAGCGTCTGATCTTGCAATGCATACAAGACGATTCGCCTCTATCCCGGTCAGAAATCGCAGAAAAGCTCAAAATAAGCAAGCCTACTGTTTCTTCTATAGTAGAGGAGCTTTTGCAGGAAGAATGGATTAAAGAAATTGGGGCTGGAACTGCAGGAGCCCAGGGGGGGAGGAGGCCGATTCAGATCATGTTTAACCATCAAGCTCGTTTTGTTATCGGAGTGGATATCGGCGGAACAAAAACATTGGCGGCCATTAGTGACTTATCGGGGAATTTGCTGGCCACAACATTATTTCACACACAAGAAGAAGTTCAATGCGGGATCCTTCACAAAGTGAATATGGTAGCCAAACAAATGCTGGCTGAACTGAATATTGATGAAAAAAAAGTTCTCGGGATAGGCATCGGCGTTCCCGGGATGACAAATGTAAAAGACGGCATTGTGATTGATGCGCCGAGCTTAAGATGGAAAATGCACCCACTGAAACATGAGGCAGAAAAAATATTCCCCTGGCCGGTTTTTATCGATAACGATGTCAACGTCGCCGTTTTAGGAGAACAATGGTTAGGAGCAGCGAAAGGAATGTCGAATGTCGTATTAATTTCAATAGGGACTGGAATTGGCTGCGGCATGATTTTAGAAGGAAATCTTTATCGAGGGTCTTCCTGGGCGGCTGGAGAAATTGGCTACTTCGTCACAGATATTCATCAGGCAAAGCAAAAGGATGATCCAATTTATAGCGGGTATGGCTTCTTGGACCGCCATGCTGGAGGGGCGGGGATCGCCAACAAGGCGAGTCAAGCGTTGAAGAAACAATCGAATCACCCGTTGCAAGAGAAGGCGCTCATAACCGCAAAAGATGTTTTTGATTATGCGAAATCAGATGATCCTATAGCTTTAAAAATTATCGAAGAGGTAATTGATCATATTGGCTTTGCCATCGCCAATGTGATTTCAATTATAAATCCAGAGGTGATTATTCTGGGGGGTGGGATATCCAAAAGCGCCGATTGGTATTTGCCAAGATTGGAAGAAATCATTTCGCAATTTGCCTCAGTTCCGACAGAAGTGAAAAGGTCAGCATTCGGTTCGGAAATTGGCGTGCTTGGAGCCGTTTCATTAGTTTTAAGGGAAAGGGAATGCGTCTTGAAAACTCTTAGTTGAAAGGAGTCTGTCGAATGCGGAAAAAATGGTTCTCTTGTTTAGCCAGCTTTTTATTATTGGTTTCACTTATGGTCCCTATTCAAGCAAACGGAAAGGAAAAAGACCAAAAGCCTGTAGAACTATGGGGGGCACTGAAACCGCTGGACACGATCGTAAGTTTTATGAATACGGGTGCGCATCCGGACGATGAACGAAGTGACATGCTCGCCTATTTATCAAGAGGCCGCGGTGTCCGAACGGCAAGCCTGCTTGCAAACCGGGGAGAAGGCGGACAAAACGAAATTGGGAACGAACTGGGAAACGCCCTTGGAATTATTCGCTCAAGGGAATTGATGGAAGCAGCCAAAATTACTAGCGTTCAAGTTTTTCATTTAAGCCAGAATCCTGACGACGAAATTTATGATTTTGGCTTTTCAAAGTCGGTCGAAGAGACGTTATCTAAATGGGGGGAAGATGTCGCGTATGAGCGATTGATCCGCATTATTCGCACATACCGGCCGGATATTATCATGCCGTCGTTTTTAAATGTGAATACTGAACACGGACATCATCGAACAGTTAATGTTTTGACGCTCCGGGCATTCAAAGACGCGGCTGACCCTAAGGTTTTCCCGGAACAACTAAAAGAGGGCCTGAGTCCATGGCAAATTAAAAAGTTATACTTGCCTGCGTCAGATAGCAGTGCCACGACCTCTTTTGAAATCGGGATGTACGATGACATTTATGGCATGACTTACCCGCAGCTCGGCGAAGAATCTCGATTCTTACATAAAAGCCAGGGGATGGGGAAGAAAATCCCTGCCGAGCCTCGAACGATTCATTTAAACCTTGCGAAATCCGTGACGGGTATTCCGGTAAAGGAAAGCAGCATGTTTGATTCGATTCCATATGATTTTAAAGAATATGCCGCTAACGTTTCAAATGAACCGAAGATTTCAACAGAATTAAAGAAATTGCAAAATGAATTGGAACAATTGATTAGCCTTTATCCGAACGATGACAAAATCGCTGATTTAACCTATGATGTCTTGCAGCATGAACGGCAAGTGGCGAAGATGGTAAAGGCAAGCAACATGGATAAAACGACAAAGGAAGACTTGCTTTTCCGCTTATCAATTAAGGAACAGCAGTTAACTAAACTAAGTGAAGTCGCTTCAAAAGTAAAAGTTGAAACAGACGTAGAAAATCCAACACTCGTTAGAAACGGATCGACGAAAGTGAAAGTTGCGATTTCGAACAACGGGAAAAAGGCGCTCCAGCATGTCAATGTTAATCTTTCGGTCCCTGAGCAATGGAAAGTAACGAGAAAAGATCAAGCGAAAACGGTAAAACCCGGGGAAAGGGCTGTCATTCACTTCACCGTTCATGTTCCGAAAAACGCATCCTATTACCAGCCGTATGATCCGCCGGTCATCCACTCAAAAGTGACGTATGACGTGAAACGGACGAAAACAACCCATCAATTTGAGCCGAAACAAACGGTAACGGTTCTGCCGGAAGTTAGCCTCCAGTCTGATCCCGAAAGTCTTGTTGTCAATACAGCTGACGTGAAAGAAAAAATGGAAGTTAGCGTTAAAGCGAAAAATTACCAAAAAGGGCCGTTGCATTCTGTCCTCTCATTAAAGGTGCCAAGAAATTGGAAGGTAACGCCAAGTGCCGTCCCAGTTTCGTTTACTAAGCAAAACGAAGAAAAAACAGTCACGTTTACAGTGAAGCCGCCTAAAGACGTAAAGGAAGGGAACTTCACTTTCGATCCGTTTGCCGTTGTTCATCAGCGAATGGTCAATACGGCCGTTCAAGTCATTCACTACGATCATATTGGCACATTCTATTATCTATATGATGCAAAAACAAAAGGCGTTTCATTCCCGCTCGCTTTCAATAAGAATTTGAAAATTGGCTATGTTGAAAGCGGATTTGACAATGTCGCGGATGAGTTGCGAAGAGTTGGGATGAATATAGCAAGCTTGACAGAAGGGCAATTGGAAACGACAGACCTTTCGCAATTTGACACGATTGTCCTCGGCATTCGCGCTTATCTTTCAAGGGAAGATTTGCTTGCCAATAATCAAAAACTGCTAGACTATGTCAAAAACGGGGGGCATCTTGTCGTTCAATACAATAAACCGGAAGATCATTGGGACGCAGACTCCACAGCGCCATATAAACTCGTTATCGGGAGTCCGTCCATTCAATGGCGGGTAACCGACGAGCAGGCAAACGTAACGGTATTGAAGCCAGAGCATGCACTCTTTAACACGCCAAACAAAATAACGGACAAAGATTGGGACAACTGGATTCAAGAAAGGGGACTCTATTATCCTAGTGAATGGTCCGATCAATTTGAGCCATTGGTGCGTATGGCAGACCCGAATGAAAAGCCGTTCGATGGCGGCATTTTACTCGCCCATTACGGAAAAGGGACATACATTTATTCAAGCCTCGTCTGGTACCGGCAAATCCAAAACCAGGTCCCGGGAGGCTATCGACTCTTTACCAATTTAATGGATTATAACGGAGAGTAAAAGACAAGGAGGGGTTAAAAAATGATAGGGAAAAAAGGGATAGGTTTATCTGCGCTAATGCTAGGCTTTTCCTTGCTATTGACGGGCTGCATGGCGGGAAGCAGTGAAAAGGCGGGTGGCGGATCCAATGGGAATAAGAAAGGCTTAGAAGAGAAAGTCGTCATTTATTCACCGCACGGAAAAGATATTTTGCAAGAGTTTGAGAAAAAGTTTGAAGCAAAATACAATGTGGACGTCGAATGGCTGGACTTAGGATCACAAGAAGTTTTCGACCGCGTCCGCTCAGAAAAAAACAACCCTCAAGCGGATCTTTGGTGGGGAGCGCCTTCTGTTCTTTTTAATCAAGCAAAAGACCAGGGGCTGCTTGAAAAATACAAGCCGAGCTATTCGAAAGCGCTGGCAGATGAATTCCATGACAAAGATTGGTACTGGTCAGGAACGAGCCAAACACCTGAAGTCATTATGTACAATTCCAAGCTTGTAAAGAAGGAAGAAGCCCCAAAAGATTGGGACGATTTATTGGACCCAAAATGGAAAAACAACATTATTATCCGCTATCCTCTCGCCTCGGGAACGATGCAAACGATATTCGCCGCGATGATTTATCGCGACTATAAAGACACGCAAGATCCGAAAAAAGGCTATGACTGGCTAAAGAAGCTGGATAGCAGCACAAAGGAATACGCTGCAAATCCTGAAATCATGTACAACAAAATTGCAAAAGGAGAAGGAAGCATTACGGTTTGGGATATGCCAGATGTTGTCATGCTAAAAGAACAGAAGAAATACCCGTTTGAATTTGTCATTCCGGAAAGCGGAACGCCTGTATTAACGGAAGGAATTGCGCTTGTGAAAGGAGCGAAGCACCCGAAAGCGGCGAAGGAATTTTATGAATTTGTCAACTCGCAAGAAGCGAACAAAATTCTAGCCGAAAAGTATTACCGGATCCCAACGCGCAATGACATCAATGGTCTTCCGAAGTGGATTGAGGATACGGAAATTAAACCGATGAAAATTGACTGGAACGTGTTTGAGAAGAAAACGAATGAGTGGATGGAGTATTGGGATACGAACATTAAGAGCAAGGAAAAAGAGAAGAAAGAGTAAGCATAGGGGGCAAGGACGATGTCATCCATTACGCTAAAGCACGTTACAAAAAAATTTAATACATTCAGTGCTGTCAAAGAGTTGAACCTTGAAATTAAAGAGGGAGAATTTTTCACCTTTTTAGGGCCGAGTGGTTGTGGGAAGACTACAACACTTCGGATGATTGCCGGATTCTATTATCCTACAATCGGTACGATTCATTTTGGGGATAAAGACATGACACGCGTTGCCCCCGAAAAGCGGAATACGGGCATGGTTTTCCAAAACTATGCCCTTTTTCCCTATATGACCGTCTTTGAGAATGTAGCCTTTGGTTTAAAGGTAAGAAAATGCGCAAAAAGCGAGGTCATAACGCGGGTTGAGGAAGCGTTGCGCAAAGTGCGGCTTGAACAATTGATCGATCGGCAAGTCAGCCAGTTAAGCGGGGGCCAACAACAGCGTGTTGCATTGGCTCGGGCCCTTGTCATTGAACCGGACATCCTGTTATTGGATGAACCGCTCAGTAATTTGGATGCCAGACTTCGCGATGAAATGAGGGCGGAAATCCTCCGTTTGCAGAGAGAATATCGCATTACAACCATCTATGTGACGCATGACCAGGTTGAAGCCTTAACGATGAGTGACCGGATCGCTGTTTTCAACACTGGCGAGTGCCAGCAAGTCGGGACACCGAAACAAATTTATGATGAACCAGCCAATGATTTTGTCGCCTCGTTTATCGGTGAGACGAATTTACTTTCCATACAATTGGCAAGGGAAGATGATGAAAAGATCTATGTTCGGTTAGAAAATGATGAAACAACGGAAATGGTTATTCCAAAGGATCGTTCGAATACGATAAAAGACACCCCTTCCGCTCTCTCCATCCGCCCGGAAGCGGTTGAAGTTTCAACAAAAGAATTAGAAGGAACCAATTGTTTTCAAGGAACGATAGAGATGGTTCAGTTTACGGGTGCGGCGGAACATCTATTTATTAAAGTTGGAGAGAAAACGATCCAGGCGCTTGTTTTAAATAATCACCTTTGGAGTGAGCGGAAAAAGGGCGAGTCTGTCTGGATCCGATTCCCTGAAGAATATGTGCGGATTATACCGAATGTATTGGGGGAGGGCGCCCATGAGAAATAAAGAGATGCGTTTTACGATGTTCCTTCTTATTCCGGTTGTCCTTGTTTTGGTCGGTTATGTTCTTTATCCATCGATCCGGACGCTTTGGGAAAGCTTTTTTTATAAAGGGAGCATAGGGGTTGGCAACTATAAGGCATTCTTTAGCCCGGAAAGCCTGTCTAATTTAGAGGCGCTGTGGAACTCGGTGTATATTTCGCTGCTAAGTGTATTATGCAGTGCCCTTATCGGCATTCCGCTGGCATTTATCTTTAATAAATATGAATTTCCGGGACGCAGCTTTTTTTCAAGTGTTGCCATTTTGCCGATGGTGCTTCCTTCACTAGTTGGCGTGATGGCGTTTATGTTTTTATACGGGGAGTCAGGTCTTATTCCAAATGCAATAAAGGATTTATTTGGACTTGAAAAGGTGCCTTTTAAAATCGGCGGCGTATCCGGAATTTTAATCGTCCATGCGTACACGATGTATGTTTATTTTTACATGACCGTCTCCTCTACCATTCGAAATATTGACCCGTCGCTTGAAGAAGCCGCATTCAATTTAGGGGCAAGCCGCTTGACGGTTTTTCGTAAAGTCACCTTGCCGTTATTAACACCAGCGATAGTAGGAGCATCCTTGCTCGTATTTATGACATCGATGGCGTCCTTCAGCGCTCCGTTTCTTCTCGCCGGTGGATTTCGAGTCTTAAGTTTGCAAATTTATTTTTCAAAAATAAACGGAAATATGGAGATGGCCGCTACGCAATCCGTCATTTTATCCATTGTATCGATTTCCTTTTTATTATTTATGAGATGGTACCAAAATCGAAAAGATTACCGGATGCAGGCGAAAGGAATCGGTGCCCACCGAAGCGAGGTAAAGAACCTGTTTGTCAAATGGACGATGGTCGCAATCGGTGTCATAGGGGTTATTGTTTTGCTGCTTCCTCATGCGACGATTTTAGTATTATCACTCGTTCCGGACGGCACGTGGACATGGCAAACGTATCCGTCAGTTTTTAATTTTGAAAACTATATGTTGCTATTTAAGGACCCGGCTATTTGGGATCCCGTGCGCCACAGTTTGACGCTGGCATTTATTGCAACACTCGGAAACCTGGTATTTGGCGTCATAACTTCCTATGTGCTAGTGAAGCGCAAGTTTATCGGTAAAAACCTGGTTGATAGTATGGTCATGCTTCCATGGGCATTGCCGGCTACCGTTGTCGGGATGAATCTTATTCTGGCATTCAATGAACGATCGATCTTAACGTTCGGCCATATACTAGTAGGGACGTTTTGGATTTTGCCGCTGGCTTACTTTATTCGCCATATCCCGCTTGTTGTCCGTTCAACAAATGCGGCGCTGGAACAATTGGATGATTCGTTGGAGGAAGCGTCGAGAAATTTAGGCGCAAAGTGGTTTTATACGTTTCGAAGGATCGTGCTGCCACTCGTCCTGCCGGGCGTTCTTTCCGGGACATTGCTCGCGTTTGTAGAAGCAGTTGGCGAATTTCCGACATCGGTGCTGCTTTATACATTAAACAACCGGCCGATATCAATCGAAATTATGAACCAGCTTCGGATGTTTAATATGGGCCAGGCTGCAGCGTATGGAATGATTCAAATTAGTTTAATTGCCATTGTGCTGTTTATATCCAACAAATTTTTCGGTGTGAAAGCGGAGCGGTCACTTTAGTCTTTAAATAGGGAGGGGCGAACCGGCATAATGAAAAAAGAAGAGTTTATCGAGCAAGAAGGCTCTGTGTTTCCAGGGAAATCCTATGTTGAGCATTTGCTGCGCCACGTCTTTGAAGATCAACGCGATTATTTGTTTACGGATATGTTTAAAATCCACCGGGCGCATGTTGTCATGTTAACCGAACAAAACATTATCCCGCAAAGCGAAGCGAAAGTCATGCTGCAAGGAATTGAGAACGTATCAAAAACGGATTACCGCAGCTTGCAATACGATCCGCATTTTGAGGATTTATTTTTTATGATGGAACAGAAGATAAGCGAGGAAATCGGATCTGACCTGGCAGGAAAAATTCACATTGCCCGCAGCCGGAACGATATGGGTGTGGCCATGTATAGGATGGTATTGCGAAAGCATATCTTGCAGTTAATTGGAAGCAGTTTGCAAGTAGGAGAAGCATTATTGGAACAAGCGAACCGCCATAAGCATACCGTAATGACGGCTTATACGCATACACAGCCGGCCCAGCCGACAACGTTAGGGCACTATTTGCTTGCGATCCATGATGTGCTCTCAAGGGATGTTGACCGATTATGGTCTGCTTATAGATGCGTGAACCGTTCGCCACTAGGTGCGGCGGCGCTATCGACAACAGGGTTCCCGATCAACCGCAACCGGGTCCGGGAGTTATTAGGATTTCAAGAACTTGTTGAGAACTCGTATGATGCCATTGCCGCAGGTGACTATTTAATCGAGACGGCGACTTCCGTCTTGTCGCTAATGACCAATGCAGGCAGGTGGATTCAAGATTTTCTCCTGCAAGCAACACGTGAATTTAGTGTTATTCGGGTAGCCGATCCTTATGTACAAATTAGCAGCATCATGCCGCAAAAACGAAACCCGGTGTCGATTGAACATTCCCGCTCGCTTGCAAGCAGTTCAGTTGGGGAAGCGCTATCTGCAATTCAAATGATCCATAATACGCCGTTTGGGGATATCGTTGATACGGAGGATGACTTGCAGCCTCATTTATATCGCAGTTATGAAAAAGCCAATCGGGTGATGCATTTAATGCATGCGGTTATTCGAACAATGACGGTCAATGAAGAGCTAGTGACAAAGCGGGCAAGAACATCTTGCATTACAATTACGGAATTGGCGGACGTCTTAGCGAGGGAGAAGCATGTGCCGTTTCGCTTATCACACAAAATCGCAAGCATCATTGCAAAAACGTGCACATCCCAAAACAAAGAGCTGCATGAGCTTTCGGTTGAAGAAGTAAATGAAATGATTGCGCATGTGTACCCGGCTCAAGTTTCACAAAAAGATTGGGAAGCGATCACATGCCCGAACGAGTTCGTAAAAAGAAGAAAAGTACAGGGCGGGCCAAATCCGCAAGAAGTTTCAAGAATGATTACGTTAAGGGATCAACAGTTAAACGAAGCGATCAATAAATTATGTACGGAAAAAGAAAGGTTAAGAGCTGCCGCTGAACAATTAGACCGTGCGGTTAGGAACATAACCGAAGATACTGTTTAATCAATACTTTTGATAACTATGAAGCATCATAGCAGGAAGGCGTTTTGGGATAATAATTCGATCCACGCCTTTTTTTACCAAAAATGCCGGGTCGCAAAATCGTTGCGGCCCGGTATTTTTTAAGCGATCGTCAAAAACGCAGCTAATTCTTTACTTTTTTGTTTTCTTTTCTTCCGCATTCTTGCCCGCTCGGGTGCGGTTTCATGCAATTTTTTCTCTTCTTTTGTTTCCGGGATGACTTCCGGAACACGCGTTGGGCGTTTATTCTCATCAAGTGCGACAAATGTCAGGAGGGCAGTTGCCGCAATTTTGCGTTCACCGCTTTTTAAGTCTTCAGCTATAATTTTCACGAATACTTCCATTGACGATGTGCCTGTCCATGTTACATAAGATTCAAAACAAACCGAATCTGTTGGCTGGATGGGATGCAAAAAATCGACTGAATCTGTTGAAGCAGTTACGCATTCTTTTCGACTGTGGCGCGCTGCGGAAATGGAGGCGACCTGGTCCACATCACTCATTAACTTGCCGCCGAATAACGTATTGTGGTTATTAACATCGTTTGGGAATACCCGGCTTGTCCGAATCACTCGAGATTCTTTGCAATATTTCGCTTCCATAGACACTTCTCCCTAAACTAATCGAAATCTATTCATACTATGATCCCACCATTAAGGGCGTTTCAACATTTAACTTCCATGATATATTTTTGGCTTCCTGGCAAGAATCTAGCATGCTTCCTGCCAGGAAGCCATTTTTAAAAATTTATTTGTTTAACCTTCTAGCAATAATTGCTCTGGATCTTCGAGCATTTTCTTAATCGCGACGAGGAAGCTTACCGCTTCTGCTCCGTCGACGATCCGGTGGTCGTAAGATAGAGCGATATACATCATT